>DATKSB010000058.1:0-6456 GCA_035531855.1 Binataceae bacterium (SeqCode)
AGTGGCCGGTGAGATAAATGCCGGATGCGGCCGCGCGAGCTGCCGATGGTGCCGCGGCGCGATGGCGCGGCATTGCCCGGACCGCACTGTGCTTGGAATTCTTGGCCGCAACGGCGCCTTCGCCGAAATGCTCGCGCTGCCCGACGCGAACCTGGTCGTGATTCCCGACTCGATTCCCGACGAGCTGGCGGTCTTTATCGAGCCGCTCGCTGCGGCATATGAGATTTTCGAGCAGACTCATATGGCGCGCGACCGCAGCGTCGCTGTCCTTGGCGACGGACGCCTTGGCGCGATCGTCGCGCTCGCGCTGCGCGCGGAGGGCCATCTGCCAATTGTCCTGGGGCGGCATCGCGATAAGCTCGATCGGCTAACGCGGCTCGGACTCAAGACCCAATTGGAATCTGAAATCGCCGGAAAGTTCGACGTGGTAGTCGATTGCACCGGAAAGTCCGGCGGGTTCGCTCGCGCGATCGAGTTGGTCGCACCGCGAGGAACGATCATCCTCAAGAGCACGGCCGCGGCCGGAGCCGAGTTGAACCTGGCTCCGATTGTGATCAACGAAATCAACGTCATCGGTTCGCGATGCGGCCGGTTTGCGCCGGCGATAGCCGCGATGGAATCCGGCAGGATCGATCTTCGCTCGCTAATCGACGCGGAATTTCCGCTCGACCAATGGCGCGCCGCCTTCAGCGCGGCGGAAAATTCGCCGGCGTTCAAAATTCTGCTGAGACCGTCGTGACTCGCGCCCGGCCGCATCGCCGCGCCACGCGCGGTATCAGCTCGATCACAGTCGGCGTTGACACCGGAGGCACCTTCACCGACCTGGTCGCGATCGTGGACGGCAGCCTGCGCGTGCACAAAGTTCTCTCGACGCCGGACGATCCCGCCGCCGCGGTGAAGAGCGGAATCGAGGTGATGCTCGCGGGCGCGCGCCCGGGCCTGGTCACCTACAGCTCGACCGTCGCGACCAATGCATTGCTCGAGAAGAAAGGCGCGCGCGTCGCGATCATCACCAATGCGGGGTTCGAGGATTTGATCGAGATCGGCCGGCAAAACCGCGACGAGCTGTACGCGCTGGCGCCCTCGCGGCCCGAGCCTCTGGTTCCCCGCTCGCGGCGAATCGGAGTTGCCGAGCGAACCCTGTTTGACGCGAAGATTCCGCTGCCGCTGACGCGCGCCGAACTCGATCGTGTCCGCCGCGCGGCCGAGCGTAGCGGCGCGAGGGCGTTTGCGATTTGCCTGCTGCATTCATACGCGAATCCCAAAAGCGAAAACGCGCTGGCGCGCGCGCTCGCGCCGCTCGGCCGCCCGCTATCCGTGTCGCATCGAATTCTCGCGGAATACCGCGAGTACGAGCGCTTCTCGACCACGGTCGTTAATGCCTATGTCGCGCCGCGGATGACGACGCATCTGGCGAACCTCGAGCGGCGGCTTTCCGGCGCGCGGCTCAGAATCATGCAATCGGGCGGCAGCGCGATCGGACCGGCGTTGGCGCGCGCCGAGCCGGTGCGCACGATTCTTTCCGGTCCGGCGGCGGGAGTGATCGGCGCGGCCGCGATGGCGCGTGAGATCGGCACCGACCGCTTCATCACCTTCGACATGGGCGGAACTTCCACCGACGTGTCACTGTTCGATCGGCGCGCGAAAGTCCGCACGCTCAGCTATCCCAGCGGTTACGCGGTCCGCACCCCGGTGATCGATATTCACACGGTCGGCGCGGGCGGCGGCTCGATCGCGCGCGTTGACGCCGGCGGATCGCTGCGCGTGGGACCACGGAGCGCCGGCGCCGATCCCGGACCCGCGTGCTATGGACGCGGCGTCGCGCCCACGGTCACCGACGCCGACCTGGTAGCGGGTCGGCTGGTCGCCGCGAATTTTCTGGGCGGCGCGATGCGCCTGCACCCGGAGCGTGCGGCGCAGGCAATCGGGTCAATTGCCCGCGCAATGAAGACGACGCCGCTTAAAGCCGCGCGCGGCGTGATTCGCGTGGTCAACGCGAACATGGAACGCGCGATCCGCGTGATCACCGTTGAACGCGGCTACGACCCGCGCGATTTCACACTGCTCGCATTCGGCGGCGCGGGCCCGATGCATGCCGCCGAGCTCGCGCTTGACCTGGGAATCCGGCGAATCGTGATGCCGCGAAACCCGGGCCTGCTATGCGCGTGGGGCGCGGTGGGCGCCGCGCTCGGCCGCGAGTATTCGCTGACGATCCGCGCCGCCAACCCGTCGTATCAGGCGATTGTCGCGCGAGCGTCCGCGATGCGCCGACGGGCGCGTATCGAACTTCGCGCCGAGGGCGCCGCGCCATCGGCTATCGCGACCGAGATTCATCTCGACCTGCGCTATCTCGGTCAGTCGTACGAGCTCGAGGTTCCGCTCACGCGCAAGTTTATCGACGTGTTTCACGCGGAGCATCGACGCGCCTTCGGACATTCGACTCCGGGCGCGCCAGTCGAGGTCGTGAATATCCGGCTGCGCGCCCGCGCGGGAGGAATCGCCGTGCCGATCGCGCGAATCGCGCCGCAGCGCGGATCGCCGGCCCCGATCTCGCACGGGCAAGTGCTGGCGGGCGAGCGCGCGCGAAAGGTTCCGATTTATTCGCGTGACGCCATGGGCGCCGGCGCGCGAATCCGCGGTCCCGCGATTATCGTCGAGCTGAGCTCGACCGCCTATGTCGCGCCGGAATTCACGATGCGCACCGACGATTACGGCAATCTGCATTTGGAGGCGGATCGATGAAGCTTGACGCGGTCGCACTGGCGGTCATGAACAGCCGCCTCTCCGCAATTGCGGACGAGATGGGCGTGGTGCTGGGCCAGACCGCGTTTTCGCCCAATATCAAGGAGCGGCGCGATTACTCGTGCGCAATCTTCGATTCGCGCGCGGAGCTGGTCGCCCAAGCGGCGCATATCCCCGTGCATCTCGGCTCGACCCCTCTGTCGGTGCGCGCCGCGGTTGCGCGGCTGGACTTGCGCCCCGGCGACGTCGCCGCGCTGAACGATCCGTTCGCGGGCGGAACGCATCTGCCGGACCTGACCGTCGTCACGCCGATATTTCTCGGCCGCGAGCGGCGCCCATTCGCATACGCGGCGAACCGGGCGCATCACGCGGATATCGGTGGGATGGCGCCGGGCTCGATGGCGCTCTCGACCGAGATTTACCAGGAGGGATTCCGGCTCCCGCCAGTGAAGATTGTCGAGTCGGGCGTGATCTCGCGCGACGTGCTGGCGCTGTTTCTGGCGAACACTCGCGTCAGCGAGGAACGCGAGGGCGACCTGCGCGCGCAGCTTGCCGCGCTGAGCGTCGGTGCGGATCGTTTGCGCGCGCTGGTGAAAACGAGCGGCCGAGAGACAGTCGCATCCTCGATGAACGCACTCAAGGATTACGCCGCGCGGCTGATGGCGGCGGCGCTGCGCGAATTGCCGCAGGGGACTTATCGCGCGCGCGATTTTTTGGACGACGACGGAGTGGGCGCAACGCGCATCCCGATCGAGGTTGCGATCCGAATCGGTGGCGGACGGGCGACTGTCGATTTCACCGGCTGCGCGCCGCAAGTACGCGGATCGGTCAATGCGAATTATGCGATCACGCTTTCGGCGACCTTCTACGCGATGAAATGCATAGCCGCCGAAGCTGTCCCGGCCAACGAAGGGTTGATGCGCCCGATCGAACTGATCGCGCCACCCGGCTCGATCGTCAACGCACTCGCGCCTGCCGCAGTCGCGGGCGGCAACGTCGAGACCTCACAACGAATCGTCGATGTGCTGTTTCGCGCGCTCGCGAAGGCCGCGCCGGATCGGATTCCGGCGGCTAGCTCGGGCTCGATGTCGAATCTGACGGTCGGCGGCTTCGATCGTTTTCGGGCGCGCCATTTTTCCTATTACGAAACGATCGCCGGCGGCGCGGGCGCCGCGCCCGGAATTCCCGGCGCGTCGGGGATTCATACTCACATGACCAACACGCTCAACACGCCGATCGAAGCGCTCGAAGCGTACTACCCGATGCGGATTACCGAATACCGGATTCGCCGCGGATCGGGTGGACGCGGGCGTGCGCGCGGCGGCGACGGATTGGTGCGCGAACTCGAATGCCTGGTCGATTCGAGCGTGAGCCTTCTGACCGAGCGGCGGACGATCGCGCCGTCCGGGCTGGCGGGAGGCGGCGACGGCGCGAAGGGCGCGAATTTTCTAGTGCGCGCGGAGCGGCGGAAAAAGCTGCCCGGCAAAACCAACGCGATGCTCGGCGCGGGCGACCGCGTGCGAATCGAAACGCCAGGCGGCGGCGGATGGGGCCGCTAAGCGATCATATTACGCCGTCCGCTTTGAGCCGTTTGCGTGCGTCCGCGTCTATACCGAGCGCTTCCAGAATTTCGTCATTGTGCGCGCCGAGCGCCGCGGCACCGGCGCGAACGCGAGTCGGGGTGCGCGAGAATTTCGCCGCGGGCCCGACGATCGGCGCCGTCGCCCCGCCCTCCTGCGCAGTGGTCTGCATCATGTCGCGCTCGCGCACGTGCGGGTCGCGTGCGGCGTCGGCATAGGTCTGGACGGGTTCGCAGGCAATCGCCTCGCGCGCGCAAATCTCGATAACCTCTTCGACTGTGCGCTCTGAGCACCACCCTGCAACCATCGCGTTACATTCGCTGCGATGCGTGATGCGCTGCGCGATTTTCGCGTATTCAGGATGCTCGCCAAGCTCGGGTCGTCCGACCAGCCGCGCCAGCACCTTCCAATGCGAATCGAGCAGCGTCCCCAGCATCACGATTCCGTCGCGGCAATGAAAAGTGTTCGTCGGGACCGAGAATCCAAACTCGTTGCCCATCCGCGGCGGCGCAAGTCCGAGCGCGCCCAATGTAGGATAGCCGTTGGATTGAAAGAGCATCGCGTCCAGCAGCGCGACGTCGCAATGCTGCCCCTCGCCGGTCATCGCGCGATGCCGCAGCGCGGCCAGCGCGGCAATCGCGCCGTGCAGTCCGGCCAGATCGTCGCAGAGAAAAGTCGGAGCCTTGCTCGGGGCGCCATCCACCGCGCCATTGAGCGACATGAATCCGGACAGCGCCTGCGCGAGCGGATCGTATCCGACTCGATCGTGAATCGGGCCGAACTGCCCGAAGCCGCTGATCGAGACGTAGATAATGTCGGGCTTGGCGCGGCGGCATTCGGCGAACCCGACGCCCCATTTATCGAGCGTGCCGGGACGAAAGTTCTGCACCACGATATCGCTCTGCCGCGTGAGCGCGAGAAAAATCTCACGGCCCCGCGGCGTGCGCAGATCGAGCGTCAGGCTGCGCTTGTTCCGATTGACGGTGGCCTGCGCGAAACTGACCGGCGGAACCGTGCCCGGCAGAAACGGCGGCAGGCGGCGCGCGACTTCGCCTTGCGGATCTTCGACCTTGATCACATCAGCACCTAGATCGGCAAGCACGCACGCGCACATCGGTCCGGCCCAACTGGTGGTCGCTTCGAGAACCTGCACCCCTGCAAGCGGGCCGGGAATGTCCGTGCGCGCATCGCGAAAGAATTCGGATTTTTCCATCGCCGCTACCTCAGTCGAAATCGCACGCGAATCCTACTGCGCACCGATGTCGTTCGACAATCGCGCCGATGGCGCCGCACCGGGCGCGCGCGTAGTTTTAGCTGAGCGTGCATCGGGAGAATAATTGGCGATGGCGGAAGTGCGGTTCTATGTCGGCGTGCATGGCGTGATTGCAAACCGCGGGCGGATGCTCGTGCTGCGGCGCGCGCCGACGATGCGCTACGCTCCGGGCGCGTGGGATCTTCCGGGGGGGCATCTGGCGATCGGCGAAAGCACCGAGGAATGCGTGCTGCGCGAGGTGAAAGAGGAAACCGCACTCGATGTCGCGCTCGAGAGGATGCTCGGCGTCAACACGATGGTCGGCGAACCGTATCTGCAGGTGATATACGCGTGCCGGCTGAGTGCTTATCAGGGTGTGCGGCTGCGGCCCGACGAGCATGTCGAGTCCTCGTGGGTGAAGCCTGCGGAGCTCGGCGCGATGGACACGATTCCATATCTGGCGGCGATTCTGAAACGCGGGATGCTCGCGTATGTAAAATAGCGCCCACTTGCGCGGTGCTATTTGCTGCGCGCGAGCATCCGGCCGCGCCAGTAGCCGAAGAAATTCGCGCACTCGAGTTCATGATAGATCGCGCATTCGGAATCCCCGCGCACAGCGGCCGCGGCCATCCGGGCCGCATTACGAATCAGTTTGCCGGCTTGATTATGGTGCTTCCCGCCAGCGAAGGCGCTGCCGACGCCGTACGCGAAGCTCTTGCGCCGCAGGTACTCGCGCGTCATCCGTTCGGCGGGAATCAGATGATTCACGATCGCGCGCGGCGCGAAACCCATCCGTCCGCCGCCCGCGATTATTCGTGCGAATAATTCGGTGTCTTCGCCCGACATTGGATTGCCGCCGACGTTGCCAAGATCCTCGCGGAA
>DATKSB010000059.1:0-20144 GCA_035531855.1 Binataceae bacterium (SeqCode)
CGCGCTCGCGGATATTCTCCGCCGCCTCGAAGCCCGCACCGCGGGCGTGATGCGCACCGACTATTCTGGCGCGATCGTGTTCGATCCGGCCGCCGCGCTGGCGCCGGAGGCCGCGCGATTCAACGCGGCGCTCGCGCTGGCGGGGCGCTTCGAGCCGTCGCTCAAGCCTGCGCGCGACGCCGTGTCGGTGCGCGGCGCAACCGCCGCTGTGGCCGAGGCGATGGCCCGTGCGGTGGAAGCGGCCAGCCGCGCACGCGACGCGCTTGCCGATGCTTTCGCGGAGGCCAAGCTCGCGATTCCCGCCGAGCAGATCAAAATTCTCGACGATTACGCGGCGCTGGCCGAAGGCGGCGCTGAACGCCTGACCGATATCGGTGCCGACCCGGCGCGGCGCGAGGCGGCGTTGCTGGTCGTGTCCGCATACGAACGACTTGAAGCCGCCGCCGAGGTCGCGCCGCGGATGCGCGCGATGCGCGAGTTTGTTGAAGCTACCGGATTGCGCATCCCCACCGAAGAAGCGCCGGCGCACGACCCGCGCATCACCGTGCTCGAAACCGAGTGCCATCTGCTGCTCGCCGAACTGGCGCCGCGGATGCTCGCGGGCGCGCCGCGCGGGCTGGACGCGCTCGAGGCGCGCTTCCAGAAATTCAAGTGGACCTACGTTCAGCTCTACCGCGCGCTTCACGGCGCGTGGAAAACCGCGATGGAGCGCAGCGCGTGGTCCGCTGACGACGCCCGCCGCCGCCTCGACGCGCTCATCAAGCTCGACGTGATCGGCGCGCTCGGTCCCGCACTCGGCCCCGGCTTCGCGCCCCAAATCGAAGCGCTTCAGCGCCGTGTGATTCGATGCGACCGCGACGCGCCGCAGCATCTCGAGGTTACGCCGCGATGCGCGGGATGCGGCTATCTGCTCGGAACCTCGTCGCCGCGCCCCGAGCTGGAAGATCTGGTCGAGCGGCTGGACCGCGCCCTGCACGTAAAGCTGGCCGCGCTCTCGCAAAGTGCGATCGCACGGCTGATTCGCGAGCACGACCGGTCCCATCGCCTTGACGGGCTGCTGAAGATAATCCAGGCGGCGCAAACCGACGCGCTCGCCCGCGTGCTCGACGACAAGCTCGCGCGCTACCTGGCCCGCCTGCTTGATGAAAACCTTGACGCAAGCGACGGCGAGGTCAAAGCACCTGCCCCAGCTTCGTCCTCGGCGAACGCGGGGCTGCGCGCCGCGCGGCGGCGCGATCGCGGCGGATGATCAGATCAAACTGAAATAGAATCGGAAAAAAGGTTCTCGAAACTCAGGACTGGATCGCCGTATGCTTCTTCGGCTGACCCGGCGGAAATGCGCTCGAACGCCGGGTGCGCGGCTTCACGCCGATCCGGTCCAGCGCGCGGAAGTACGCGTTGCGCACGATCTCCAGGCCCCACAGCAGTCCCAATCCCAAAAGCACGCCGATGCCGCGCCCGACTTCTTTCAGGTAATTGCCCGGCGGCAGGCGCTCATGATCGTTCTTATCGATCTTGGCCTCGGGGCTGGCCTCGGGCTTGATCTCGGCCGGTTGCGAATCGATTTCCATTACGATCTAGCCTAAGCGTCGAGTCGCCGCCGATCAACAGGCGTCCGCGCGCGATAGAACGGAAACGGGCGCCGGGAATCCCGGCGCCCGCGTGATCGATGTCAATGCGCCGGAGGCGGCGGTGGCGGCAGTGGCGGAGGAAGCGCCGGGATCGCCGCGCTCCCCGAAGACGCCGCAGCCGGCGCCTCGCTGGCGCCCTCGGTTGGCAGCGTCAGCGTCACGTTGTCGAACCGCGCCTGCGAATCGTCGCTCGCCCATAGCCCGATGCGCCCCTTGGCGATCTTGCTGTCGTCGAAATCGTAGATCATCTTGTTGTCGTCGTAGCACATGAAATGTCCGCCCTGCGCTACGACTTTGATCTTGTACCAGGTGTCCTTGTCGGTCGGCACCACCGTCTGCTTCAGCACTTCGAGCTTGCCGGCGCTTATTCGCGAGAGCTGGAAGTAATCGCTCGGGCATCCGGCCGACAGGACGTAGAAGTTATCCTTGTCCACGTAGCGAAAGATGATTCCGCCCGAGCAATCGAAGCGTCCGCCCGCCGATTTGAATGACGCCTCGAGCGTGAAGTCTGAGTATTCGGTAGGATCTGTGACTATCGCCATCGGATAGTACTGCAGCGCGCTCATTAGCGACTGCATCATCCGTCCGGGAGGCAACCCGTAGGTATTGGGCTGGCTTGGCGCACTCGGATCGGGAATAACCTGCCAGTCACCCAACACCGCGGTCCATCCCGCGGCCGGTCCTCCGCCCTTGTCTTGATCGAAATTCCAGGCCTTTACGTCCGGCGTCGCAGTCGCGGTCGGAGTAACGGTCGGCGTCGCCGTCGGTGTGGCCTTCTTCTTCGCCCTGGACCACGCGGCTGGAGTCGTGAGGGCCATCGTGAACGCAACTCCCGCCGCGACCACGACCGCGCTCCTCAACCAAGCTTTCCCTGTCATCTTCAATCCTCTTTTCGCCCGTCTGCTCGAGGCGAATTCAATCCGGTTTATGCGATGGGGCAATTTGCGCGAGTTTCGCTAATGAACGGCGGTCCTGTCAAGAAAGAATTTCGCCGTGCACGCGGACGCACGCGCAAGCGTGAGCGGATGATAAAAGAAATTTTCTCGCGAAATGGTATGTTCGCTTTTTATTCGCCATCAGTATTTCGAGTGAGTACTCACTTTCCGCGATGTTCCTTACTCAATTTACTTGACTGTAGTGGTGAAGAGTGGGAGATTGTGGGGCATTCGGGAGGAGTACGGTGTTTAGCGGCCGATTCGACCACGCGATCGACGAAAAGGGGCGCGTCAGTATCCCGGCGCGTTTCCGCGAAGTGCTTACTCGCGAAGAGCACGATCGCCTGTTCATCACCAATAATTTTTACAACCGCGAACGCTGCCTCGACGTTTATCCTCCGGTCGAATGGGAGCAGTTGCACGCAAAAGTCGCGACCCGCAACCGCTTCGATCCATCCATTCAGAAATTCGAAACATTTTACATCGGCGGCGCGCACGAGGTTCCGGTCGATCGGCAGGGACGTATCCTGATTCCGACCCGGCTGCGCGAGTTCGCCGGTCTCGCGCGCGAGGTCACGTTCTCCGCGCTGCGCGATCATTTTCAGTTGTGGGACAAGGCGTTGCTCGAAGGGGTGCTCCGTGCCAACGAGGCGGAGCTCCAGGATCCGGCTTTTTACGAAAAGCTCGATTTGTAATCGGCGATGAGTTTGGCGGTGAAACACGACGACGGCGCGGCGGTCCGGAGGCATGTGCCGGTGATGGTGGCGGAGGTGCGCGACTTGGTTGCCGCGCACGGGCCGCGCGTCGTCGTTGATGTGACGTTAGGAATGGCGGGTCATGCCGAGGCAATCCTCGGCGCGACCGGCGCGCGGATCCTCGGGATCGATCGCGACGCCGAGGCGCTGGCAGCGGCGCGCGATCGGCTTGCGCCGTTCGGCGATCGCGTGATTCTGCGCCAGGCGGATTTCGCCGACCTGGCGCAAGTGCTCCTCGAATGCGGATTCGATCGCGCCGACGCGATCGTCGCGGATCTCGGGATGTCGAGCTTCGCGCTCGACGATGCGGAGCGCGGGTTCAGCTTTCGCCTGGAAGGTCCGCTGGACATGCGGATGGATCGGACGCAGGGAATCCGCGCCTATGACCTGGTGAACGAAGAATCCGAAACTGATCTGGCCAATATCATTTTCAATTTCGGCGAAGAGCGCGCCTCGCGCAGAATCGCGCGCGCGATCGTCGAGGAGCGCCGCCGCCGTCCGCTTGAAACCACCGCCGAGCTGCGCGCGGTGGTCGAACGCGCCATCGGGCCGCATCGCCGCAGCGGGGCGCATCCGGCGACGCGCACTTTTCAGGCGCTGCGGATCGCCGTCAACCGCGAGATGGAAAGCCTGGCCGCGCTGCTCGCCGACGCGCCGGGACTGCTGGCAGCGCGGGGCAGGATGATCGTGCTCGCATATCATTCGCTCGAAGACCGCGCGGTCAAGGAACGCTTTCGCGAGCTCAAACGCTCGGGCGGATATTCCGCGATCACCGGCAAAGTAATGAAGCCGCAGCGCGCCGAGATTGCGAACAACCCGCGCGCGCGCAGCGCACGCCTGCGCTGTATCGAGAGGATCGCGCAATGAGCCGCCGGGTGCGTCCCGCAAATCCGCCTTCGCCGATCCTGGCCGGAATCCTGATGATCGCGGTCGCGGCTCTCGGCTTCACCACCTTGATGATCCGGCTCGAAGCCACGCGCGAGGGCTACCGGCTCTCCGCGCTGCGCGAGGATATCGCCGGCCTCGAGGATCAGAACCGCACCCTGCGGCTCAAGGCGGCGCAGCTCGCCTCGCACGATCGGTTGCGCGCGCTCGCGCCGCGGTATCATCTTGCGCCGCCCGCCAATGGGCAGGTGGTGATGCTGCCGTGAACGTGTCGTTCAAACAGCGCCGCGCGCGGGTGGGATGGCTGACGCTGGTGCTGGCGTCGATGTTCGCGCTCGCGGTGATGCGCCTGATCGTGCTGGTCGAGTTCGACGGACCGCGGCTGGCCTCGCTCGCGAACAGTGAGCATACCGGCGAAACCGAACTTGCCGCGGTGCGCGGGCCGATCGTCGATCGCAATGGAGAGCCGCTCGCGCTTTCCGCGGAGACGCGCTCGGTCTATGCGCGGCCCCGTCGCGTGCTCGACTCCACCACCGCGCATGAACGCGCCAAACTCGCGGCGGCTCTCGGGCTCAGCTCAAACGAGCTTGAGGCCAGGCTCGCCAAACCTGCTCCCTTCGTATGGCTGGTGCGGCGCGTGTCGGTGGACATGGCGCAGGCGGCCGAGGGGCTCGGAATCGAAGGCGTCGGCGCGCTCAGCGAATACAAACGCTTTTACCCGGAGAGCAACCTGGCCGCTGCTGTGGTCGGGCTTGCGGGGATGGACGGCCAGGGGCTCTCCGGCCTTGAACTCGGATACAACAAAATGATTCGTGGGGAGCCGGTCGAGCTGAGCTTCTACCACGACGCGCTGGGACATCCGATTTTCGACAGCCCGCTCGAGCTCAAGACGCCCGAGCCGGGCGCGCAGCTCGAGCTCACGATCGATTCGTCGATCCAGTCGCTGGCCGAAACCGAACTTGCGGCCGAGGTGCGGCAAAGCGGCGCCAAACGCGGCGCGGCGATCGTGCTCGATCCGTTTACCGGCGAAGTTATCGCGATGGCGAATATCGGCGCCGACCCGGCAAGCGTTCACGACCGTTTGCACAACACCGCGGTGCAGGACGCCTTCGAGCCTGGCTCGACGATGAAAGGGATTCTCGCGTCGGTCGCGCTGTCCGATGGAGCGATCACGCTCGACAAGCAGATCTATTGCGAGGAAGGCCACTGGACGCTTGACCGCCGCACGATTCACGACGACAGCAAGCATGGCTCGCTCGATCTGGCCGGAATAATCGAGGTTTCGTCCAATATCGGCGCCGCTAAGATCGCGCTCGGTCTCGGCGCGGATCGCTACTATCAAGGCATGCGCGCATTCGGAATCGGCCTGCGCACCGGGATCGATCTCCCCGCGGAAGCGAGCGGCTTGGTGATGAATCCCTCGACGTGGAAGGATATCGATCTCGCAAATCACGGCTTTGGGCAGGGAATCGCGGTGACGCCAATCGAGCTTGCAACCGCGTACGCGGCGATCGCCAACGGCGGACTGATCGTCCGGCCGTACGTGGTGAAGACCGCGTACGACGCGCAGGGCAACGTGATTTTGCGCCATACGCCGCAGGTAATGCGCCGCGTGATCTCGCCCGAGATCGCGCATCAGATGAATCTGCTTTTGCGCAATGTCGTAAACGGTCCCAACGGCACCGCGCATCGCGCCAAGGTTGACGGCTTTATCGTCGCGGGCAAGACCGGCACCGCGCAGATGGTTAATCCCGCGGGCGGTTATTATCAGAATCGGCACGTGTGTTCGTTCGTCGGGTTTCTGCCCGCCGACGATCCGCGCCTGCTGATCCTGGTGGTGCTCTACGATGTCGGCCACGGCCACTTCGGCGGACTTTACGCGGCGCCGGCCTTCAGCGAGATCGCTTCCGGCGCGGCGCGCGATCTGAATATCACCGCGCCCGGCGGCAACTACGATGTCGCCGGAATGATCCCGATGCCGGCTGGCGGCAAGGGCGGGGCGCGGCTGGCCGATGTGTCCGCGCCTGACGCCGGCGACGAGATTCCCGCACTGACCGGTGCCAGCTCTCCGACGACTCCGAATTTTTCCGGAATGAGTCTGCGCCGGGCGTTGATGGTCGCGCGCAAAATCGGCGTGACGCTCGAAGTGCGCGGAAGCGGCTACGTGGTTGCGCAGGATCCCGCGCCCTACGCTCCGCTTAGTCATGCGGGAATAAAGCTCACGCTTGCCCCGATGCAGCCGGATACCGTTGCCGACGCCGTCGCGATCCGCGGCGGCACGGCGGCGCCGGGGGGCGGGATGTGAGGCTCGACCAGCTACTCGAGGGACTCGATGGACGGATTGAGGGCGATGCGGCGGTGGAAATTTCGGGACTCAGCTATGACTCGCGCGCGGTGGCTGCCGGCCATCTGTTTTTTTCCCTTGCGCGCGACCCGGAACGCCGCCGCGCGAACATAAATGACGCATTAAACCGCGGTGCACGGGCGATTGTGGTGGGTGGTGGTGCTGTGGACGCCCGTCCCGCGGTGTCCGTTGTCGAGAGCGCGCGGCCGCGCCTGCTGATGGGCGCGGCCGCGTCGCGTTTTTTTGGCGCTCCAAGCGAGCGCCTCGATCTGATCGGAATTACCGGCACCAGCGGCAAGACCACTTCCGCTTATCTGCTCGCCGCGATCCTTGAGGCCGCCGGTCATCCGGCGGGGATCATCGGTACGGTAGGAACCTTTATCCGCAAGAATAAAATCTACAGCGGGCTGACCACGCCCGAGTCGATCGATACCGAGTCCGCGCTTGTGCGGATGGAGCGCGAAGGTGTGCGCCACGTCGCCGCGGAAGTCTCTTCGATGGGGATCGCCGAGGGACGGGTGGACGCGCTCAACTTTCGCTGCGCGGTTTTCACCAACCTGGGCCGCGACCATCTTGATGATCACGGCACGATGGAAAACTACTTCGCCGCCAAGCTGCGCCTGTTTACCGAGATTCTTCCGCGCAGCCACCGCGGCGATATCTTTGCCGTCGCGCGCGGCGATGATCCATATGGACAGCAGGTGCTCGCCGCGGTGCCGACGCGCAAAATCAGCTTCGGACTTGCTCCGGATCTCGACGTTTATCCACAGGACTACTCAGTCGGCGCCGGCGGAATTCGTGCAACATTGCTTGCGCTCGGCAAAAAAATTGAGTTTACTTCGCCGCTCGTCGGCGAGTTCAACCTGATCAATATCCTCGGGGCCTCCGCCGTGTCGGTGGCCCTGGGCATCGAACCTGAGGCGGTGGCGGAAGGTGTGCGGCGATGCCCAGGGGCCCCCGGCAGGATGGAGGCGGTGCCCGCGCGCGTGGGCGTGCTGGTGCTGGTCGATTACGCGCACAAACCCGACGCGCTCGAAGCGGTGCTCGGGGCGGCGCGCAAGTTCACCCGCGGCCGCGTGATCTGCGTATTCGGATGCGGCGGCGACCGCGACCGCGGCAAACGCCCGATCATGGGCGCAATCGCCGCGCGGATGGCTGATCTTCCGATCATCACGTCGGATAATCCGCGCAGCGAAGATCCGAGCGCGATCATCGGAGAGATCGAAGCCGGTCTTCGCGACGCGATAAAACAAACTGGCGCGCGCGCGAAAGATTATCGCGTCGAGCCCGATCGCCGCACCTCGATCGCGCTCGCGTTGCGCATTGCTGAGCCGGGCGACACCGTGATCGTCGCGGGCAAAGGCCACGAGAACTATCAATTGGTCGGCGACCGTGTTCTGGCTTTCGACGATCGCGCCGTGATTGCCGAGATTGCCCGCGAGCACGGATACCGGACAGACTGAGACGCGATGCTGTATCTCCTGCTCTATAGCCTGCACACCCATTTCCAGGCCTTCAACGTCCTTCGCTACGAAACCTTTCGCTCGGTGCTGGCGGGGCTGACCGCGCTCGCGATTTCGCTCGCGATGGGTCCGTGGCTGATCGATCGCTTCCGCGCCGCGCATTTCGGGCAGACAATCCGCGACGTGGTTCCGCAGAGCCATCAGAAGAAGGCCGGCACGCCCACGATGGGCGGCTTGCTGATCCTGACCGCCACGCTGGCGGCCACGCTGTTGCTCGCCAACATCACCAACCCTTACGTCTGGATCGTCATCTTCGTTACCGCGAGCTTCGGCGCGATTGGCTTCTGCGATGATTACCTGAAACTCAAGCGCGGCAAGGGTTTGGGACTCAGCGAATCGGCGAAGCTTGGCGGCACTTTCGGTTGCGCGCTGGTCGCGTCGGTGGTTCTGTTCGCGGTGCTGAAATTTCCCACCACGCTCACGATCCCGTTTGCGAAAAATCTGCATCCCGATTGGGGCCCGATCTTCTATATCCCGTTCGCGATGTTCGTGATCGCCGGATGCTCGCATGCGGTCAATTTCACCGACGGGCTCGACGGCCTTGCGATCGGCCCGGTCATGACCACCGCCTTCACCTACTGGGTATTCAGCTACGTCGCGGGCAATCTGAAATTTGCCACCTATCTGCAAATCCCGCACGTCGTCGGCGTCGGCGAGGTTGCGATCTTCTGCGCCTCGCTGATCGCGGCGTCACTCGGGTTCCTGTGGTTCAACGCCTACCCCGCCTCGATGATCATGGGCGACGTGGGTGCGCTATCGCTCGGCGGAGCGCTCGGGATGGTCGCGGTGTTGTGCAAGCAGGAGCTTGCGCTGGTAATCGCGGGCGGAGTGTTCGTCCTCGAAGCCGCTTCGGTGGTTATCCAGCGCTACTATTTCAAATGGACCGGCGGCAAACGTTTCTTCCGCATGGCGCCGATACATCATCATTTCGAGCTCAGCGGATGGCCCGAAACCGTGGTGGTGGTGCGCTTCTGGATTATTTCGATCGTGTGCGCGCTGGTCGCGCTCTCGACGCTGAAACTTCGCTGAATCCAAAGGCCGCCGCGCTATACTGAAACGATGATGAAGCTCGCGGGCAAAACGGTGATGGTCGTGGGACTGGCGACGACTGGAATCGCGGCGGCGAAGTTTCTGGCCGCCCACGGCGCGCACCTGATCCTGACTGATCGCAGGTCCGATATCGATCGCGCGCGGCTTCCCGCCGGACAATTGAAACTCGGCGCGGAAAATCCCGCGTGGCTCGACGGCGTCGATCTGGTGGTGGCGACTCCCGGCGCGGCGCTCGATTCTCCGCTGCTCGCGGCCGCGGCCAAGCGCAAGATCCTTGTGATCGGCGAGGTCGAGCTCGCTTCGCAATTTCTTTCCGCGCCGATCGCGGCGATCACCGGCACCAACGGCAAGAGCACCGTGACCGTGCTCCTCGGCGAAATTCTGAAAGCGGCGGGGATGCATCCGTTCGTCGGTGGAAACCTGCAACCGCCGCTGATCACGGCGGTCGATGGAGTTTTCGACGCGATCGTCGCCGAGGTCTCGAGCTTTCAGCTCGAATCGACCGTGCACTTCAAGCCCAAGGTCGGGGTCTATCTGAATCTCACTGACGATCATTTCGATCGTTATCGCGATCTCGCGGAATATGGCGTCGCGAAGGCGCGGATGTTCGATAACCAGGATGGCAGCGATTGGGCGGTTCTGAATCGCGACGATCCCAATGTCTGGGAGCTCGCGAAATCGGTGCGCTCGAGCGTGTTCTCTTTCGGCTTCGTCGCCTCGGGACACGTGCCGGGCATCTGGCACGAAAACCGTTCGCTGCTCTTCGACATGGGCTCGCGCCGCGGCCAAATCAGTATCGCGGGATTCCGGCTTCCGGGTGAGCACAACGTCTCCAACGCGATGGCGGCGGCAGCGGCCGCGCTTGCCATGTACGTCGATGAACACGTGATCGAGCACGTGCTGAGCCTGTTCGCCGGACTGCCGCATCGCCTCGAATTCGTGCGCGAGCGCGACGGCGTGCGATGGATCGACGACTCGAAAGGCACCAATGTCGGCGCGGTGGTCGAGGCGCTGGGAGCAATCGCTGCGCCGATCATTCTGATCGCGGGCGGAGTCGATAAGGGCGGCGACTATGGCCCGCTCATCGCGCCGATGCGGCGCAAGGTCAGCCGCGCGATTCTGATTGGCGCGGCGCGCGAGCAGATGCGCGCGGCGCTTACCGGCGCTTGCGAAATCGAGCTGGTTACAACTTTGGCGGAGGCGGTCGAACGGGCGGCGCGGGTGGCGCGAAAGGGCGACACGGTTTTGTTGTCGCCGGCGTGCGCGAGTTTCGATCAGTTCAAGGACTATGCAGAGCGCGGAGAGTTATTTCAAAAGCTGGTTCGGACGCTTTGAGGCGGTCGAATACCGGCGTCCAGACCCGTGGCTATGGTTGCCGGCGGGGGCGCTGATTTTGTTCGGACTGCTGATGGTGTTGAACACGACTTATTTTCTGGGCCTGGAAAAGACCGGCGACGCGTTTCATTTTTTCAAGCTTCATGTGGCGCATATAGTCGCCGGATTCGCAGTGCTGGTGATGCTCTCGCAGTTTTCGATCGTCGGACTGCGACGCCTGGTAATGCCGCTTGCGATCGTTTCAGTCGTGATGCTGCTGGCGGTCTATCTGCCGCATCTTGGCCTGGTCCGCGGCGGCGCGCGGCGCTGGCTCAAGCTCGGACCGATCGTCCTCGAGCCGTCGGAGATGGTGAAATTCGCGCTGGTGTTTTTCCTTGCCGACTTTCTGAGTCGCCGCCAGGATGACTTGCGCGATTTCATGCGCGGCCCCGCGCCGGCCTTTGCGATTGTCGGCGCGCTCGCAATTATTCTGCTCAAGCAGCCCGACTTCGGCTCGACCGTGATGATCTCCGTGATCCTGTTCGTGATGCTTTACGCCGCCGGCGCCGAGGCAAAGCATCTGGGCGCCGCCGGCGCGATCGCGCTGGTGGGCCTGATCATTCAGATGTGCGCGAAGTCGTACCGGATGCGCCGCCTGACTGCTTTTCTCGATCCATGGCAGGTCGCGCGCGGCGCGGGCTTCCAGTTGATTCAGTCGTTCATCGCGCTCGGCGCGGGCGGTTTGCGCGGGGTCGGCCTTGGCGCGGGCCGCCAGAAAATGTTCTATCTGCCGCAGTCGCATACTGATTTTATTTTCGCCGTCGTCGGCGAGGAATTTGGAATTATCGGCGCATGTATCGTGATCGCGCTGTTCTGCGCGATCCTGTTCCGCGGGATGCGCATTGCGCACGACGAGCCCGACCCGTTCGCAAGCCTGCTCGCGGTCGGTCTGACCGCGATGCTGTCGCTGCAGGCGCTGATCAACATGGCGGTCGTGATCGGGATGATTCCGACCAAGGGTCTGCCGCTGCCGTTTTTGAGTTACGGCGGCACCGCGATCATGATGGCGATGGCGGCGCTCGGCGCGCTCCTCGCTCTGGGCCGGCGGCCCGCAGTTCGATGAAAAATATCCGATGAAAGAGTTAGCCGCGAGAAACGTCGGATGAGGTTAATCATCGCCGGCGGAGGCACCGGAGGCCATCTGTTTCCCGCCGTCGCAGTCGGCGAGGAGATAATCCGCCAGCGGCCCGACGCGGAAATTCTTTACGTCGGCACGATCAACGGCTTCGAGGCCAAGTGGCTCCCCACCAGCGGCTACCGCTTCGAGCTTTTGAATGTCCACGGCATTCGCGGTCACGGCGTCGCAGCGCGTCTGCGGGCGCTCGCCGAATTCGCGCACGCGATCGGCCAGGCGCGGCCACTACTCGGACGAATCCACCCGCATCTGGTCGTATGCGTCGGCGGCTATGCGTCGGTGCCGGTCGGGGTCGCAGCCGCGCTCGCGCGGGTGCCGATCGTGATGCTCGAGCAGAACGTCATGCCGGGCCTGGCCAACCGGATCATCCAGCGCTTCGCGAGCAAAATCTGCATCAGTTTTCCCGATAGCCGCGCCTACTTCCCGGAGTCCAAAATTGAGCTGACCGGCAACCCGGTGCGCTATAAACCGCGCCCGGATCGGACTCCAATCGAGGGTCGTCCGGCTCAAATCCTTGTTTTAGGCGCCTCGACCGGTGCGCGTCGCCTTAATATTGGTGTCCTAGAGGCTTTCAAAATCTGGGGAAAAGGTGTTATAAAGTTGAAGGTCACACATCAAACAGGGGAGGCGGACGTTGAGGTGGTGCGGCGGGCTTACCGTGAGCTTCCGTTTGAGGCGGAAGTAGTTCCGTTTATAGACGACATGCCTGGCGCGCTCGCGGCGGCGGACTTGGTCGTCGCACGCAGCGGCGGCGGCACTGTCACCGATATCGCGCTTGCCGCCCGCGCGGCGATTTTTGTGCCGTATCCGTTTCATCGCGATATGCAGCAGCTTCACAACGCCCGCGTGATCGAAAAACTCGAAGGCGCAATTATCGTCAAAGACGACGAACGCCTCGGAGAGAATCTGGCGCGCGATATCAAAACTCTTCTCGCCGATCCCGCGCGTCTCATCGCGATGGGCGTGCAGGCGCGCGGCGCGGTTTTTCCCGACGCCGCCGCGCGCGTCGCGCGGGTTTGCTTCAGCCTCGCACGGGTGGAGAACTAGATCGGGTGGATACCGCGCTGACATCGGGCTTGCTCGCGCCGAAACGCCGCCTCCATTTCATTGGAATCGGCGGCGCCGGAATGAGCGGAATCGCAGAGCTGTCGCTGAGCCTCGGCTTCGCGGTCAGCGGATGCGATCTCGCTGCCGGCGCGGCGACCGCACGGTTGGCGGCGCTCGGCGCGCAAATCGAGCTCGGGCATCACCCGTCGCATCTGCGCGCGCCGCTCGACGCGGTGGTGATTTCGTCCGCGATAAAATTTTCTAATCCTGAAGTCGCGCGCGCTCGCGATCTCAAGATTCCGGTTATCGCGCGCGCCGAGATGCTGGGCGAACTTTTGCGGATGGTCAAGCTCGGGGTCGCGGTCGCGGGCAGTCACGGCAAAACCACCACCACCGCGCTGGTCGCGCTGATCATGGAAGAGGCGGGCCTCGATCCGACGGTCGCGGTTGGCGGAAACCTGCGCAATACCGGCACCAACGTGCGCCTCGGGCGCGGCGACTACATGGTCGCCGAAGCCGACGAGAGCGACGCCTCCTTCCTGCTCCTTTTGCCGACCATCGCAATCGTCACCAATATCGATCCTGAGCATCTGGATCACTACGGCACGATGGACCGCCTGCGCGAGGCGTTCGCGAGCTTTATCAACCGCGTGCCGTTCTATGGACGCGCCGTTTTGGGAATCGATAGCGCCAACGTCCGCGGGATGCTGGCGCAGGTGCGCAAACCCGTCCTCACTTACGGTATTGCGGCCGACGCCGACCTGCGCGCCGAGCGAGTCGTGATCGACGGCCTCTCGACCCGCTTCGAGGTTATCTTCAATGGCGCCGCGCTCGGAACGGTCACACTTCCGGCGCCGGGACTGCACGTCGCGATGAACTCGCTGGCGGCGATCGCGGTTGCGCTCGAACTTGGAATCGATTTCGAGATTGCGTCGCGCGCGCTCGCGAAGTTCGGCGGAATCGGCCGCCGCTTCGAGATCAAGGGCGAGAGCAACGGACGGATCGTGCTCGACGATTATGCGCATCATCCGGCGGAGGTTCGCGCGACTCTCGCCGCCGCTCGCGCCGGGTTCAAGCGCCGCGTCGTCGCCGTCTTTCAGCCGCATCGCTACACCAGGACGCGCGATCTGTTCGACGATTTTCTGACCGCCTTCGACGACGCAGGCGCGCTCTTCATTCTCGACATCTATCCCGCCGGCGAGGATCCGATTCCCGGCGTCTCTTCGCGGCGTTTGTACGAAGCAATCCGCGCGCGCGGCCATCTCGAGGTTCACTATCTGGGCCGCGAGCTCGAACCCGCGCGCGAAGTTGCAGGCGCGTCGCGCGCAGGCGATTTGATCGTCACGCTTGGCGCGGGCGATATCTATAAACTCGGCGACCGGATTCTCGGTGCGCTCGCAGACGAGGCCAAGCCGCATGAGCATGCTTGAGCACGATCTGCACGGGCGTTTCGGAGCGCGCCTCGAAACCGCACGGCCGCTCGCCGATCTGACCTCGTTCAGAATCGGCGGACCGGCCGATCTTTACCTCGCCGTCGAAACCGAAACCGAACTCGGCCACGCGATGGCCTCGGCCTATCGCAGCTCGACGCCCGCGTTCTGCCTGGGCGCGGGAACCAATCTGCTGGTGAGCGACCGCGGCGTGCGCGGATTGGTCGTCAGCCTGGGCGAGGGCTTCCGCCAAGTCGAAATCGATCGCACCCACGTCATCTCGGGCGCGGCGGTTGATTTCGGAGCGCTGGTGGAAGCCGTAGTCGAGAAGAGTCTCGGCGGACTCGAATTTGGCGAAGGGATTCCGGGCACCGTCGGCGGCGGACTGGTGATGAATGCCGGCGCGTTCGGCGGCGAGATCGCGAAGGTCGTGACTATCGTTCACGGCGTCACGCGCGAAGGCGTCTCGCGTGATCTGACCAAAGACGAAATCAATTTTGCCTACCGGCGGACAAATCTTCCCGCCGGATTCGTGATCACGCGGGTTGAGTTCGAGCTGGTCCCTGGCGATCGCGACTCTCTGCGCGCGCGAGTAACGGACCTGCACTCCAAGCGGGCGGCGCGCCAGCCGCGCGGCGTTCCAAATGCGGGCTCGATCTTCAAGAATCCGCCCGGCACCTTCGCCGGACGGTTGCTCGAAGGCGCGGGCCTCAAAGGCCTGCGCGTCGGTGGCGCCGCGTTTTCGGATCAGCATGCGAATTTTATCGTCAATCTCGGCGGCGCGCGCGCTGAAGAAGTGCGCGCCCTGATGGAGCTGGCGCGGAACCGGGTCAAAGAGCAAAGCGGCGTCTGGCTCGAGCCGGAGGTCAAGCTGGTCGGCGACTGGTAGGTCGCGCGCGGAAGTGGTGGTGCGGTGGCGGAGCGGAGAAAAGGAAAAGAGGCGGTAGGATGGAACCCACGGATGGTGGGTATCGTCCTGTGCGCTTTTTTTGTTTTCGGCGTAATGACGGGATTCAGCGCGCCGGGCCGCGCGCTCACGCTGCGCTTCTCGAATTTCTTCTCTTCCTATTCCACCCGCATCGATCGCGCTGCCGCTCCCGCAAGTCCGCTCCTGGAGCGCCTGCGCGAAGCACTCCGCTCGATCGAGCATCAGGTGGGGATCGCGAGTGCGCCGGCTGCCAAGACCGCGGGAGTAAGGCCGGGCGGCGCGATCGCGATGGTCGAGCGGCATGACGGATTCTATGCGCTGTTCTCCGACGGCGAGCTCGAAGGGCCGGTATCGCCCAACGCCGAAGGCGACCTGCCGATTCTGAGCGGCGAGCGGGTCGAGAACGGCCGCGGAATTGATCTGGTCGGATACGCCGCGACGATGGTTCGCGCGGAGGCGGAATTGTCGCATCTGGTCTCGGAGATGAGCGTCGATAACGGCGCGGTCGCGGCGCTCTATCTCGACGGCGCGCGCACCGAGGTTCTGATCGATCTTGATAATGCGCCCGCGGAGATCAAGCGCGCGAACGAAGTGCTGGGAAAATGGCGCGGACGCGAGCGGATGCTCGCCGCGCTGGATATGACCATGCCCGACGAAGCTGTTGTGCGGATGGCCGCCGTCGACGCGCCCGCCAAGAGTCGCCACGGCGCCGTGCGCAAGGTCTCGGTTCATTCGCGGGTTCGGTCCGCGGCTTTGAGGAGTCCGTGAAGCGATGAGGAACCTGCTCACAGGATTGGATATCGGCACGAGCAAGGTCTGCGCTCTCGTCGCGGAGGCGAGCCCCGAAGGCGATATCGCCGTGCTCGGCCACGGAGTCGCGCCGTGCACCGGCTTGCGCAAGGGCGTGGTGGTCAATATCGAAGCCACGGTCGAGGCGATTCGCGCCGCGCTGGATGAGGCGGAGAAGACCTCGGGTCTGCGAATTGGCGCAGTGGTCGCAGGCGTCGCAGGACCGCATATCCGCGGACTCAACAGCCACGGGATCGTCGCGGTGCGCGGCGGCGAAGTCGGTCCGCGCGACGTCGAGCGGGTAATCGACGCGGCGCGCGCGGTCGCGATTCCGCTGGACCGCCAGGTTTTGCATATCCTGCCGCAGCAGTTCGCGGTCGATGATCAAGACGGCGTGCGCGAACCGATCGGGATGGCGGGCGTGCGCCTCGAGGCGCGCATCCATATTGTCACCGCCGCGCAAAGCTACGGCCAGAACCTGACCAAATGCTGCGAGCGCGCGGGAATCACGCCCTCCGAGATGGTCTTCGAGCCGCTAGCGTCGGCCGAAGCCGCGCTGTTTCCAGAGGAGCGCGAACTCGGCGTCGCGCTGATCGATATCGGCGGCGGCACCACCGATATCATCGTGTTCCACGCCGGCGCCGTGATGCATACCGCCGTGCTGCCGCTCGGAGGGAATCATTTGACCAGCGATATCGCGGCGGGAATCCGCACTCCGATCGCGGAAGCCGAAAAGCTCAAGATTGCTTTTGGCGCCGCGACCCAGCAAGTCGTGCGGCGCGACGAGATGGTGGCGGTGCCGGGAGTCGGCGGACGCGAGCCAAAAGCTATCGCGCGCCGGATGCTCACCGACATCCTCGAGCCGCGGATGGAAGAAATTCTCGCGATGGCGCAGCGCGAGATTATGCGCTCGGGCGTGGCCGACAGCCTCGCCTCAGGAATCGTGCTGGTGGGCGGAACTTCTCTGCTCGAAGGCACGCAGGAACTGGCGGAACGGGTTTTTGGAGTTCCAGTCCGCCGCGGGCTTCCGATCAATCTCAAAGGGATGCCCGAGGAATTGATGAAACCGATGTACACCACCGCGGCGGGCCTGATCCTGTGTCAGGGTTCCGCGCGCGGGGTTAGCGGCGCGGCCGGACGCTACAGGCGATTGGGCAGATTGCGCACCCGCCTGAGCGACTGGGTGAGAGATTTCTTTTGACGCGCCGACGCAAGAAAAACTTGAGCGGTCAGCAAATTTTGCCGGTAGGTGGTGGAGGAGGTTCGCACATGATTGAGTTGGTGAGTAACCCCGATTTGGGCGCACGCATAAAGGTGATCGGCGCCGGCGGATGCGGTGGCAACGCGATCAATCACATGATCGCCAACGGCGTCCGTGCGGTCGATTTTATTGCCGTCAACACCGATTCGCAGGCGCTCCAGAACAATCACGCGCCTCTGAAACTTCAGATCGGCGAAACCCTGACCCGCGGCCGCGGCGCCGGCGGCAATCCCGAGATCGGCCGCAAAGCCGCGCTCGAAGATGAAGAGCGAATCCGCGGCGAGCTGGCCGACGCCGAAATGGTCTTCGTCACCGCCGGAATGGGCGGCGGCACCGGCACCGGCTCCGCGCCTGTAATCGCGCGAATCGCGCGCGAGCTTGGCGCGTTGACCGTCGGCGTCGTGACCAAGCCGTTCCAGTTCGAGGCGCGCAAGCGGATGGCGCAGGCCGAAGAGGGCCTTCGCGAACTCAAGAACTCGGTCGATACGCTGATCACGATTCCGAATCAGCGGCTGCTCTCGGTCGCCAACCGCAACACCTCCTTGCGTGAGGCGTTCGCCAAGGCCGACGACGTTCTGCTGCAGGCGGTGCGCGGAATTTCCGAGCTGGTCACGGTTCACGGCCTCATCAATCTCGATTTCGCCGACGTGCGCTCGATCATGTCGGAGATGGGGATGGCGATGATGGGCGCGGCGACCGCGTCGGGCGAAAATCGCGCGGTCGAGGCGGCGCAGCGCGCGATCTCGAGTCCGTTGCTCGAAGACGTTTCGATCAAGGGCGCCCGCGGATTGCTGATCAATGTGACCGGCGGACCCGACATGTCGCTGTACGAAGTGAACGAAGCCGCCAGCCTGATCCAGGAAGAGGCCGACGAAGACGCCAATATCATTTTCGGCGCGGTGGTCGATGAAAAAGCCGGCAGCGAAATTCGCGTGACGGTTATCGCGACGGGCTTCGGCGAAAAGGAACTGCCGTTCGCGAAGTATTCGCCGTCCGGAGCGCCCATCACCACGCCGATCGCGGCGGCCTCGACGCGTCCAGTCGATCCAGCCGAGATTCGTCCGACGCCCGCGCCGGCGCAGATGTCGGGACAGGTGCGCCAGTTCCCGGTCGGCAAGCCGGTGCGTCGGATGGGTTTGATTGTTGACGACAGCAGCCTGGACATCCCGGCGTTCAAGCGCCGCGGCGCAGCCGACAATGCCGCCGGCGCCGAGCGCCTTGAACCCAACGCACTGCTCGACGGCGACGACAAGCTCGACGTGCCGACGTTTCTGCGCAAGCACCTCGATTAGGAGCGAGAGCAGCCCCTCACCCGCGTGTCACGATGCTTGCGGAAAAAGGCGCAAGCATCGCGTCGCGCATGCGCTTTTCAATAGTGGGGCGGCGGGCGTCTCGCCCGTCGTCGACGGCGGGCGTAACGCCAGACCACCAATGAAGTTTGGCGGCGCCGCATTTGCGATTCCAACTCAGTCTGAGCTGGAGGTCAGCGACGCCAATAGCTGCTGATGCTTCTCGCGCAGCGACTTCGGCATCGACTCGCCGATCTTGTCGAAAAATTCCGCGGCCGAAGCGAGCTCGATCTTCCATTCCTCCGGCTTGATCGCCAGGTCCTCGCGCAACTGCTCGGTCGAAATTTCGAGGCCGCGGATATCGAGGTCCGCGATCTTCGGCACCCCGCCAACCGGGGTTTTTTCCGCGCTGATTCGCCCATCGATCCGATCGAGCATCCACTTGAGCACGCGCAGATTGTCGCCGAAACCCGGCCACAGGAAGTTGCCGTCCTTGTCCTTGCGGAACCAGTTCACCATGAAGATCTTCGGCGGATGCTTGATCGACTTTTCCATCTCGAGCCAATGGCCGAAATAATCGCCGATGTTGTAGCCGCAGAACGGCAGCATCGCCATCGGATCGCGCCGCACCACGCCAACCGCTCCTGCAGCGGCCGCGGTCGTTTCCGAGCCCATCGTCGCGCCCATGAATACGCCGTGCGCCCAGCTCTCGGATTCGAGCACGAGTGGAGTGGTGGTGGCGCGGCGTCCGCCGAACACGATCGCGGAGATCGGAACGCCTGTAGGGTCGTTGGCATGCGGCGAGAGCGCGGGATTATTGGTCATCGGAGTGGTGAAACGGCTGTTCGGATGTGCCGCCTTTTCCTTCGACGCCTTGTTCCACGGCCGTCCCTGCCAATCGAGCATTCCTTCCGGCGCGGTCGCGTCGGTACCTTCCCACCACACGTCGCCGTCGGGCGTCATCGCGACGTTGGTGAAGATCGAATCGTGCCCGAGCATCTTCATCGCGTTCGGATTCGAGTGCGAATTGGTGCCGGGCGCGACGCCGAAGTACCCGTTTTCTGGATTGACCGCCCACAACCTGCCGTCGTCGCCGACTCGCAGCCACGCGATGTCATCGCCGACCGTAAACACTTTCCACCCGGCGAAGGCGGGCGGCGGCGTCAGCATCGCCAGGTTGGTTTTTCCGCACGCGCTCGGAAACGCCGCGGCGACGTAAGTGGTCTCGCCCTTGGGATTCTGGATCCCGAGGATCAGCATGTGCTCGGCGAGCCAGCCTTCCCGGCGGCCCTGCACGCTTGCGATTCTCAGGGCGAAGCATTTTTTGCTGAGCAGCGCGTTGCCGCCGTAACCCGAGCCGAGCGACCAGATCGCGTTGTCCTGCGGAAAATGGCAGATGAGCCGGCGCTCGGGATCGAGGTCGAGCGTGCAATGGACACCGCGGCAGAAGTCGCCGCTCGCGCCGAGCATCTCGAGCGCCGGCGCACCCATTCGCGTCATGATCCGCATGTTCAGCGCGACATAGACACTGTCGGTAATCTCGACTCCGACCTTTGCGAATGGTGATCCGAGCGGTCCCATCACGTAAGGAATAACGTACATCGTGCGTCCGCGCATCGAGCCCGCGAGCCATCCGCGCAGCTTGGCGTAGGTCTCGGCGGGGTCGGCCCAATAGTTGGTCGGACCGGCGTCTTTCTTTTCGGGCGAGCAGATTAGGGTGAGTTGCTCGGTGCGCGCGACGTCGTTGGGATTCGAGCGATGCAGGTAG
>DATKSB010000060.1:0-9446 GCA_035531855.1 Binataceae bacterium (SeqCode)
AGCAAGTCCGGCGGGCGCAGCGGCGAGTTCCGGCGCGCGAATGAAACGCCGTGGCCGCGTCGGCAATCCTCCACTCGATCCAAATGACTCCCGATAAAATCGCGGCGGCGTCGGGAAAGGCGCCCGAACCTGTCGGGCGGATTTTTCTGCGCACCGGCCGCGACGGTCCCGTGCGCGGCGGTAATCCGTGGATATTCTCGCAAGCGATCGCGCGCGTCGAACCGGTAGGTCTGGCCGCCGGCGCCTTGGTCGAGGTGCGCGATTCCGGCGGCGACCTGCTCGGAATCGGCTATTACAATTCCGCGACCACGATCGCGATCCGGATCCTCGCATGGGGGTCGGCGCCCGCGCTGGGCGGTCTGATCGCGCGGCGCCTCGGCGACGCGATCGCGATGCGCGCGCGGTTTATCCGCGGCGACACCGACTCATATCGGCTCGTCAACGGCGACGGCGACGGTCTTTCGGGCGTGGTGGTGGATCGCTACGGCGACGTGCTGGTGCTCCAGCTCTTGACCGCCGGAGCGGACGCGATGCGCGCGGAAATCATTTCGGCGCTTGCGGCGCGCATCTCGCCGCGCGCGATTATCGAGCGCAGCCAGGGTGCGGTGCGCAAGCAGGAAGGACTCGCCGATCGGATCGGAGTCGCTTACGGCGTCGAGGTTTATGAAACTGTCGCGACTGAAAATGGAATAAAATTCCCGGTCGATCTCGCCCGTGGCCAAAAGACCGGCGCGTTTTTGGACCAGCGCGAAAATCGCGCGATCGTGCGCGGGCAGTCCGCCGGCGCCCGCGTGCTGGACGCATACTGCTACAACGCGGGTTTCGCGCTGGCGGCATTGGCGGGGGGCGCGGCGCGGGTCGTCGCGATCGACACGTCGGTTCGCGCGCTCGCGGCGGCCGAGAAGAGCCTTGCGCTGGGCGGCTATCCTGCCGACGCGGCTCAGTTGATTCATGGCGAGGCCGGCGAGTTCATGGCCAAAACCGACGAGCGTTTCGACGTGGTGGTCCTTGATCCGCCTCCTCTGGCGCGCAGCCGAGCCGACGCGGACCGGGCAGGACGCCTGTACGTCGAGTTGAATGCGCTTGCGATGCGCGTGCTTGCGCCCGGCGGACGAATCCTGACCTTCAGTTGCTCGGCGCATTTCCGCGGCGAGGAATTCCTGCGCGCGGTGCGGATCGCCCAGAACAAATCGGGGCGCAAGCTCAAGCTGCTCGCGCGGCTCGGTCCCGGCCCCGATCATCCGGTGTTGCTCGGCCATGCCGAGGGCGAGTATCTGACGGGTCTGTTGCTGGCCGATTTGGGTTGACGGCAAAAGACCGGCCATTTCCTGCTTGCACACCAGGGCGCTTTCCTTGAGTATAGAGCGGATTTTCGAGGTCGGAATGCTACCAAACAGTATCGCGCGCAAGTGGATCGTCTTGCTCGTCGCCACCGCGGCCCTTGCCGTGTCGGCATGTCATCGCGAAGTCGCGGTGCCGCCGCTCAAAGAACGAGCGATCACGTTCTCGGATAACTTCTTCGACGTTTGGCCGACCAGTCCCACTCGCGCGCTTATTGTCGGCACGCGCGGCAAGGTTCTGCTCACCGAAGATGGCGGGCTGCATTTCAAGCAGGTCGATATCGGCACCGACCTGGCCGTGTTCGGGATCCAGATGGTCGATGACCAGAACGGATACCTGTGCGGACAGGACGGCCTGGTGATGCGCACGCGCGACGGCGGCAAGACATGGCAGCGCATCAACTCGCGCACCCAACTATTTATTTTTTCGCTGTCATTCCCCGATCGCCTGCATGGATTTCTGGTGGGCGACGGATCAGTGGTGCTGAGCACCACCGACGGCGGCGAGACGTTTTTCAAGCGCCAGTTGGAGCGCCAGTTTCCAGCCGAACTGCAGGATTACGCGCTCCCTTTTGAGGAACCGAAACTCTACGGCGTATCGTTTATTGACGACAATCGCGGATGGATCGTCGGCGAGCTGGGCCGGATTTGGGCGACCGGCAACGGCGGCAAGACCTGGCAAGAGCAGCAGGATTCGTTGGTCCCACAGTGGAAGCGTCCGCTCGGCCCCAACGACGACCCTCGCTTCGCCGATTTTCAGCTTCCGAGCATGTTCGGCGTCTCCTTCCGGGACGCCCAGCACGGCGCCGCCTGCGGAGTCGAGGGATGGGTGATCGAAACCAGCGACGGCGGCAAGACCTGGAGTTTTGCGCCTCGCGCGAAGAAGCCCGGCGGCCCGCCCGAGGCGATCGAGACCGAGGCGCCGCGGATTCCGGCGCGCGATCCGCTGTTCGCGATAGATCTTTTCGGCGCCGATCAGGGCATGACGGTCGGACTGACCGGCACCGTCCTGCGCCTGCAATCTAATGCCGCATGGGCGCACGATAGCAGTGTCGCGGCGCTGCCGGTTCCACTTAGCCAGGTGCGCTTCTTCGACAGCCAGCACGGATGGATCGTCGGTCTGGGCACGGTTCTATACACAGCGGACGGGGGCAAGACCTGGCGTTTTTGCCAGGGCTAGCCCGGCGCGCGGGGAAAAGCGGAGAACTCGATGGTCTGGTATCGGTTCGGTGAATGGATAATCAAGCGGCGCTTTTACGTGCTGATCGTAATCGCCGCGCTGACCGGGTTTTTCGGCTACTACGCGGCGCAAACCCGCCTGGTGACGAGCTTCGGCGACCTGCTCCCGCAGAACCATCCGTTCATAAAAATCGCCCACAAGTACGACACCTATTTCGGCAGCGTCAACAACGTCACCATCATGATCGAGGCGCGCGAGGGCACCATCTATACGCCCGCGATTCTGGCCAAGATCGTCAAGATGACGGGCGACATGGATCTGGTTTACGGAATCCAGCACGGCTCGGTGCGTTCGCTCTCGACCGCAAGTTTTTTCCGTCCGCTGGCTGGCGGCGTGATCCTGAATACTCCGGTGCTGCCGGGGGGCAAGGTTCCTTCGACGCAGAAAGAGATCGACGAGGTCCGCAGTAACGTCCACAAAAACCCTAAGGTGGTATTCGGGCATTTTGTGTCGCTCGACGACAAGGCGGCGATTATCGAGGGGAGCTTCCTCGAGTCGCGGCTCGACTACCAGCGGATCTTCGACGAGGTTTACAAGATTGTCGTCGATCCTGCGAAAGGTCCCGATGTAAAGATCTACGTCGGCGGACAGCCGATTCTGTACGGATGGGTTTACCACTACACGCCGCAAATCTTTAAAATTTTTCTCTTCACCGTGCTCGCGCTTTGGATCCTGCTCTATCTCTACTTCCATGATTGGCGCGGCGCGTTGCGCCCGACCATCTCAGGGGTAATCTGCGCTATCTGGGGCTTGGGCTTTATCCGGCTCATCGGTTTTACGCTTGATCCGCTGGTGCTGGTGATCCCGTTTCTTATAACCGCCCGCGCGGTCAGCCATTCGGTGCAGATGCACGATCGGTATTACGAGGAGTATTACCGGACCCGCGACAAGAACACCGCGATCCTTTCTGCCTTCTCGGAATTGTTCGTGCCGTCGCTCTCTGGAATCCTGACCGACGCGTTCGGAGTACTGGTGATCCTGCTGGTGCCGGTGCTGTTCCTGCAAAAGCTCGCGATCACAGCGTCGTTCTGGATCGCCGCGATAATCGTAAGCGAGTTGCTGCTCAACCCGATTGTTTACTACTACCTCGAGCCGCCACGGATCGAAGTAATCGAACGGCGCGAACATGGCTTTTTCAAGCGGATGCTGGTCGCGATCGCACATCCGATGCTCGAATCGCGCGGACGCAAAATCACAATCGCGGCGACTGCGGTCGCGGTTTTGCTCTGCGCGTTCTTCTGGACCGGGCTCAAGGTCGGAGATCCGTCTTCGCAATCGCCGGTGCTGTGGCCCAATTCGCCGTACAATCATGCGATGCAGTCGATTCAGGACGAGTTCGGCGCGATCGAACAGTTCGTTGTGGTCGCGGAACTTCACAGCCGCAGCGCGCTCAACGATCCCAAGCTGTTTCACGTGATGGATCGCTATCAGCGCTACATGGAGGGGGATCCTGCGGTTGGAGGTTCCTTTTCGGTCGCTGACCTGCTCTCCAACGGCGGCGCCGCGCTGCAAGAGTTCTATCCCAAATGGAATGTGCTACCCACCACCAAGCGCGGCACCGGCCAGTTGCTCGGCGGATTGCTGGCAGGCGCCTCACCGCTTTCGACCGCGTACATTATTACGCCGCGCCGCGACGCGACCCAGATCACCTTATATGTGAAGAATCGCGAGGGCGAAAACATCCAGCGAATCGTGCTCCGCACCCAGCGCTTTTTCGCCGAACCGAAAAACCACGTTGACGGAGTCGAGTTCAAACTCGCCGCAGGAATTATCGGCGAGCTGGCCGCCGCCAATCAGGAAATTATCGACAACGATCTGCTGCTCAACGTACTCGCCTTCGCCACGATCTATATAATTGTGCTCATCACCTACCGATCGTTCATGGCGGGGTTCTATCTGCTGTTCCCGCTCGCGCTGGCCAACGCCGCGATCAACGCGTACATGGGCGCGCACGATGTCGGGATCAATATCAACACGCTGCCGGTGGTGACGGTCGGGGTCGGATTCGGAATCGACTACGCGATTTATATAGTAAGCCGGATTATCGAAGAGCTGGCGCTCGGCCGCGAACTCAAGGACGCGACCTACAACGCCCTGGTCACTTCCGGCAAGGCCGTCGCCTTCACCGCGTTGACCCTGGTCGCTTCGGTGCTGTTCTGGTACTGGTCGAGCATCCGATTCGACGCCGAGATGGGGATGCTGCTGGCGGTCTGGATGTTCGTATCGATGATCGGAGCGATGACAGTTTTGCCGGTTCTGATCGTCACCTTCAATCCGAAATTCATCCATCGCGAGAAAGACCGAATCATAGCCTCGCGGCGTCCCGACCTGGCGCAGCGCACGGTGGCGACGGCGTCATAAGGACGCGCGCCGCGATCTTGGCAACGGCATGAAGCTCTTACGCCTGGATCATTTCGGAATCGAGGTGGCGGAACTCGCGCGCGCTCAGCTCTTCTACACCGGCGTGCTTGGTTTGGATGTAGCGGCGAATCTGGGCGATCAGGTGCTGCTCGAATGCGGCGGACAGAACCTTGCACTGTTCGAAGCAGCGCGCCCACCGATGACGCCGCAGGCGCGCGCCGCGCTGATCGCGCATCCTCTCGGACGCGGGCATCACGCGTTCCGCGTCAATGCGGATGACTTTGCGGGCGCCAAAGAGCGCTTGGCCGCTGCGGGCGTCGAAACCGCGCAGCCGATCGACTGGGGCGATCACGATTGCATGTACTTCCTCGATCCCGACGGCAATCTTCTCGAGCTCATCTGTTATCGCGACGCGGCAGGTCGATAAAATGACAGTCCGAAGCCGTATCGCGCTGGCATTAGTGCTTACCGCCGCGGGCGCCGCGATGCCCAGGCTCGCGCGGGCGGCGATGGTTCGTTACGTCGTCGATCCTGCCCAATCCGAAGTCCTGGCCGTGGTCGCGCAGCCGATGGCGAGATTTCGCGGCGACGCGATCGGCAGTTTCCGCGTGCGCTCGGGAGAGGTCTCGGGCAACCCCGCCAATCCGGCAGTCGGCGCAAACCTGAAGCTGGTGATCGATTCTTCCAGCTACTCGAGCGGCAATTCGCGGCGCGACAGCGTGGTCACCGAAACCGTGCTCGAATCGTCGGCCTATCCCGACATCACCTTCGTCAGCACCGGCGTAAAAGACGTTGCGATCGACACACCCGGGGAAGGCTCGGCCTTGATCGTCGGCAATCTTACGATGCGCGGGCAGACGCAATCGATAGACGCGTTGGTGAGCGTGACGCTGATTGGACGCGATCGCCTGGAAGCGCGTGGCGAGGTCAGCTTCCGTTATCCGCGATTCGGGATGCCGATCCCGACCGGGATGATGGGGGTGTTGCACGCGAGCGACGAAGTTACGGTCAAGTACCGAATCGTCGCGAACCGCGTCGCTCGGTGACCCGTGCGCGCTGCGCGTGCGGCGCCGCGCTCAGTTCCGGGCTGAGAGTTGCGCGCACGATCGGCGGACGATGCAGCTCCCTAAACATCACTTCCGGATCGTAATCTCCCGGCGCCGTGATCAGCAGCGAGTCCAGCGAATGCGCCCCGCGCGCCATCGTTTCCCATCCGGTCATCACGTAACCGACGCCGCGGCTGGGCGCGCGCGAAGCCGCCGCGGTCTGGGATGCGCCGGTCTCATCGCGGAAATAGACTCGGCGCTTGATATCGTTCAGATCGGCGACCGGCGCCAGGGTTTGCACGGTGGTGCGGCCGTGGCCGCGAAACGCGATCCATGAGATCGAGGCGGCGTGATCGGCGACCAGCGCATTTTCGGCGCGAAGATCGCCGATCCTGATCGGCGCCGTACGCATCCCGGACCACAAAAGCTGGTAGCCGCTCAGATCGGTGAAATCAAAATCGACCCGGACCTCGATATCTCCGAACAGCGCGCCGGGCAGCGCCGGAAAATCGACCGTGAATGGATTCTCGAAATAATCGCGGTAGAAAAAATCGTCGCTCAGCGCCTCTGAAGAACTGATTCCGGGAAACAGACTCACCGAGTGGCTGACGCGTTTGATCACCCGGATCGGCCCCGCCTTCCACGCCAGCACCCGATTGCTCACGTCGTTCTCAGTCAGCGAGATACGAAACAACCCAAGCACCCGCGCCCGCATTCGGACCTTGAAGCGATCGATCATGTTCGGAAGATGCTGCCCCTTGCGGTTCTGCAGGGTGAAATCGTCCGCAATATCGTTGGTGAAGCCCAGCCGGTAGCTGTCGGTCTCGATCGAGCCCGATGCCGGATCGTAGTTGATATAGCTCTTGGGGCTGCGCGCGGGCGCGTCCACCGCCGCGATATAGACGTAGCGTGCCCGCCCACCCAGCGGATCCGCGATCTGGAGCTCGACGGCTCCCGCCGGCAACACGGCGCCGCGCGGCGCGCGCCCGTCAAGGTCTGACATCATCATCGCAATTTCGTCTGCGCTATCGAGCACGCCCGGCGTTTCGTCCAAGGTGGGATCAGGTCCGTCGGGCAGCGCATAGGTGCCGTCGTTGGCGACTTCATCGATCTGGAACGGAATCGGATCGAGCGTCGCGCCGTGCGCCACCAGAACCTCGAAACGGCTGGTGCGCTGGCCGATGAGCTGCGGAATCTGCGCGCCGCGCACGAGCACCGGCTGCCAACTGCGCGGACTCGCAGGAGCGCGTCCGGCAGCGAGCAGCAGAAGGATCGCCGTCAACAGCGCGGCGCAGGCATGGCGGATACCAGAGCGATCCATTACAACTCCCTAGCATGGCGGATTTTGCGATTGCGCCAAAGGGCGCCAAGCCTCCCCGCGAGATTGACGAACTGGCCGCCGCGATCGAGGCCGACGGCGGAGATGCTCTGGCCGCCTATCAGGAGCCGCTCGGCGATCACTGGCACCTGTTCGCGCTGCTGCCGATCGGCATGGTTAAACCGACACCCTATCAGCGCGATCTTTCGCCGGCGCATCTCAAGCGGATGGTCGAGGTGATGAAGAAGCTCGACCGCTTCACCGAGCCGATCATCGCCGTGCGTTCCGGCGGCATCTACTACACCCCCAACGGGAATCATCGCCGCGCCGCCGCCGAAAAATCCAAAGCGAAACTGATCGCGGCGATCGTGATTCCCGAGCCCGATGTCGCCTTCCAGATCCTGGCGCTCAATACCGAAAAGCAGCACAACCTGCGCGACAAGGCGCTCGAGGTCGTCCGGATGTACCGTGCGCGGATGGAACAGGACGCGTGCCGCGCCGAGAAAGACTACGCCTTCGAGTTCGAGCGTGCGCATTTTATCACACTCGGAATCATGTCCGAGAAAAAACCGCGCTTCTCGGGCGGAGTGTACGCGCCGCTCTTAAGCCGCGTCGATACATTCCTCTCGAAACCGCTTGCATCCGCGTTCGAGGATCGCCTCGAGCGCGCGGCCCAGGTCGAGCGCGCCGACGAGTTGCTGGTCGATCTGGTGGCACTGGGCAAAAAGCGCGGCCTGATGCATCCCTACCTGAAGAACTTCATCGTCGCGCGCTCGAACCCGCTGACCCGCGCCCGCAAAAACTTACCGACCTGCAAAGCGGCGCTTGCAAGCCTGAACAAAGCGCTGGAGGAATTCGACCTCGGCAAAATCCACTACGGCCAAATCCGCGACGCCGCGCAGATCGTCGCAGCCACCGCAAGTGAGTGAGCGGTTGTCTGACTATGCCGCGGCCGGAGCTTGCGTTAGTTCGAAAACGCCGGGGTCCAGTCCTTCTTTCGAGCGCAGGACGATCTTCGAATCGAGCTTGTGCTCGAGCGTCTCGAGGTCTTTTGCGCCCGCGTCGTACAGGTAACGCGCGACCTCGGGATTGATCTTCACGATTATCATGTCGGTGTGCGTGCGCCTTATCGTCTCGCGATAAATTCCGCGCAGGACTTCGGCCGCGAGCGTCGGCACCGACTTGACCACGCGCCGCCCCTGGCATCGTGTGCACTGCTCAGTCAGCAGCGCCTCCAGACTGTCGCGCGTGCGCTTGCGGGTCATCTGGACCAGGCCGAGCTCGGAAATTTTCAGCGCCGAGGTTCGCGCCTTGTCGCGGCGCAGCGCCGTCGCCAGCGCCTCGCTGACTTTCTTGCGATCGGGCTCGCGCGACATGTCGATAAAATCGACAATGATAATGCCGCCGATATTGCGCAGCCTCAGTTGCTTCACGACTTCCTCGGCCGCTTCCAGATTGGTCTTCAGGACCGTGTCGTCCTGGTTATGCTTGCCGACGAAGCGTCCCGTGTTCACGTCGATCGCGGTCAGCGCCTCGGCCTGATCGAACACCAGGTAGCCGCCCGACTTGAGCCATACCTTGCGGTCGAGCGCGAGCTCGATCTGCGGTTCGATATTGAACTTGTCGAAAATCGGCTCCTGCCCCTGATGCAGCATCGCGCGCGCGCGCAGCCGCGGCATATAGGTCTGGATAAACTGCACGATGCGGCTGTATGTGTTCGGATCATCGCACCATAGCCGCTCGACCTCGCTCGAAAACAAATCGCGCACCGTCCGCAGCGCCACGTCCAGGTCGCTGTAGAGCATCGTGGCCGGTCCGCTCGACTCGTTGCGTTTCAGAATCGAGTTCCAGGTCTTGGTCAGAAACGCGATGTCGCGCTGGATGTCGCGGCGGCTGAGCCCCTCGCACGCAGTGCGCACGATAAACCCGCCCTGCTTGGGTCGCACCTCGCTGACTGCTTCGCGCAGACGCGCGCGTTCCTCGGCGCTCGCGATCCGGCGCGAGACTCCCAGATGATTGCTGGTTGGCGTGTAAACCAGGTAGCGTCCGGGCAGCGAGATCGAGGAGGTCAGCCGCGCGCCTTTGGTCCCCATCGGCTCCTTCGCGATCTGGACGATGATCTCTTGTCCGCGATGAAGCTG
>DATKSB010000061.1:0-8210 GCA_035531855.1 Binataceae bacterium (SeqCode)
GCCGCGTGAAGACGTTCGTAATACTGGAGCAGCCACGGATTGCATCGCACAGCGTTAAGGATCACCATCCAGTCTTGGTCCGCTGCAGCTCCTCTTCGGCAAAGCGCCGCGCACAAGGATTTTCCTTCAGCACGGCCGGCGGCGGCACCTCTCCGGGAAACTTTTTTCGCATCTTAGGCGATCTCGTTGATTGGTTGGCTCGCCGCGATCGGCGTCGTTGGCCAGGGAAAAGAGTCCTAGCCTGCCTGCGCAGATCGTCGCGGCTTCGCATCTCGGATTCTGAACCCCGCCCCACGCCCCACCACATTTTTTTCCACGGCCTCCAGATTCAGTGAGAGGCAGAGGGAAAAAATGTTCAGTTCCTCTTTCACTATGAGCGAGCAGGAGCGTCGGCAGTGGACACCATACAAGCACCGCGCTGGTCCGTACCTCTCGAGACTGCTAGCGTTCAGTACGGGAATCCCGTATAATGGCTGAGGTGCTGCTGTTCGCATGGGACGAGGTCAAGAGCGAGCGAAATCTGCGCGAGCGCGGATTTGGATTCGACTATGCTGCTCAAATCTTCGCAAGCGAAGTACTCGAGGAAGATGACCGGCGTCGAGACTATGGTGAGGCGCGGACCGTAGCCACAGGCGAATTCGGGGGAGATATATTCGTGGTTGTATATACCTGGCGTGCCAATCGCCGACGCATTATTTCGGCACGCCGGGCAAATCGGAGAGAACGTGATGCCTACCGTACGGCGATCGCTGAATGAGATTCTGAAGTCAAACCCGCGAGCGGATCTCGCAAAAATCCGTGCAACCAGCGACAAGGAAATCGCGCGGATGATCGCGGAGGATCCGGACGCCGCGCCGGACATGTCCAAGGGCCGCGACTGGCGTAAGCTAAGAACGCCCAGACTGCCCGATGTCCGCGCTATTCGGCGCAAACTCGGCATCTCGCAAGGACAATTCGCGAAGCGATTCGGGTTTAGCGTTCGCACCGTTCAGGAGTGGGAGCAGGGCCGCGCGATTCCCGATCGTCCAGCGCGAATTCTGCTTCGCGTGATCGAGCAATCGCCCAAGGCGGTCGAGCGCGCCGTCGCCGCGTCGTGACCCGCGCGGCTTGAGTTTCACCGCCCGCCTGCGCGATATATCGAACCGCGCTATTCGATTCTCTTGCGGGAGTCACACGCCATGTTCCAAGGGACCAAAGTAATCGATGCCGACGGCCACGTGATGGAGCCCAACGAGCTCTACGGTCAATACATCGATCCGAAATTCCGGGCCGACCTGGACGAGCTAAAGAAAATCGCCGAGACCCGCACCTCGAAATTCTTCTTCGGCTTTTTTCATCAGCTCAATACCGGCCGCCCCCTCGGCGTCGCGCAGATGGACAAGCCCCTGGTCCGCTCGGGACGCAAACCCTCCGGCGAAATTCCCGACATGCGCGGCGGGCACGACCCGCACATCCGGATCAAGGACATGGAGCGCGAGGGTATCGATGTCGCGGTGCTCTTCGCGACGGTGGTCTCGAGCTTCTGCGCGCTCAAGTCGGTCGATTTCGAAGTCGCGATGATCCGCGCGTATCATCGATGGCTCGCCGACTACTGCTCTGCCTATCCCGCGCGGCTTACCGGCGTCGCGATCGTGCCGATGCGCGAGCCCGAGCGCGCCGCCGAAGAAATCCGCCGCGTCGCCAAAGAGCCGTGGTGCGTCGGCATCTACCTGTCCGCGCACATGGAGGACAAGCTGCTCGACCATCCGGCGTTCCATCCGATGTGGCGCGCCTGCGAAGAGACCGACCTGCCGGTCTGTTTTCACGGCGGCACTGCGCGGCCGCCATACGGGCTGGGCACGTTCGAGATGGGCAATAATCTTTTCATCCAGCACTCGGCGACCAATCCGTTCGAGGTGATGCGCGGGATCGCGGCGTTCGTCGGCGGCGGCGTGCTCGATCTTTTTCCGAAGCTGCGCTGCGCGTTCCTTGAGGCTGGGGTCGGATGGCTCCCGTTCTGGATGGAGCGGCTGGACGAGCACTACGAGCTGATGCCCGAATACGTACCGAACCTGAAACGCAAGCCGTCGGAGGTTATCCGCTCGGAGAATTTTTTCATCTCCTGCGATCCCGACGAGGCGACGCTGCCCTATGTCGTCGAGCACGTCGGCGCGGACCGGATTTTGTACGCATCGGACTACCCGCACTTTGACGGCCGCTTTCCCGACACGGTGAAATTCACGGCCGGCCGCAAAGAATTCTCGCCCGAGGTGCGCCGCAAGATCCTGCACGAAAATCCCGCGCGACTGTACACGCGTCTGGCCTGAAGCGGCGGTTCACCTTGACTACAAAAGCTTGCGGCCCTTATAGTTGCGATGCGAGTTCGAGGCGCGCCATCGTGGCGCGCCAACTTCAGAAACCTCAATCCTGACAAGGAATTTGTGCTGGTTGTAAAATGAAACGACGCGAGGAAATGACCTTTTCGGAGCGGCTCTATCTGCCCGAAATCCTGCGAGGTCTCGCGATTACCAATTTCCATTTCGTGCGCAATTTCGCGCTCAACTTCGCGCATCTGTTCGGCCTGGCGAAATCGCGCCGCGCTTCCGCCACCGTCCAGTATCCGGAAGAACGCAAACGCTACTCCGACAACTTCCGCGGCAGCCATCGCCTGACTATCCGCGAAGACAATTCCGTGCGATGCACCGCGTGCTTTCTGTGCGCGACCGCGTGCCCCGCGCAGTGCATCTATATCGAAGCGGGCGAAGCCGCCGATCCGCATATCGAGAAGTTCCCGGTGCGCTACGAGATCGACACTCTGCGCTGCATCTACTGCGGCCTGTGCGTCGAGGCGTGCCCGTGCGACGCGATTCGGATGGATACTTACGTGCATCCGCGCATCTGGGGTTTTGACCGCAAGGACTTCGTCGAGACCAAGGAGATGCTGATGCATCGCTCGCGCGTTATCGCCAAGGATGGACGCGACGGAAATATGAACGAGATGCTGGCGTGGTACCGCGAGCAGGACGCGCAGGTTTTCGATCCACTGCGGCCGGAACTGCGCAAATATACTGAGCGTGGTCTTCCCGAAGATTACAAAGATTACGAAGAGACGGCCAAGCCGGTGAACCTGCCGGTGATCGATCGGCATAACGCCCGCGGCCGCGAGTAGGCGCCCGCGGACGGCCTGAAGACAGATGACTCGCATTACGATCCTGCTCACCCTCATCGGGCTCGCGATTATGTTCGTCGCGTACGGCTACGGCGTTCACGTGATCCACGGCGGCAGCGTGCTCGCGCATATGTACTGGGCTACAGCCGCGATGTTCTTCGTCGCGCTGGCGAACTTTATCGCGATCGCCCACCTGGCGCGTTCCGAACGGATGATCCAGGAGCTGCGCGCGCTGTGCGAAAAAAATGGCATCGCCTACGGCGAGGACTAGGATAAGTTGTCGGTAGCGGACGCCCGCGTCCGTCGAGGTGTCGAGATGACTCAGATTGAATCCGCGCGCAAAGGAATTATCACCCGCGAAATCGGCGAAGTTGCCGAAGACGAAGGCCTTGCGCCCGAAGAAATCCGCGCGCTGGTCGCTTCCGGAGAGGTGGTGATTCCGCACAACGCGCATCATCAGTTCCGCGCAATCGGAATCGGCAAACGGCTGCGCACCAAGGTCAACGCCAATATCGGCGCGTCGAATTTCCATCAACTGCTCGAAGAGGAAGTCGAGAAGCTCTACACCGCGGTGCGCTACGGCGCCGACTCGGTGATGGATCTTTCGACCGGCACCGACCTCGACAAGATTCGCGGCGAGCTGCTCTCGCGATGCTCGATCATCCTGGGCACGGTGCCGATCTACCAGGTCGCTTCCGAGCATTCGATCATGGAGCTCGACGCCGCCTATTTTCTCGAGGTGATCGAGCGCCAGGCGCGCCAGGGCGTCGATTACATGACGCTGCACTGCGGCGTCACGCGTGAGTCTGTGGCCAAGCTGCGCGGGCATCAGCGGATCGAGGGAATCGTGTCCCGCGGCGGCGCGCTTTTGGCCGCATGGATCGAGCGCACCGGCAACGAAAATCCGCTCTACGAGCATTATGACGAAGTCTGCGCGATCCTGCGCGAACACGACGTGACCATTTCCCTCGGCGACGGCCTGCGTCCCGGCGCAACCGGCGACGCTACTGATCGCGGCCAGCTTGCCGAGCTTCTGGTGCTGGGCGAATTGACCGAACGTGCACGCGCCCAAGGCGTGCAGGTGATGATCGAAGGGCCCGGGCATGTTCCGCTCGACCAGATCGAAGCGAACGTCAAGCTCGAGAAGCGCGTGTGCGGCGGCGCACCGTTCTACGTCCTCGGACCGCTGACCTGCGACGTCGCACCCGGCTACGATCACATCACCGGCGCGATCGGCGGTGCGATCGCGTCGGCAGCAGGCACCGATTTCCTGTGCTACGTAACTCCCGCCGAGCATCTGCGGCTGCCGGATAATGACGACGTGCGCGAAGGCGTGATCGCGACCCGAATCGCGGCGCACTCCGGCGACCTGGTAAAGGGCGTGCGCGCGGCCAAAGTCTGGAACGACCAGATGTCGCGCTACCGCAAGTCGCTCAACTGGGAAGGGATGTACGCGATGGCGATGGATCCCGACAAGGCGCGCCGTTACAAGGAGGAAAGCGAAGCGTCCGGCTCCAACGTGTGCTCGATGTGCGGGTCGCTGTGCTCGGTCAATATCGACAACGCCGCGATCAAGTTCACCCAGCGCCGCGCGATCTCTGAGGCCCAGCCGCATGCCTGAAAACGGCGCCGTGAAGACCGAACCCAATCTCACCGCGGCGCTCGCACTTGAGCTGCGCGATGATCGCGGCGAGGCGCGCCGTCTCTCGGATTATCGCGGGCACAATGTCGTGCTGTATTTCTATCCGATGGACGACACTCCAGGATGCACCGTCGAGGGCAAGGAGTTCCGCGACCTCTACGATCAGTTCGCCGCGCTCGACGCGGTGATCGTCGGCGTCAGCACCGATTCGGTAGAGCGCCATCGCACTTTCTCCGATAAGCACGGCTTTCCGTTCATGCTGCTCTCCGACCCCGACGGGCAGCTCGCCCAGGCGTTCGGCGTGCTGTCCGGCGAACGCGCCGCACGATCGACCTTCGTGCTCGATCATGATCTTCACCTGCGCCGCGCGTTTCACGACGTGAACCCGCGCGGACACGCCGCCGCGATCCTGAATTTCGTGCGCACCCTGGTCGAATCCCACCGGATGCTGGGCGGCTGATCGCCGATTACCCTGGTCCGAGCGGCGCGCGTGCTTCGCGATGGTTATAGCTGTATAGAGGAATGAGAATTCGCCCCCGAACGGAGCGAGAAAGCGTATGGCAAAGACTTCAAAAAATATTCTCGACGAAGCGCGCAAAGAAATAAAGCAAATCGATATCGATGAAGCGCGCCGGATGCTCGACAAGGGCGCCGCGATTATCGACGTGCGCGAGAGCGACGAATGGCGCCAGGGACATATTCCGCAGGCGATCGGAATCCCGCGTGGATTCCTCGAGATTCGGGTCGAAGAGAAAGTGCCCGATCGCAAGACCCCGGTGATCATGCAGTGCGCCTCGGGCACGCGCTCGGCCTACGCTTCGCGCGTGATGCGCGAGCTTGGGTACGAGAACGTGTACAACCTCACAGGCGGATTCAACGCGTGGAAAGATCGCGGACTGCCGTTCGAGGCCGACCGCCAGTTCTCGCAGGACGAGCTGACTCGCTACTCGCGCCACTTTGTGATTCCCGAGGTCGGCGAGAAAGGGCAGGCGAAGCTGCTCGACTCGAAAGTCCTGCTGCTCGGTGCCGGCGCGCTCGGCTCTCCGGTCGCGCTGTACCTTGCGGCGGCGGGAGTCGGCACGCTTGGGCTGGTTGATTTCGACGTGGTCGATCTCTCCAACCTGCAGCGCCAGATTATCCACACTGTCGATCGGGTCGGGATGCTCAAGACCGAGTCGGCGCAGAAGCAGATCGCCGCGATGAACCCCGCGATCAGGGTGATTCGCCACGACGTGCGGCTTACCTCGGAAAACGTGATGGAGATTATTGCGCCGTACGACGTGATCGTGAATTGCGGGGACAATTTTCCGACTCGCTACCTGATCAACGACGCGTGCGTGTTCGCCAAAAAGCCGCTGGTGGATGGCGCGATCTTCCGCTTCGAGGGCAACGCGACGGTTTTCTACGCCGACAAGGGCGGACCCTGCTACAGGTGCCTCTATCCCGAGCCCGCGCCTCCGGACATGGCGCCCTCGTGCGCAGAGGCTGGAGTTCTCGGCGCGCTGCCGGGCCTTATCGGATCGATCGAGGCGCTCGAGGCGATTAAGCTGCTGCTCGGCGCGGGTCATCCGCTTATCGGCAAGATGGTTTACTTCGACACGCTCTCGGATCGCGACTACGTGCGGATTCTGAAAATTCGCAAAGATCCAGCCTGCCCTGTCTGCAGCGAGCATCCGACACAGACCGGCCTTATCGACTACGAGGCATTCTGCGGACTCGGGCCGAGCGCGGCGGAGGCAAACGGCGGCGCGGCGGACGCGCATCCCGCACCCGCGCAGGCTTCGAGCGCGGCGGCTCGCTGAGCGCGAGCGACGCGCGCATAATCGCTAGCTAAAGCGGGCGCCTCACGGCGTCCGCTTTTTTTGGGTCGCTTTTCTCTGAGCGCACGCCTATTTTTGAGAGCGCGCTTTTTCTTTGGGGTCTAACAAATGGCACTCGGACCGTTCTACGTGGCTCAAAAGCTCAAACAACCGGGGGGACTCAGAGGAGTCGCACTGCTGATGCGCCACGGCGAGACTGCGTGGAACCGCTCCGGACGCGTGATGGGCCGAAATCCGATTGAGCTCGACGCGGAAGGCCGCGCGCAGGTCGAGCGCGCGGTGCCGTTTGCGCGCGAGCTCGCGATCGACCTGATCGTTTCCAGCCCGCTGCCGCGCGCGCGCCAATCGGCGGAGATTATCGCGACGGGAATCGGCAATGTCGGCGTAAGCGAAAACCCGGAGCTTTCCGAAGTGCAATACGGCCGCTGGGAAGGAATGGTCTTCGACGATCTGATCAAGGATCCGGAATACGTGAGGTACCGCGAGCATCCGCTGGATCACCCCACTCCCGGCGGCGAAACGATCCTGCACGTGCAGACCCGCGGCGTCGAGGCGATCGCCCGCGCGATCGGCGCGAACCCCGGCAAGCGAATCCTGTTCGTTTCCCACGGCGATATAATCCGCACCGTGCTGACCCATTTCATGGGCTTGGAACTCTCGCAATTCCGCCGCTTGCGGATCGACAACGCGACTTTCTCGGCGTTCCAGCTAGCGGGCGATTTCGCGGAAATCAAATTCCTGAATCTCCTGCCCGATCCCGGCCGCGCCTTCGTTGCGCCGTTCACCCCTAAATCATCCGCCAACTCGAACAAGCCCGGCGCATAGCCGCACCTCGCTCCTGAACGCTTCGCATAACTGCTTCATCGCGAAGCGGACAACTCTTCTTGTCCAAGAAGAGCGTTGCCGAGTGCTCAAACGATGCACGAGGGGTTGGCGTAGCGCATGGCCGCTTCGGGATTTCTCGCCTATGGCTCGAAATGACGATCAACTGGGTCACCGACGACACGGAACATCGCTGCCCGCACGCCCTTCTTGCCCGCGTCAGGTGACTAGGGCGGCCGTACCGTCAGGAGTCGCCGGCGGCTTCGTTGGCTCGCGCGCAATCTATTAATTTGCCCGTCTCGCGGGCTTTGACTCAGGTCCGAGGCTGGTCTAGTAACTAACCAGTTACATGGCACCTCGGCATCCATCCGGACGGCGCGCGGTCATTTATCGAAAAGCGCCTGCCCTATCGCGCAAACTCCGCTCGAGCGCCCCTGCCCGCGATCCCCAGCGCAGTCAGGCGCGGATCCTCGCCGCGGCGCTGGCCGAGTTCTCCCAGCACGGCTTCGCCGGAGCGCGGGTCGATCGAATCGCGCGGCGGGCGCGAATCAACAAGCGGATGCTATATTGCTATTTCGGCGATAAAAACGCTCTCTACCGCGAAACGATGCGCCGGCGCTTCGCGCTGCGCGCCGCCCAGATCGAACGCTCACCCTACGGCGACCCTGAGGGCGCCGCCGCGTTCTGGTGGCGCTTCGGATGCGACGATCCCGTCTGGATGCGCTTAATGGGATGGGAGGCGCTCGACGCGCAGGCGCGCGCGACCATCTGCCGGACA
>DATKSB010000062.1:0-9274 GCA_035531855.1 Binataceae bacterium (SeqCode)
TCGAGATGCGCGGCGATCACTCGCATCAGCTCTCGATCGATCATCGCGCGGAATCTGACGAGGCTCTCTCGCTCGAAGTCGCGATGCAGCGCGGCAAGCTCGCGCGCATTGGCGCACCGGGCTTTATCGCGGCTGATTCGAATCGGGCGTGTTGGTCTCATCGTAAAGGTTCGGGTGCGAACGCGAGCCTAGCGTGAACACCGCTGGATCCTCCAGCCAAGAAATTTCGTTGCAAGCCCCGATTTGCGCCGATACGATCTGTCGGAGGATGGTGCGCGTCACCACACGCTTCCCAGCAAGCGGGAAGCAAATTCCAATCACGGGAGCTTAGTGCAATGAAGTCGCTCGGAAGATTGCTCGCGATCGCCGTCGTCGTCTGCGCGCTGCCGCTCATGACGGGATGTTCGAATCAGCAAGGTCCGGACTCGACGGCGGCGCAGGCGGGGCAATATGAACCGCCTAACGCCGCGGCTCCAGCCACGGACGCGCCTCCGCATCCGCAGCAGAAACCGCAATCGGACTGACAAGGCGCACGCGGCCGTTCGGTGCGCCGCAGGCTAGCGCGGCGTGTGCGCCTTCAGGAATTCGCGCACTTGCGTCACCGTCTGCGCAATCAAGTCGGGCGTTTTCCACTCGCGCACTAGAGTTGCGTTGGGCGCCAGCCTGGCGATCTCTTCGGAAGTAGCGGTCGGATGATAGTCGTCGCTGCCCATCAGGATCATCAGCGGCGTTTTGACCGTACGCACGAAGTCCCGCGGGACGTTAAACACGAAATCGCCGGCGTACATGCGGTCGCGAAACTCGCGCAGTCCGGCGTCGTCGATCTCCGGATGCGACGGCTTTAGCGCCTGCGCCCATCCGTCGAACATCGCGAAGAACAGCTCGCGGTTCTTTGGCGAAAGCCCGATCGGATTTTGCAGCACCGCGGCGCTTACGCGATCAGGCGCCGCCTCGATCATTCCAAGCGAGTACGAGCCGCCGATACATCCGCCGAGCAGATGGCATTGCCTGATCCCGAGATGGTCGAGCAGCGCGATATGGTCCTGCGTATAGGTGTGCCATCCGTCGGCACGGTCAAGCGGCCCGCGGGACTTTCCGGCGTTGCGCTGATCCATCGCGATCACGCGAAAATCTTTTGCGAGTTCCCTGGTTGGATCGAACGGACTCTTCGCCCAGAACTCGATCGAGGATCGCATCCCGCCCGGTGCGAACAGCAGGATAGGGTACCCGGCGCCGAATTCTTCGTAGTAGAGCGAAACCGGGCCGCGTTCGATTGAGGGCATCGAGATAACCTCCGTCGCGCAAAGCGCTACGACGCCATCCTGCGCCGCTGCGCCTCGGCTTCCGCGCCGTTTCCAAAATCCGGCTCGGGCTCCGGCACATACTTTTCGCCGGTCCGCCACGCGTGAACCATTCTAGTGGCTGATTCCATATATGTATAAACCACCGGCGTAATGTACAGCGTCAGGAACTGCGAGAAGAACAGTCCGCCGACGACCGCGGCGCCCAGAGGGCGGCGCGATTCCGCGCCCGCACCGATTCCAATCGCGATCGGCAACGTGCCCATCAGCGCAGCCGCGGTGGTCATCATGATCGGGCGAAAACGGACGATCGCGCCCTCGAAGATCGCCTCGGAGGGCGACTTGCCTTCGTTGCGCTGCGCGTCGAGCGCGAAATCGATCATCATGATCGCGTTTTTCTTGACCAGTCCCACCAGCATCACGACGCCGACGAATGCGAACAGATCGAGTTCCATCCCGAAAATCCACAGCGTCAACAGCGCGCCGAAACCGGCGGCGGGAAGTCCGGACAAGATCGTGATCGGATGGATGAAACTTTCGTACAGGACTCCCAGCACCAGGTAGATGACGAGGATCGTCATGAGCAGCAGCATCCCGAGGTTGCCGAGCGAATTCTGAAAAGCCTGCGCGGTGCCCTGGAAGTTTGCGGTGATGGTGTCGGGCAGGGTATCGCGCGCGAGCGCCTGCACCTGGCCGAGTGCTTTGCCGAGCGAGACCCCGGGCGCCAGGTCGAACGAGATCGTAGCGGAAGGCAACTGCCCGTAATGATTGACCTGCAGCGCGCCGAGCGAGCGCGAGAAATTGACTACCGTATCGAGCGGCACCAGCGAGCCGGTTGACGAGCGCACGTAGAGCATCGCAAGGGTGGACGGATCCATCTGGTACTCGGGCAGCACCTGCATGATGACCCAGTACTCGTTGTTGGGCGCGTAAATGGTCGAGATCTGGCGCGCGCCGTAGGCGTCGTCGAGGGCGTTCTCGATCGCGCTGGCGGTGACGCCGAGCGCGTGCGCCTTGTCGCGATCGATATTGATCGTGACTTGCGGATTCTGCACCTGCAAATCGCTGTTGACGCCGCGCAGATCCTTGAGCGCGCGCATCCGCGTCTCCAGGATCGGCGCGTACTTGTACAGCGACTCGGTGTCGGGACTCTGCAGCGTCATCTGGTACATGCTGCGGGTGAATTGCGCGCCAATCCGGATCGGCGGTGGATTTTGCAGGAACACCATCAGGCCCGGCACCGAGTTCACGATCGGACGCCACTTGTTGATCAGTTGGTCGGCGCTAAGCTTGCGGTCCGCGCTCGGTTTCAGATGGACGAAGAGCATCCCGGAGTTGGTGCCGCCCGACGGACCCGCGCTGCCGACACCGGCGAAGTATTGCCGGATGTTGGGATCGCCCTTGAGCAGGTTCACGACGGCGAGTTGATGCTGCACCATCGAATCGTATGAAATTCCCTGCGCCGCCTGGGTGAACATGATCAATTCGTCGGTGTCTTCGCTGGGCAGAAAGCCTTTTGGAATCGCGTAAAAGAAATAAATCGTCACGATCAGGATCAACCCCGACACGAACATCGTGGCCGGGCGATGACGCATCACCCAGGCGAGGCTTCTCTGGTAACCGTCGAGCACCACGTCGAAGTAATGTTCGGTGACCTGATACATGTGCCCGTGTTTTTCGCTCTTGGGCGGCTTCAGAAAGCGCGAGCAGAGCATCGGGGTCAGCGTCAGCGAGACGACGCCGGAGACCAGAATCGCGGCGCCGATCGTGACCGCGAATTCGTGCAGCAGGCGGCCGAGAATTCCGCCCATGAACAAAACCGGGATAAACACCGCCGCCAGCGACAGCGTCATCGAAAGGATCGTGAAGCCGATTTCGCGCGCCCCGTCGAGCGACGCGGTCAGCGCGTCCTTGCCCATCTCCATGTGCCGCACGACGTTCTCGAGCATGACGATCGCGTCGTCCACCACGAAACCGACGCCCAGCGTGATCGCCATCAGCGAAAGATTGTCAAGCGAGTAGTCCAGCGCCCACATGACGCCGAAGGTTCCGATGATCGACATCGGCAGCGCGAGGCTCGGGATGATTGTCGCCGACAGATTGCGCAGGAACAGGAAGATCACCATCACGACCAGCGCCACGGTTAGCAGCAGCGTGAACTGCACGTCGTCAACCGAGGCGCGAATCGTCTCCGAACGGTCGCCCAGGATCTCGATATGCAGCCCGGCCGGCGCCTGCTCGCGGAACGAGGGCAGCAGTTTGGTGACGTTGTTGACCACCTCGACCGTGTTGGTTCCGGGCTGGCGCTGGATTGCGAGCACCACCGCGGGTTCGCCGTTGGACCAGCTGTTGGTCTTGTCGTCCTGCACGCTATCGAGCACGCGCCCGATATCCTCGAGGCGCACGGGCGCGCCGTTGGTGTAGGCGACGACCAATGGCCGGTAAGCGGCAGCGTTCATCAACTGGCCGCGCGCATCGACGGTGAAAGACTGATGCGCTCCGTAGAGCGTGCCGGTAGGAAGATCGACGTTCGCGTCCTGAATTGCCTGGGCAACCTCATCGATTCCGATTCCGCGCGATGCGAGTTTTTTCGGATCGACCTGGATCCGCACCGCATATTTCTGCGCGCCGTACACTTGCACCTGCGCGACTCCCGAGACCATTGAGATGCGCTCGCCCAGATAGGTCTCAGCGTATTCATCGACCTGGGAAATCGGCATCGTGCTCGAACTGAGCGAAAGGTAAAGCACCGGCGAGTCCGCCGGATTTACCTTTTTGAATGTCGGCGGACTCGGCATCCCTGGCGGAAGCTGGGCCAGCGTCGCAGTGATCGCCGCCTGCACGTCCTGCGCGGCCGCATCGATATTGCGCGACAGCGTGAACTGCAGGGTGATGTTGGTGCCGCCCAGGATGCTGGTCGAAGTCATCGAGTCCAGCCCCGCGATAGTGGTGAACTCCTTCTCGAGCGGAGTCGCGATCGATGACGCAATCGTGTCCGGGCTTGCGCCCGGCAGGCCTGCGAAGACAACAATCGTCGGAAAATCGACGTTGGGCAGATCGCTTACCGGTAGCAGCCGATACGCCATCATTCCGAACAGGACGATCGCCAGCGAAAGCAGCGTGGTCATTACCGGACGGCGGATAAATATTTCGGCGATATTCACGAGGCCACTCCGCCGCTGCCGCTGATCCCCGACTTGATCGAGACGTGCGCGCCCGGCACCAAACGCAATTGGCCGTCGGTCACCACCGTTTCGCCCGACGCGAGTCCGCGCTCGACCACGGTCTGTCCGTCGTCCGAGGTGCCGATCACCACCGGCCGGTTCTGCACCTTCATTTCATGATCAACCACGAATACATAGGAGCCGTCGGCTCCCGTCTGGATCGCCTGCGAGGGTATCACCACGGTGCCGGGCCGTTCATCGAGAATCAGATTCGCGTCCACAAACTGGCCCGGCCATAGCTTGCCGTCCTGATTGCTGAAGAGACCCTTGAGCTCGATCGTCCCGGTTTTCATATCCACCGAATTGTCGATGAAACTGAGGTTGCCTTTTTCGAGCACGCCTTGCTGGCCCGGAATAGATACTTCGACCGGCAGGATTCGCGTGGCCATATTCCGGCGCACGTCGGAAAGGCTCTGTTCGGGAACCGAGAAATCGACGTACACCGGGCTAATCTGATTGATCACGACCATCGGCGTGTCCGCGTTGTTCTTGACCAGGTTCCCCTGATGCACCAGCAGGTTGCCGGTGCGCCCATCGATCGGCGCGCGAATCGTGGTGTAAGCAAGATTGAGCTTCGCGGTCTGAACCCCGGCCTCGTCGGCGGCGACGGCTGCCTGGTCGGCGGCCGCGGTCGCGTGGGCCTGATCGTATTGTTGCTGTGAGCCGACTCGCTGCTTCAACAGGTAGCTGTAGCGGCTCTCGTCGGCGGCGGATTGCGCCTGCTTCGCCTGATCGCGGGCGAGGTTGGCCTGGGCCTGGAGCAGGGCGGCCTGGAACGGGCGCGGGTCGATCACAAACAACAGATCGCCGCGTTTGACGTCCTGTCCTTCCTTGAAATGGACTTCAGTGATCACGCCGTCGAGCTGCGCCTTAATGTTGACCGTCGAATACGCTTCGACCCTGCCGATCGCATGCAGCCGCGTCGCGACGGTTTTCTGCTCCGCCTTTGCGACTAACACCGGCACCGTCTGCTGTCCGTATCCTGCTGCTTGCTGTCCGCGGCATCCTGTTCCCGCGGCGCTCACCAGCAAAACGGCGGCGGTCAGCACGCGCGCGCGTCGGCCAAAGGCGAGCTGTCCGCCTGATATCCATCGCATCCCAATCGTCCGCGTCCGCATCTTCAAGTCGGTCGTGCCTTTCAAAATTCCACGCGTCCGCGCGCTAGACGGAAAAGAACAGCCTCGCGCGGCGCGGTTCAATTGATCTCTGAGGTTTTAATCCAGCAAATCTTATCAGTCACGCGTAACGCGAGGAAAAGGGGTGACTGAACCGCGCGCGCGCCGCCGGTCAGCGGTTCGCGTGCGCGGGATGGGGCGGGCGAATCGGGCAGAGATTGTCGCTTGGAACTTGCAGCGCGCGATTAAATCGGGCGCGCAGGTTTTCCAGCGCGACCGTCGCGGTCAACTCGACGATTGCGCGTTCGTCGAAATTCGCGCTGACCGCCTCGAACACCGCGTCGGGCACTTCGACCGGAGTTCGGCACATCTCCTCCGCGTATGCCAATGCGGCCTTTTCCGCGCCGGAGAACAGGTCGCTTTCCCGGAAGCCTTCGATCGCGTCGAGTTTCTCTTCGCTGATTCCCTTGTCTCTGCCCACGGCAGAGTTGATATCCATTCAAAATGGGCAGCCGATCATCTGCGCCGCGCGAATTGAAACGATCGTCTTGATCACCGGATCCAGCGCCTTCGAGTATTCGACCGCGGCCATCAGCGCCGTCAGCGCCATCGTGATCCCCGGGCGATGCGCCCACACCTTGTAGGGCGTCAGCACTTTGCCGAACTGGCGCTTCAGCAGGAAATATATCGCGCGCATGCTCGGTCTGGCTTCGTTGCTTTCGAGTCCGCGAATTCTCATGATGCCTGCTCCTTACGCGGCGCGAGGCGCGTGAACGTCAACCGCAGCGGCAGGACGATAGACCACGATCGCAATCGCGATCAGTGCCAGCGTTGGAATGTAGATGCCGAAAATCTCCGTGGCCGCGGCGTTCCACGACAGCAATCCCTCGGCGTGCGACCACAGATGCAGCGCCGAGTGCATTGTGCTCGCGACCGCCGCAATCACAATTGCGATCGCGTTGCGCCGCGGCGCTATCGCGCCGGCGGCCAATCCCACGCCGACGCCGAGGAAAAACGTTCCGCTGTCCATCACCAGATGCATGTTGTACGGACCGGTCTCCGGCACGCCGGGAACCAGGCGAAAAAACCACGTCGACGGGAAGAAAAACATCGCAACACCGTTGAACAGGTATATCGCTGCGAGAATCCACAGCACGCCGCGGATCCATCGATTCGGGCTCGGGTTCATTTCATCTCCCCGTTGCGTTGAAGATTCCGCGCGGAAGTCCGACCGGGCTGATATGCGAATACACGGCGATCGAGAGACCCCATCCCAGTGCGATAACGACCGCGATTTCGAGCGCGCGAGCCGTCGCCGCGCCGCATAGCCAGAGCACGATCGCGATCGGGAGGGCGACCAGCAGCGCCTCGAGCGCGACGACCCCGATCGTGATCACGAAACTGAGCGCGCGCAGGCGAAGCGGCCACGCCCGCGAGGTTGTCGCCGTCATCGCGACTTCTCCGCCTGGGAGTCTTCCGCGGGTATGTCGCCGCACAGGGGAAAAACGGTTTCCGCTTCGATCGGTCCTTCGATCCGCGCCTGGCACCCCAGCCGCGTGCGCGGGCTGACTGAGAGATGCGCGCGCAGCGAGAGCCGCTCCCGCGGGCTCATCGGAGAAAGATACTGCGCCCCCGCGGTGATCTTCACGCGGCAGGTCGCGCATAGCTTGCGCGCTCCGCACACGTGCATCAGCCGGATGCCGTTTTTCATCGCGGCGGCGAGTACGGTGGCGCCGCGCCGCGCTTCGAGCTTGCGGCCGTCGATCTCGACCGGAACCGCGTCCGGCCGTGCCGCCGATTCACTCAGGCGCACGGCGAACCGCTCGCGCAGCCCGTCGCCTTCCCAGGCTTCATGGCCGCGCGCGGCGGCGCGTATTCGCCGCGCCAATTCCGCTTCCTCGTCGCGCGGATTCATCGCTGATCCTCCATCAATTTTCTTAACGCGCGCCGCGCCCGCGCCAGGCGCGATTCCACGGCGTGTTCACTTTCTCCGCGAATCGCCGCGATTTCCGCAATACTGGCGTCTTCGGCGTACTTAAGATGCAGCAACTCGCGATAATCCGGGTCGAGTCCGCCGAGCGCGCGGTTGAGCAGCTCGTCGCGCGCGGAGCTTTCGCTCGGATCACCCGGCGGATCGATTGTGGCGGCAATTCGCGCGCGGCGGGCGCCAACCCGGATGAACGACTGCGCCTTGCGATGCGCGATCGCGCAGGCGAACGTAAACAGCGAAGATTCCCCGCGGAAGAAAGGCAGCGCCTCGGCCATCGAGATGAAGGTTTCCTGCATCAGATCTTCCGCGTCCTGCCGGGTGCCGAAGCTTCCGAGCGAAGCGGCGATATAGCGGCGCACTCGCGGCGCGTACGAGTCATAGAATTCGCCCGCGGCGGTCCGATCTCCGCGCACCAGCCGCGCGCGCATCGCGTCCTCGCCGGCGCCATGCGCAGTCTTTTCCGCGCCCTCTTCGGGCACGGCATCGCGCGCCGATGTTCGCATCGTAGTGCGGACGTTATGCGCCGCTCCCTTCAACCGGCAACTCCCGAGTATGAGTCGCCGCGAGACCGGAAAATCCGTCGCTAAAATTCCGTGCACATCAAAAAAAACGCCGATGCGGGGCGGGTTGCCCGGCACCGGCGCTAAAGCCGTCTGAATCGTGCGCGCTCTAGATGCTCAGATGGTAAAGCTCGGACACGTTATCGTGCAGGATAAAATTCTTCTCATCCTCGGAGAGCTTGGCGGTCTGCTTTTTCAGGATCTCCTGCGACCATGGCCAGGTCGAGTCGCTATGCGGGAAATCGTTGGCCCACATCAGGCGCCGCACGTTGCACATCTTCGTCATCTGGAACGCGACCCAGTCGTCTTGAAATGTGACGTAGACATTTTCGCGAAAATATTCGCTCGGCATCTTCGACAGCGTTCCCGCCGGCAGCCAGTAGCGATGCCGATCGTACGCGTGGTCCATCCGGTACATGTAGTGCGGAACCCATCCGGCATCCGCCTCGACGCAGACGACTTTCAGCTGCGGATGGCGCTCGAAGACGCCGCTCAGCACGAACGTTCCGATAATGTCCTGGCATCCGCGGATGATCGCCAGAAAACCGTTGAGCCGCGGTCCACGGGTCTGGAACATGCTGTCGTTTCGGCTGGTCAGGATATGGAAACTCAGCGGCATCTCAAGGTCCACGGCGGCGCGATAGAAATCGTCGTAAGCGGGACTGTCGTAATCCTCGACCGCGGGATTCCCGGGCATCATCACGCCCTTGAATCCGAGCGCCTTCATCTTGCGCAGATCCTCGATACCCTCGCCCGGCGAGCGCATCGCGGTCTGTCCAACCCCGATCAGCCGATCCGGATGATGCCCGCAATAGTCCGCCATCCAGAGGTTGTAGGCGTCGAAGCAGGCCTTCTTGTAATCGATGTCGGCGTGGTTGCACAGCAGCATCCCGACGGTGGGATAGATGACCTCGGCGGAAACGCCGTCGCGATCCTGATCGCCGAGCCGCGCCTCGGGATCCCATCCTCCTCGATGCATGTCCTCGAACTTCACACCGCCGACCGCGAGTTCCTTCGCGCTTTTTCCCGCGGCTGCGAGCAGGCCCATCGGAATCGAGCGCTCCATGTCCTTGACCACGAACAC
>DATKSB010000063.1:0-7000 GCA_035531855.1 Binataceae bacterium (SeqCode)
GTGGGACGGACTGCGTCCCGACTTCGTCACGCAGCACGACACCCCGAATTTGTTCGCGCTCGAGCGCGAGGGCGTGCGCTTCGTGCGGCATCACGCGCAATATCCGACGCTCACGATGGTCAATGCGGCGACGCTCGCGACGGGAGCGCCGCCGGGAATCGCGGGGATTTACGGCGACGAGATGTTTCTCGGATCCACGCTCAAGGATTTGCAGGTGAATTTGCAGGGCGAAGGCCTGATGCAATTTGCGGTGGGCCCGGCGATGCTCGAGAACACCAGCCTGCTTGCCAACTTGAACGCGCCCGACGCGCTCAAGGGCAACCTGCTCGGACTCGATTCTGTCGTGCAGGAGGCAGCGCGCGAGGGCGGCTACGTTGCGGTGGTGGGTAAGCAGGGTCCGACCTACCTGTTCGATGATCGGGTGTTGACCGTCGCGGGAGGGCAGGACGAAGTGCACGCGCCGCATGCGAGCTATCTTTTCTTGTCCGACGACGCTGCCGCGCCGGCTGCGGATGCGGCTGTGATGACCGCCGCGATGCCCAAGGCGTCAAGGACGGGTGTCTCTGATGCGGATCGCGATCGCTATTTCGCTCACGTGATCGCGGATCGCGCGATCCCGGAAGCGAAAAAAGCTATCGATGCCGGCCATCCGGCGCTGATCGTTTTCTGGCAACATAATCCTGATCTGACGCAACATTTCGCGGGTCTCGGCACGCTGCCGGCAATCGAGGCGTTGAGCGTCGCCGATGACGATCTTGGTACGGTGCGCGCGGGAATCATGTCGGCGGGAGTGGCGGATCGCACCGACCTGATGGTGGTATCGGATCACGGCTTTGCGACAATCCGGTTGCGCGTGTCGTTGGCTGCGCTGCTGGTTTCGGCGGGGCTGAAGAAATCGCTCGACTCGACCGATGTCATCGTCGCGGCCAACGGCGGTTCCGACCTGGTTTATCTTTCGCGCGACGAATTCAGCTCGCGCTCCGCGCAGTCCGACCGCTTGCAGAAGATCGTCAACTTCGCCGAGGCGCAGGAATGGTGCGGACCGATTTTCTCGCGTGAGGTCGCGCCTTCCGCCGCCGCGTCGGGACGTTCAAGGCGCGGGCGCTACGCGGGCGCTGCGACGGCGGCATATCGCGGATGGATCGACGGTACTTTCGCGCAGCCGGCGCTGGGGCTGTTCAACGCCGAGCGATCGCCCGACCTGATCATCTCATTCGCGGAGGCGTCCGACGCGCTCAATCGCGGCTTCACGGGCCCCAACGCGCCGGCGTTTGCGCTCGGCGCAAAGGGGCAGCAATCGGTGCCCAATCATTCTCAGACGCTGGTTCGTCCCGTGGCCGGTCTGATTTATTCAGACACCGGATCGGGCGATCGCTGGACGACAGGAATGGGGATGCATGGAGCAGCGGGCGCGCGCGAGATTCATAACGTCGGCGCCGCGATCGGTCCCGACTTCAAGCGCGTCTTCCTGGATCAGAACCCGACCGCTAACGTTGACGTGGCGCCCACGATCTCGCGCGTGCTCGGCCTGATGATTAACGCGGGTCCGGGAGGTGCGTATCCGACTGGCCGCGCGCTGACTGAGGCGCTAGCGGGAGAGAGCTCTTACGTCGGCGCGTCGCACGCGTTTACGATGACCACTGACCTGGAGCTGCAGGGAGTCGAGGCAATCACGACGCTCAGGCTCACGCGCCTAGGCGACAGAATCTACCTCGACGACTCTTCGGTGGTGCGCAAACCGCTGGGCAGCTCGCCGTGAGTCAGGGAAAGGAACACCCTACAGGCGCTCTCATTGGTGGGCGGCCTGGTGGCACGCCGTCGACCACGGAGGAGACGCCCGCGCCACCAAAGCATTTGTTGTGTCTGTCCTCAGGAAGGCCGCGGGCTCGTCGGCCACTCTCAAAATCGTCGCGAGTCGCTACCTCGCGTCGAGGGCGGTGATGTCGCGGCCTCGGGTTTCTGGCAACAGCCAGATCATCGCGGCGCCGATGCTCGAGAAGATCGCGCCGATTGCTAGGGTTGGGCCGAAACCCACCCGGGTGCTCAGCAGCGTTATCGCGAGCGGGGTGAAAAACTGAAAGCCGCGCGTGACGTTGAGCAGTAATCCGAGCGTGGTGTTGCGCACGCGGGTCGGCAGCAACTCGGAGATCATCGGGGCCATCCCGCTCCAGATTCCGGTGCCAAATCCGGCGGTGAACATCGCGCACGCGATTAGACCGGGAATCGCCGCCGCGCGATCCCAGAGAATCGTCTCCGGCAGCAGTCCCGCCGCCATCACCAGGCCGAAGATGAAAAACATCGGACGCCGTCCATACCGGTCGGCGAGAATTCCAAACACGAAGTAGCCCAGCACGCCGCCGTATTGCATTTTGATCATGAGCTGGCTCGCCGCGAGCGCCGTGAGTCCGCGATGCAGCTCGAGATATCCGGGCATCCAGCTATACGTGAACCAATATGCCTCGCTGTCGAGCAGCAAGATGACAAACACCAGCGCGACCATCCTCCGATACGGGCGCAGGACGCCGAGCTCGCGCCATCGGAAGCGCGTGCCCGCGCGGCTGCGAATCCATACGGCGCTCTCGGGCAGCCAGCGCATCACGGCGGCGAAAATCACCAGCGCCGGCAACGCGGAGATCGCGAAGGTCAGCCGCCATCCGACGATCGGCGTCAAATAACCGCTGGCCGCCGCCGCGAGCAGAATCCCAAGCGGAGCGCCGGTCTGCACGTATGCGGCGTAGCGCGCGCGGCGCTGGGGCGGAGCGGTCTCGGCGATCAGGCTCTGGCCGGGAGCCCATCCGCCGCCCATTCCGAGACTGGTGATCGAGCGAAACAGGATCAGCTCCCACAGTGAATTGCTGCCTGCGCACAGGAGCGTGCCGATTCCGTAAATCGCGACGGTCGCCGCGATCGTCGGGCGGCGGCCCCAGCGGTCGCCGGCGAAGCCGAAGAGCACGCCGCCCGCCGCTGTCATGAGGAATGAGGCGCCCAGCGCCAGCGACGATTCGGCGGCGCTCAAGTGCAACTCACGTGCGATCGGCACGAGCAGGAACGAGTACAGGATCAGATCATAGAAGTCGAAGATCCAGGCAAGGAAGCAGATCGCGACGACGCGCGGATATCCTCGGGTGGGCGGCGCGGGTTCATCATCCGGCCGTGTTCGCGGCGAATCGCTGGCTGTTGATGGTTCCATCGCGGGGCTGCGCTGTTTCGCGCCCGGGCCGCGCTCTGGCTCCGGCGGGAAAGGTATGGTTGGCTAACGTGAGGATGCGCGCGCTGTCAAGCCGCCGCGCCCAGAGGGGCAATGCTGAAAAAGTTTTTCAAGTGGATTCTCCGGATCGTCATCGTAACTGTGATCCTGATCGCGATTGTCGCGACCTCGAAATATATTTCGCACCGCGTGCCCAACGATTCGGTGCTGGTCGTCACGCTTTCCGGCAGCGTGGTCGAACGCGGCGGCAACGGAGTGCTCGGTCTGGTCGGCAGCGATCAGACGCCGCTGAATTTCGTGCGCCGCGCAATCGATCGCGGAGCCAGGGACCGGCGGATAATCGGGCTGACGGTAAAGGTGATCGATCCGCAGATGGATCTTGCGCAGGCGCAGGAGATCGCCGCGCTGATCAAATCGTTTCGCAAGAGCGGCAAATGGACCGCGGCGTATATCGAGAGCGCGGGCGATTTTGGTCCGGGCAATCTGCCATATTTGGTCGCGGCGGCGGCCGACGAGGTTTCGCTGATGCCGCAGGGTTCGCTCGGGATCACCGGCGTGGGAATCCGCGAATTGTTCGCGCGTGGAACGCTCGACTGGATCGGTATCCATCCGAACTTCGGCGCGATCGGAAAATACAAATCAGCGGGGAACATCTTCACGCAAAAAGATTTCACTCCGGCGCAGCATGAAGAAGACGACGCGCTCGCCGGCGACATGTACAACCAGATCGTCGCGCAGATTGCGGCGGAGCGTCATCTCGATCCGGCCGCGGTGAAAGGCTTCGTTGACCAGGCGCCACTGGGCGCCGACGCGAGCCTCAAGGACAAGCTGGTCGATCGCGTCGAGTACGAGGATCAGTTCACCGATCGCGCCAAGCATCGCGGCGGCGATTCCAAACACAAGCTCGTGGATTACTCTGACTACAGCAGCTCGGGATCGATCCTCGCGTCGTTCGCGCCGGGCGGCGACAAAATCGCCATCGTGTATGGTTCGGGTGCGATCGAGCGTGGGCAGGGCGGATTCGACCCGCTGCTCTCGCCGGAAGGCAATGCGATGGGCGCCGACGATATCGTGGCGGCGCTCAAGAGCGCGCGCAAAGACGATTCCGTGCGCGGGGTCGTGTTCCGGATCAATTCGCCCGGCGGCGACGTAATCGCCTCTGAGCTGATCCGCCGGCAGGTCGAGCTGACCGCGGCCAAGAAGCCGGTCGTGATCAGCATGTCGGGTTACGCGGCCTCGGGCGGATATTGGATCTCGACCCCGGCCGCCGCGATTATCGCCGACCCGGGCACGATCACCGGATCGATCGGCGTGCTAGGCGGAAAATTCAATGTCACGCCCGCGACCCAGAAGGCGTACCTCAATACTGGCGCGGTAACCTACGGCGCCAACGCGGATATGTTCGACGCGTTCACCGACTTCACGCCCGCGCAGGCGGCGGTGTTCCAGAATCAGTTGCTCGGCGACACTTATCAATACTTCGTCAAGATTGTCGCGGCCGGGCGTCATCTGAGCGTCGAGGACGTGGACGCGAATGCGCAGGGGCGGGTGTGGATGGGCGACCAGGCACTGCCTATCAAGCTGGTCGATTCGCTAGGAACCTTCGACGACGCGATGCACAAGGTCAAGGAATTGGCGCGGCTCGATCCTAACAAGGAAATTGCGATCGAGGAGTTGCCGGAGCAGCCGAGCGTCATTCAGGCGCTGCTGTCGGGGCACGTCAACGCGGCGTATGCGTTCGGCGCCAATCCGGCGCGCGCGCTCGAGCCGATCACGAAAATAATTCGCGCCGCGATGGAAGGTCATGCAGGCTTCGGCGCCGCGTACTGCCCTGTCGTGCCGATGCTATAGATCAGATCAGGGGTAACTGCGATGGACGCACAACTGGAAGGGTTCCTCAACACGCTCGGCGAGGCCGAGCGCGCCGGTGGCCGCGTACTCCATGAGTTGACCGAGCAGGCGCGCTCGCTGGTGCTGCGCGAGATGCTTAAGAAAGTTGGGCACGACGAAGGTTACTACGCGAACGAACTCGCGCAGCATGTGCGCCGCCTGGGCGGAGAGGCCTCGAACAAGACCGGAGACTTCGTCGAGAAAGTGCGCGCCGTCGGCGAGTTTCGCGCCAAGTGCGAATTGCTCAATCGCGGCCAGCGCTGGGTGATTCGCAAAATCGAGGAAAGTCTTCCGACTATCACCGACCCTCATCTGAACGCGTTTCTGACCGTGATGGCCGCCGGGCATCACAGCAATATCGGGGCGCTAGAGCAGGCACTGAAGGACGGACTGGCCTGAACCCGCGGAGCGAGCGCGATGTATCAGACGATTTTCGGAATCGCGATGGTGGCCGTGACCGCGCTCGCGTTCTGGTGGAAGGCGCGGCATCACTACCGATGCCCGCTGTGCGGAGAATTCGTGCAGTGGAAGGACGTCAGCTGCCCGCACTGCGGAAACGACATGAACTATCGGCATCGCGAGGGTCCCGACGCGCTGCCGCGCGCGGCAGCCGACTTGCGCCGCGGCTCGCGCCGCCGTTCGCGTGATTAGTGCTTGAGCGCGCTGGCGGCGCGGTCGAGCAGCGTGGCGATTTCGGCGCGGGTGTTCGCTCGGAAGCGCTCGAAGTCTTCTCCGGTTTTCAGATCCGCGAACATCCCGGCCGGGTCCTCGTGAAAATGCAGGAACGCCACTGATCCGCGGTAGAACACTCCGCGCGTTTTCTCTTTTAGGCCGCCCAACTTGCGCAGCTCAGCCAGAATCGGCTCGATCTGATCGAGCGCCCGCGATCCCGCGTGCTTCATCACTCGCCGTCAACTGTTGCCGATCTCGATCACGTAGCCGTCGGGATCCGCGAGGTAGGCGTAAGGCACTCCGGGCGCGTGGTTTCCGCGGCTCAGCAGCTTGCCGCCAGCGTGCTCGATTTGGCTAACGGCTTCGTCGAGCTTGCCCTTTTCCGCAAGTCCGAAGCCGAAGTGCGAGACTCCGGCGCTGCCGACCGGATCGCTCTTTTCGGCCTGGCACAGCGTGATCGTGTCGTCGGCTCCGGGCGAGCGCAGAAACACCATCCGCTTGCCTTCCCAGAATTGAACTTCAAGCCCGAACGCCTGCTGATAGAACCCGAGCGACCTCTGAATGTCGCTTACGTTCAGATTGATATGTCTCAGTCCGCGCGATTTGATCATCGAACCGCCTCCTGAGATTGGATGATTTCGACGCTTCGTCTTCGCGCCAATCAGGACGCCGCCGGCGCCGATGCGGGCGCCGCGATCAGCACTCCCGCGCGCGATAGTTCGTCAACTTCGCTCGCGGAAAGCCCCGCGACCTCGGTCATGATCGCCGCGTTGTCAGCGCCCATGCGCGAGGCTTTGACCTCGGTACGATCGGGCCACGCCGAAAACTTGACCGGCATTCCCGGGATATCGAATTCGCCGAAAGCCTCGTCCTTCACGCGGCGCACGGTTTTGCGTCCGCGCAAATGAGGATGCGCCATCGACTCCGCCAGCTTGTACACGGGAGCGCACGGCACGCGCTCGGCGTCGAGCAGGGCGATCGCCGCGTCGCGCTCCGGAAAGCTCTGCAGCCAGTCTTCGATCGTCTCGCGCAGCACGAGATTATTCTTGAGCCGATCACGATTGGTTTTGAAGCGCGGGTCGTCGCCCAGCTCGGGCCGTTTCATCGCGCGCCACAGACGTGCGATCTCATGCTGTTGCACGACCAGGAAAACATAACCGTCGCTCGCCTTGTAAACGCCGCACGGCGCTCCGGTCGGATGCGTCGCGCCTCCGCGCTTGGGGATAAATT
>DATKSB010000064.1:0-13897 GCA_035531855.1 Binataceae bacterium (SeqCode)
TTCTCGCGCAGATGAAACGTCGGATTCACCACGTCGTGATGACCGCACCACGTCCCGGTCAGGATCGTTGAATGACTTGGCCACGTGATGCTTGGGAAGTTGACGATCGAACCGTGCGAGAGCATCGCGCCCGATTCGACCAGCATCTCGAGGTTCGGAATCGCCGCGCGATTATTTTCGAGCTGCCAGACAAGTTCGGTGTGCGACAGTCCGTCGAGCAGAATCAGATAGACGCGCTGAGCGGCCGCGGTGCCCGAATCAAGATCGATAAGCTCGCTCAGCGCAATTCCGTCCTGGCGTTTGAGCAGTGTGCGCGCGGGCATTCCGGACGGTCCGCGTCCTTCGATTTCGGGAAAGCGCATGAGCGTCGCGATCGTCGGCGCGATATCAACCTGACGCGCCGCGAGCTTGAAGCTGCCTCGCCGCACTCCCGGGCCACTCAGCAGGAGCGGAGCGCGCGATTGCACCACGTCGAGCGCGCCATGCTGCCCCGGCTGGATTCCGTACGCATAGGCCTTCGGACTCACTACCAGGTCAGGGCCGCGCGGACTGTCGAACAACTGCGCAAGCCGCTCGTAGGCGTCGGGATGCGAGAGGGTATGCGGCTCGAAGTAAGCGCGATTCGGATCGTCGGCGGCGTTTCCGCTGCGGCGCGCCGCTTCGAGTTCTTCCGCGATCGTCGCAACCGCGAATCGATCCTGCCGCGCGACCGGATTGTCGCCGACTTGTTCGATCACCTCGAAGCTGACCGCGCCACTCGGATCGCGAAACCGCTTGAAGCGGATCATTCCGCCGCGCGACCATACCTCGTATGCATCGTTGCGCCAGGTCGCAACCAGATCGACCTGCTCGGCCGCACGAGTCTCCTTCAGCAGCGCGAGGATCGTGCGATCGCCCGATTCGTACTGGTTGATGTCCAGGCCCTGGCCACCTGGGCGCTCCGGTCCGTGTTCGATCAAAGTGGAATTCGGCATGGCGGACTATTCTCGCGCGCAAATCGTTTGAGTGCAAAAGCGTAAATGCACGGTTTAACCAGCATCGTCGTATGTTAGTTACCGCTCAAACGATTGCGGCGCCGCCACGAATCTCGCCATACTGCTGGCTCGCAGCCAATTCAAGGAAGTAAACATGGCATCTGACGACGCATCATTCGAATCACGCATCGGCAAAGGCACCAAGGCCTCGGGCAAGCTCCACTTCAAGGGGCCGGTCAAAATCGAAGGCGAGGCTGAAGGCGAAATTTCCGGCGACGAGGTGATCATCGCGAGCGGCGCCGTCGTCAGCGCGCGAATCTCCGCCGGCAAGGTCACGATCGCGGGCGCGTTTAGCGGCGAAGTCACCGCGCGCGAACGGGTCGAACTGCTGGCTACCGCGCGGGCGCAATGCACCATCAGCACGCCCAGCCTGGTGCTCAACGAGGGCGCGACCTTCGACGGCGATTGCAAGATGCCGCGCGCTCGCGCTGCCGCATAACGCTCTAGCCGCGGGCCGTATCGATCAGGATCGTCTCGGTGCCGCGATCATCGCGGCGCGAAATGATACGCCCAGCCGCGTCAAGCTCGACTTCCTCGCGATCACCCATCCGGGCTTCGTAGATCCACCGAAGACCGATACTGTCGGCGCATCGCGCCGATTGCTTGTTCGAGTCCGCTACCAGGGTGGCTGGATCGATCGCGGCAACTCGCCCCGTCCATCGCACCTGCCCGCGCGCGCGCACGCGCGCGATAATCAGCGCGCGAAAGATCACCAGGTCCGCGTCGATCTCGCGCAGCCGTCCGAGTTTCGCCGTCACCGCGTTGCGCCCTATCTGTCCGCGCAGATAATCTCCGGCCGCCTCGTAGCTGGCGGTACGAATGAATGGCCCGCGCGAGTAGCTGAGCGTCATCCGCGCGATACTCGAATCTTGGGCAAGTTCGGCGCTCGCCTCGTAACGATTCGCGTTGTCCGCAAAACGGCGCTCGCCTGCGATCCGGCGTCCGTCGAAACTCGAGTCCTCGACCGCGACGATCACGCCGCCGCGACGAATTTCATAGTGCAAGGCACCTACTGGAAGAATCATCGCTCAGCGCGTTCCAACCTCGGGTAAATCGGCTCCGTGCCGATGATTACAATGACTGCACGCTAACCGCCGCCGCGCGATTGGACAAGTTCACCGATGCAATGCTACAGCGCGAGATCGCGCGGTCATGTCCCCAAGGCGACGTAAAGCCTCGCACCGCGCAGTTATCAACCGGCAGGAGAACCCGCTCATGGATTGGCAGGAGCACTTTCGCGCACATCAACTTACCCACGAGCAGGCCGCGCGGCTGGTCAAACCTGGCATGCGAATCGATTTCCCGCTCGCAGCCGCCGCTCCAATGCAGCACGCGATCGGCGCGCGCGCCGTGGAGCTCGAGGGCGCCGTCGATGTGCGAATAACCGCGCCGACCGCCGACCCCGGATGGCTCTCGCAGGATCTCAGCGCCAAGTTCCGCCTCGAATTCGAGTTGTTCATCGGCAATCTCGCTCGCCCGATTCACGATCGCCGCCAGGCCACCTATCTGCCCAACCTGTTCTCGACCCAGTTCAAGGCGCACGACGAACGCCCGGCCGAGGACAAGCCGATCGATATCGCATTCGTCAATATCACTCCCCCCAACTCAAAGGGCTTCGTCAGTTTCGGACCGCATCAGTGGAACAAACGCGCCTACGCGCGCCGCGCGCGGATGGTTATCGCAGAGGTGGACCGCAACCTGACCCGCACCTACGGCGACGTTTACATGCACGTGAGCGAGTTCGCCTGGTTCGTCGATTCGACCGCCGCGCCCGGAGACCCCGCCGTGGTCGAGCGCGAGCTTGCGCGGATGGACGAGGACAAGCGCGCGGGCGTTCGCGCCGCGATCGATGAAGCCGGCATCGATCGGATTTTCCCGATCGTCCAATACCTGCAGCGGATGTCGATTACCGATTTGCGCGTCCTGCTCGGAATCTCGCCGCCACCCAGAGAATACGCGGCGATTGCCGGCCATCTCTCCGAAGTGATCGAGGACGGCGTGACTATCCAAATCGGTGTCGGCGACCCGAGTGCGCAGATGCCGCGTTTGGGCGCCTTCGATGCCAAACACGACCTCGGATTGCACACTGAGATGGTCGCGCCCGGGATCGCGCGGCTGGTCGATCGCGGGATTATCAACGGCCGCCGCAAGAGCAGCCATCGCGGCAGGGCTGTCGCAGTGGCGTGGACGGGCTCCGATCCTGAAGACCTCAAGATAGTTGACGACAATCCCGCTTTCGAGCTCTACGACCCCGAATATGTGCTCAATATCGGCACCCTGATGGCAAATTACCGCCAGACCTCAATCAACAACGCGCTCGGAATCGACTTGACCGGCCAGATTACGGCGGAGACCGTCGTGGGCGCCCGCATGATCAATGGCACCGGCGGCCAACCCGAGATGCATATGGGCGCATTCCTATGCCCTGGCGGGCGTTCGATAACCTTGATCGCCTCGACCGCCCTTGGAGGCGCAGTCTCACGAATTGTTCCGCGGCTCGAGGAAGGAGCGCTGGTGACGATCCCGCGCTTTTTCGCCGATACCGTAATTAGTGAATACGGAATCGCGCGGTTGCTGGGCAAAAACCATCGCGAACGCGCCTCGGAGCTCATAGCGATCGCGCATCCCGACCATCGGGCAGAGCTGCGCGCGGCTGCGGTCCGCCTTTTTGGCTGATTATCATACTTTCAATTACATTACTGGACATAATCGTAATGTCAAAAGGTGTAATAATCCTACACAAAGGCTATTTGACTCCTTTGAACGCCTTAACGATAGGGTTTGAATGAGAGAAGTCATCTATGCTATCGTACGAGTGTGTAGAATGATCGCAACCGCCGCGACTGGAGAAACGCCATACCTATGCAGTCTGCAACCAAGGTTCTTACCGTAAACGAACTCGCGGAGTATCTCCGTGTTCACCGCTCGACAATCTATCGCCTGCTCAAAAAGGGCCAGCTACCCGGCTTTAAAATAGGCAGCGATTGGCGGTTTAATGTTGAAGTTATCGACGATTGGCGAATGCGCCAGGGCGCTTCAATTCTGGCGGATGCCTAGGCGTCGCAGTCCCGCGCGCCAAATCTCTCTGTAGGTTCTAGTGCTCGCATTGCCCGGCGAGCTAGAGTGGCCGGTCGATGCCGACCGACGTATCCAGCAAGACCCGATTTTTCACCGAGTCCGTCATCCGCGAAATGACGCGGCGCGCGCTTAAGTCCGGCGCGGTCAATCTTGCTCAGGGCTATCCTGATTTCGCCGCGCCGGCCGAGCTCAAAGAGGCGGCCAAGCGCGCGATCGACGAGGACTACAACCAGTACGCGATCACTCACGGCTCGCCCAACTTCCGCGCCGCGATCGCTGACAAGGCGCGCTCTTACAACGGGATCGCCTGCGACGCCGACCTCAACCTGACCGTTACCTGTGGGGCGACCGAGGCGATGGTTGCGACGATGCTCGCGATTGTGAACCCTGGCGACGAGGTGATCATTTTCGAGCCGTTCTACGAGAACTACGGCCCCGACGTGATCCTGGCCGGCGCGACGCCCAGGTACGTGGCGCTGCGGGAGCCGGATTTTTCGATCGATCGCGCCGAGCTCGAGGCCGCGTTCAGCCCGCGGACCAAGGCGATCATCGTCAACACGCCGAATAATCCGACCGGCAAAGTCTTCACGCGCGCGGAGCTCGAAACGATCGCCCAGCTATGCGTCCGCTACGACACGCTTGCGATCACCGACGAGATTTACGAGCACATCATCTATGGCGGTGCGCGGCACGTCTCGCTCGCGACGCTGCCCGGGATGGCCGAGCGCACCATCACGATCAGCGGCCTGTCCAAGACCTACTCGATCACCGGATGGCGTCTCGCCTACGCGATCGCATCCGAGCGCCTCACCTCGGCGATCCGTAAAGTGCATGACTTCCTGACGGTCGGCGCGCCGCATCCGCTGCAGGAAGCCGGCGCGGTCGCGCTGCGCCTGCCGGAATCGTTCTATGCGGATCTGGCCGCGATGTACGAGCGCAAGCGCGCCACCCTCTACGCGGCGCTGACCGGCGCGGGCCTGAAATGCATCAATCCGGCGGGCGCGTATTACATCATGGCCGATATCGGGCACCTCGGATTCAAAGACGACTTCGCCGCCGCCGCATTTCTTCTGGACGAGGTCGGAGTCGCCGCCGTGCCGGGATCGAGCTTCTATCATCGCCCCGAACTAGGGCATCGCCAGGTGCGCTTCACCTTCTCGAAGAGCGACGAAACCATCGCCCGCGCCGCCGAGCGCCTCGCGAGACTGCCGCAAAAGATCGAATCGCTACGCCGCTAGGCGGCGCGGTGGGAGTTGTCTTTGCCGCCACGAATCACGCGCAACTGAGGCCGTTCGATTCCGCCCGAGATATATACCAGCACCGTCCATGCGCTGCGCGTGTAGGGGAAGCATAGCAGCACGCTCCCAACCGCGATCACGCACAGAATGACAAGCTGGGTGAGATCGGAAAGCGTGGTCGTCCAATCCAGAATTGCCCAGCAGATCAGGAACGCGCCCGCCGCGACCGCGTAGTCAAGGTACATCGCGCCGAGCGACTCGCCGGGGTCTTTCCAGAATATCGCATGGCAGGCAGGACAAGCCCGGTTCATGTGGAAGTGCGAGGCGAAGACCGCGCCGTTGCCGCATACCGGGCAGCACTTGCGAAGCGCCCGACCGATAAGCAGCGATGCACTCTCCTGCGCCATGGAAATGATTTTACTCCCGCGCCGCGATGATGCCAGAGAAGAATCTCGCGGCGCTCGTGACCCGCGATTCTATTGCGCTTTCGGCGACGCCGCCGGTGCCGCCGCGAGCGCGGGCGCCGGGGTTCCCGGCTGCGATCCGAACCCCTCGGGCAAATCGCGCGCGGGCGTGATCCTGATCGCGCAGATTGTCCCGGCGTCGAACTTTGCCTGGGTGGGACGCGAGAATCCGACTCGGGCGAGCAAATACTTGCGCGGCACGTCGCTTTCGATCTGCGAGGTCGCGGCAGGATCAGTCGTGATTTCCGCCGTACCGATAAACGCCGGACCGGAGCTGCTCCCAATCCAGATGAGGGCCGGGCTGCCACGCCGGATACGTTTCGCCTTCCAGCTTTGCGGACCGGTCTGAATCAGCAGGCGGTTGTCCTTGTCCACGACGAACCAGACCGGAACCGCGTTGCTCTGATTGCCGTCTTTGCGGACCGTCGCGATATAGATGAGCTTGGCGTTCTGCCACGCCGCGATATCGCGCGCCGACGCGGCAGCGCGCGCGTTCGCCGCAAATCCCGCCGTGCAGAATATCGCCGCGAGCACCACGGCAAGCGCAAATTTCTTCTTCATAGGATTCTCCTGGCGCCTCAGTCACCCAGAAAACGGCGGCGAACGAATACCTCACCCAGAAAGAGCAGGATTGCAAGCGGCAGCAGAATCGAGTCCGCGCTCTGGCGCATCGTGATCGTGCGTCCGCGATGCCGCGCGAGCGAGGGCCACGCCGGATCGAACTCGCCGCCGGTCTCGCGCGCAAGCCGTCGCAGCAGGTCGAGGTCCGGCGGCCGCAGCCTGAGCTCCGCCGCGTCGGCGGGAATCGCACCGGCCGAAGCGAACTCGCGCCGCGTGAGAGCCTGCTCGATATCGCCCGCCTTCACCATCAGGGTCGCCACATATTTTCCGCGCGGCAGCGGCCCGATCTCGCCGCTGTAGAGCGAGCGGCCGGTTTGCGTCATCGGCACGTCGAGCGCGTGCCCCGGCCCCGTGATTCGGCAAACCAGGTTGGGCGCGAGCTTGCCGTCGGCCTTTTCGGCTTCGACCGTGACCGCGCCGTCGGCCCCGGTGCGCATCCGAATCGCGAACATTCCGGGGGCGCCCTCGCGCATTGTCCATCCGACCAGTTGCGACCAGAATTGCGCGTAATGATTCCAGCGGATCCAGCTAAGCGTCGCGAGCGAGTCGGGGTCGGCCGCGAAGATCGCGGCGCGCCCGAGGCCGTATTGCCACGCCGCGAGCAGCGGTGAACCCTGGCCCGCGCGCGTGACGCTGAGCGCAACGATCGCGCCGTCCTTGGCCTTGGTCGAGGCGTAGAAATCGATCGGCGGAATGTCTTTGGCGGCGATCCCGGTAAGGATCGCGCTGGACGCGCCGGCTTCGACCGAAGTGCGGTCCTGCGCGCGCCGGTTCATCGCTTGCCGCGTCAGCCCGACCAGCAACAGCGGCAGCTTTTCGATATCCTGCACGCGATAGAAGACACCGCCGGTCGCCTGCGCGAAATCCTGCAGCAGGCGCAGGTTCTCGAGGTCGGGGCCGATCCTGATCGTCGAGACCGGGATGTGGTCCTTCGTAAACTGCGCGATCAGCGCGTCGTGATCGTGATACTGCCGGTTGGTGTCGCCATCGGTGAGCAGGATCACCTGGCGCACCGGGATTCCGCTGTCCAGTATCTCGCGCTGCGCGATCTCGAGCGCGTCCTTGAAGTCGGTTCCTCCGCCCGGCTGCAGGCGCTCGATCCGCGTCTCAAGATCGGTTCGGTCTTCCCCGAGCGGCTGCAAATGCCCCAGCACATACGGCTGCGAATCAAATGCGATCACACCGGCGTAGTCGGTGTCGTCTAGCTGGCGCAAAAGCGCGATCGCAGCCTGCTTCGCATAGCGGATTCGCTCGCCGTCGCGCACCGCCGGATAACGCGAGTCGTAGCTCATCGAATTCGATCGATCGATACACAGATAGACCGCGATCGGCTCGCGCGAGGGTGGCGGCGGCTGCTGCTCGAAGCTGACCGGCAGAGCTTTTTCCAAATCGCCGCCCTTGTAGTTCGCGTCGCGCAGCGCCTCTCCGGTCATGACCAGTCCACCGCCAAGCTCTGCCACATAGCGGTTAAGCGCATGCTGCACCGGCGCCGGGAGTGCGCTTGCGGGAGCGTCGTCGATTATGACGAGCTGATACGGCAGATAATCTTCGGCTTTGGCCGACAGGGCGCGCGGCGCGATCATCTCGACCTGGTAATGCCGCACCCTGAGCGCGTCCAGCAGGCTCTCGGGCCGCGCCTCCGACGCGATCAGCACGCGCGGCGCGCCAGCCACCGAAAGCGCGGTCTCAGCCCGCGGATTGATCGCGTCGAGCGCGGGCGGCACGGTCAGATCCGCGCTCATCAGATAGGCGCCCGCGTGTTCCATCCGGTACGGAAGCTCGAAGCTGTTCATCCCCTGATGAAGCCGCACGTGCTGGCCGCCAACCGGATCCCCGTCGCGGAGCAGGCGCACTTGGGCGTCAACCGGATCGACTGCTTCGCTTTCGATAGCTATATCAAAACTGAATTGCTGCTCGGCGCGCACGTTCTCGGGCGCATGAAATCCCGTCAGCGCAATCCGCGCGACCTCAGGCGCGGGCGGCGCCGCGGTATAGACTCGCGTCTCGTCATCGACCAGCGCCGGAATCTCGGCGGCGGCCGACCCGCGGGTCTGATTGCCATCGCTCAGCAAAAGGATTCTCCTATCGGCATCGGCGGAGAACAGGCTCTGCGCGGCGGTGAGCGCGGCGGCAATATCGGTGGCGCCGCGATCAGGTTTCATGCGCACGTCGCCCAGCAGGCGCGGGTCGGAAAGCGCCGCGCCGAGCCGTGCATCGCGGCCAAAGCCCACCACCCCGATCCGATCGCGAGACTCCATCGAACGCGCCACCTCGCCCACCCGCGCGCGCATCCACGCGAACTGGTCCGGCGCGATCGAGCGCGAGTCGTCGAGCAGCGCCACCACCTCGACTCCGCGCGCCGGAATCGTCGTGGTAATACGCAACCCCGCAAGCATCGCAACCAACACCGCAAGGCATCCCAGGCGCAGCGCCGCCGACGCAGCGCCCGCCGCAAATGCTCCGCGGCGCATCACGATCAGCGCCGGATATACAACCAGCGGAGCCAGCAAGAGCAGCCACAGCATCGCGGGCCGATCAAACATGGGTCATCCTCCATCGCGCGGCGTGCCGCACCAGGAGAATCGACTCGAGGACAAACGCACCCATCGCAAGCGCGATCAAAATAAACGCGAGCGGTACAACCTGTTTGGGCCGCGCCGCTGGAGTCTCGGCGTGGACTGCCGCCGCGGACGGCGCTGGAACCGCCTCAGGCACTGCTCCAAGATCGGATTCGGCGGCGTCGTAATAATTGGCCAGCACATTCGCATGCGTACCCGCCGAATCGATCACGTAGCGTCCCGCCTGGAGCGGACGCAGCTTCACGCGGCCCCACTTGTCAGGTTTCAGGATCACCTTCGCGCCGTCAGGCTGGGTGACTTGCGCCACGCCGGAAACCGCCAGCGTTACGAATGCCCCCGTCGGCACGACCTGGACACCGGCTGGCGCGGTCAGCCGCCGGGTCACGTTGACCAGCGCGATCAGCGCATCGAGCCGGTCCGGATCGAACAAAAAATGATCGCGCACGTCGAAGGCGATCACCCCGACCCGGCCGCTCAGCACCTCGCCCGCCGCGACGATTGGGATAATCGCTCCGGCACTGCCATAGGTCCCGTAGTCGAGCGCATCCATCCACTCCGGAAGCTGGATCACGCGCGTCGCGCCGAGCGCCGCGCCCGGACCGCCCGCGGATTCAGCTCCGCGCTCAGAGCTCATCGCCGCCGAGCGCGCGGTCCCATCGATCCGCAGTCCCGGAATTTCCGCGCCCGAGGCCGATGACAGCGGAGGATAAACCATCAGCGTCGCCTCGGTGCCGATTCCGGGCACATAGGAGTCGTGCATCACGGCCAAGTCATACCGCTTCGACCCCGGCGCGTTCGCAGCAGGCGCGAACTTCGCCGGTTCGATCGTCTCGACCTGGAAATTTGGATTAATCGCGAGCAGCACGCGCGCCAGGTCGCCCCGCACTGCCGCGTCCGGCGACAGCACGAGCGCTCGCGCCGCACCGTCGGACCGCGCGATCGCCCAGCGCTGATTGTCGGCGGCGATCGCGTCTTCGGTGAGAATCCGCGCGCGCAAGATTCCGCCCGATCGCAGCGGACCGAACGGCACCAGCGCCTGTTCGCGCGGCGCGAGCATCAGCGGCTGATGCGCAATTTCCTTTCCGTCGAGGTCGATCGCGATTTCCACCAGATGCGGCGCCGCCGAAAAGTTGCGGACCAGCGCGCGGCCGCGCGTCGAATCGGGCGTCCCGGGATCGAGCGCGGCTATCGCAAGGTTGCCGTCGTCGCGGCCGATGCGATGCACCCGCACCTGAGCTTCGCCGAGCGATCCGCCTATCGCCTCGGCCGGAGGCGGGCGATCGGTGAACAAATCGATCTCGGAAGAGCCGCGTGCGCGGATAATCGCGGCGCTGAGCGCCGCCGCCTTGGCCGCCACCGCGAGCGGCTCGAGCGAATTGATTGCCGCCTTCACCACCGCAAGGTTCGTGGTCTGCGGCGCCGGCACCTGCGCTTCAAGCGCGTAGGTGATCACGCTGAACTCGTCGCCCGCCGGAGCGCCGGCGATAAGCTTGAACGCCGCCCGGCGCGCGAGATCCAGCCGCGAGTTTCCGTCTTCGCGCGCGCTCATCGCCGCGCCCAGGTCGAACACCAGCGCATGGCTGCGTCCGCGGCCGGCGTGAACCGGCGCCATCGCATATAGTCCGGCGATCGCGAGCACCAGCGCGGTTATTCCCGCGACCTCGAGCCAGAACAGCGGGTCAAGGCGCACGTGGCGCACACTGGCGACCGGCGCGGGCGCGTCATCGAACAGCATCAGGCTCGAAACCTCGAGCGTCGGACGCGAACGCGAGCGCAGGTAGATCAGCACCAGCACGCCCAGTGCGAGCGCCCACAGAAGGTTAGCTGGATTGAGAAATCCCATGGTTACCTGATGACGCCCAGCGCGCCGAGCTCGTGCTCGAAAAATGTTTCCAGGCTCGCGGCGCCGAATGCGCGCGCGTACGAGATTCCGCGTCCGGTGCAGAAATCGCGCACTCGCGCCGAGATTCCCTCGGCCTTGCGCCGGCACGCCGCGGCCGCGTCGGGACCGAAAACCGTTTCGCGCGTCTGGCCGGTTTCGGCGTCGCGCACGCGAACCAGCCCGGGCGGATACTCGCCGGTCGATTCGATCTCGCCCATCACGTGCACGGCTTTGACTTCGTGGCGCGCGAGCACCAGGCGCGCAAGCGCGTCTTCATAGTCGGACTGGCTGACCAGGAAATCGGAAATCACCACCACGATTCCTGCGGCTCTGCGATGATGCAGCAAGTCATCTACGGCCGCGCCAATTCGCGTCTCGCCGCCGCACTTGACCGCGGCAACGAACGGCTTGAACTCGAGGTAGGATTCGCGCCGGCGATGAAAACCCGTCGCCTTCAGATACACCTCGCCGCGGCGCATCGCGAACGCGGCCATCCGCACCGGATCGTTTTCGCCCATTGCGACGTAGGCAATCGCCGCGCCCAGCGCCAGCGCGAGTCCAAGTTTGTCGTCGCGCGCGGGAAACCCCATCGACGCGCTCGCGTCTATGAGAATCGTGAGCTCGACCTGGCGGTCCGCGCGGAAAGTCCGAATCGAAAGCTGGTCGAGTCGCGCGTAAGCGTTCCAATCGAGGAAGCGCAGATCGTCGCCGGCGGCGTATTCGCGGAAATTTTCGGGCTCGATGCCAAGACCCTGCACCCGCCCGAGCGTGCGGGTGCCGGCGCGGACCGTGCGGGCGCGCTTGATTCCCAGCGCCAGCCGGTCAAGCTTCTTCAGGAATTCGGGCTCGAACGCGCGCGCTTCGAGCATCAGTGAAACCTCAACCGCGGGCCGCGCTGGCCGATTTGATCACGCGCTCGACAATCTGCTCGGCCGCGACCGCGTCGGAATGCGCCGCGTAGTTGAGCATGATGCGATGCGCCAACGCGGGGACCGCCACCGCTTCGATATCTTCGCGTGCGACGTTGGCGCGCCCGTCGAGCAGCGCGCGCACCTTTGCGCCCATGATCAACGCCTGCGCACCGCGCGGACTCGAGCCGAACATCACGTAGCGATTCACCATCTCGTCATGCATCGAGCGCGGCGATTCGCCGACGTAGCGCGAGTGTTCGGGCTGAGTCGCGCGCACGATTCGCGCCGCGTACTGATCCATCGCGGGCGCCGCAATCACCTCGCGCACCAGCTTTTTGAGCGACTCGATCCGGTTCGAGGCCTCGGCACCCGAAAACACTGGCGCAACCCCGGCCTCTTCCGGACCGGTGGTCGAGGAAATTATCCGCACCAACTGCTCCTCGTCCGGATAGTTGAGCCGGACCTTGAACAGAAACCGGTCGAGCTGCGCCTCGGGCAGCGGATAGGTGCCTTCCATCTCGATCGGATTGAGCGTGGCCATCACGAAGTACGGCGGCGCAAGCGGATAGGTGATGCCGGAGACCGTGACCTGTAGCTCCGCCATCGCCTCGAGCAGCGCGGATTGCGTCTTCGGTGTCGCGCGATTTATTTCGTCGCCGAGCAGGATATGGCAGAACACCGGTCCCGGCTGAAACGTGAATTCGCGCCGCCCGTCGTCACCCGAAAGAATCACCCGTGTGCCGGTAATATCGGCCGGCATCAAATCGACGGTGAACTGAATCCGATTGAAGCTTAGATCGAGCGCCAGGCCAAGCGTCTTGACCAGCGTGGTTTTGCCGGTTCCGGGGACGCCTTCGATCAGCACGTGTCCGCCCGCAAACAACGCCGAGAGCAGTTCTTCGACCGCCTGCTCATGCCCGATAATTACCTTGTGAATCTCCGCCTGCACGCGCCGGAAGGTGCGCGCGAAATCGGCCACGGTCGGAGTCTCGACGTCTGCCAGCTCGCTCATCGTTCAAATACCCGTTCGATAGTGGTTCGATCTTCGGCCGGTACCGCCGCACGCGCGATCGGTTCGTCGGCCTGCTGCTCCGGACTGAGCGGCGTGCGGACCTTGGGCGGCAGATAGGCCTGGCCCGAGCCCTTCGCGCCGTGCGCCATCGCGCGCGCCTCGATCGAGATCTCGAAGCCCTCGGTGCTCATCGCGGATTTGGTGGCGGCGCCGAAGAGGCTATCCGGATCCGCGCCAATTCCGTGCGCCGGGCCTCCGCTGCTCCCAAGATTGCCGCGCTGATCGGACGTATCAGGCGCCGAATCGGCGTCGGGCGAGCTTTCAGAGTTGGCCGAACCGGGAGTCTGGAGCTCGCCGTTTCCGCCGGCCGCTTGCGGTTCGTCCGGCGGCCGGGTCTGGTCGATCTTCGGCAGCGGAATATCCTGGTCGAACGCATGCTCGCGCTTGAATTGGCCCGCAGCTTCACCTTGGCGATTCTGCCGACGACGGGCGGAATCGTCACCGCGCGGGTTGCTCGCCTGATCGCCTCCCGCATCGGCCAGCTTGAGGGTCAGGCGATGCTTGCGCGCGGCCTGCTCTCCCCGCAATTTGTTTTGGACTCTTTGTGCCAGAGTGCGCGCGCTGTTGAGAATACCGCCCGGCGCCTTTGCGCTTGTCGCGCCGGGGTCCAGCCCGTCCTGCGCGAGCTTGGCCTGAAGCCTGCCCATGGTCGAGGAATCGGCCTGCACCTCGAGCCCGGCGTTGTCGCCCGGGTCGGCGGGACGCAGATGAAGATCATCCAGATCGATCGTCAGGTCGGCCGGCTGCCCGGTCTCAGCCAGGATCGACGGATGACGCGCGCGGGCAAGCGGAATCATCACCGCCGCAGCGATCATCGCCGCGCCGAGAATCCATACCGATCGTTCAATCCGGCGGCGTTCGATTCGCTTGGCGGCAAATTCTTCGCGATACGCGAGCGCGTCCTCGACCACATACGGCCACAACGCTCCGCGGTGCGGACGCGCGGCCACTTCGACGATGGTGACGAGACGGCCCTTCAGATTGGCGCGCTGATCGGCGATTTGCGCGGCACCCACCG
>DATKSB010000065.1:0-46297 GCA_035531855.1 Binataceae bacterium (SeqCode)
TCGACAAGAGTCTCAAGGCGCTCAACACCGACCATGTCGACGTATACTTGATCCACTGGCCCGATCGGGTCACGCCGTTCGAAGAGCCGATGCAGGCGCTCGATGAGCTGGTTAAAGCGGGCAAGGTCCGGGCTGTGGGCCTGTCGAATTTCAAACTCGGCGAGATCGAACGCTGCGCGCGCACACGGCGCGTCGACGTCGTGCAGTATTGCTGGAACATGTTCGATCGCCGCACGCAAAAGGAAATTTTTCCGTACTGCCGCGAAAACGGTATCGGCGTGATGGCTTACGGCTCGCTCGCCTACGGGATGCTGACCGGCACCTTCAGCGAGGAGTCGGCGTTCGAGAAGGGCGACTGGCGCTCGCGCCGCGGCAAGCTTGGCAATATCAACCTGTTTCAGCATCTGTTTGGCCCTGAGCACTTCCTCAACAACCTGCGCGCGGTCGAGGATCTGAAGACGATCGCGAAGCGCTACAACAAATCGTTGCCGCAGCTTGCTTTGCGCTGGACGCTCTCCAATCCCGTAATCAGCACGGCTCTGGTGGGATGCCGCAATCCGCGCGAGGTTGACGACAACGCCGGTGCGCTCGGATGGTCCATCTCCGACGCGGATATGAGGGAGATCGATGCGATCTTCGCGCGTCACGGTGCGATCACGATGCCAGAGTCTTGGCTCGAGACTGAATAGTCATTTGCTAATGAACTGAGGTCGCTGCGAATAGCCGAGGTACCGTATGCCGGTCCAGAAATTTGCGCCGATGACCAAAACTTTCCCGACCTTCGATTGCGATGCTCATGTGACGGAGCCGCCATGGCTGTGGGAGCGCGCGAAAGACTGGCTGACCAAAGACGAATACGAGGCGCTCAAGAATACCATCTGGTACGATCCCGAAACCGATCAGCTAATAGTCAATGGCAAAGGCGGCGCGGGAATCGGCTCGCAGCGTATCGGCGGAGCGGCAGGGATGGTCAACGTGCTGTCGCTTGCGGGACCCGGCCTCAAACACGATATTCAGCGCGCGCTCAACGTCCGCAACTTGAATCCCAAGACCGCGCTCACCAAGGAGCAGGCTGAGTATATCGATCACAAGGGTTCCTACGAGCCCAAGCCCCGCCTGCGCGACATGGATGTGCAGGGAATCGATCAGGTGATGATTATTCCCACCGACATCGATACCTACCCGTGGCTGCTGAACGCCGTCGGCGCTAAGGCGATGTGCAAGGCGTACAACGAATGGGCCTACGAGTACTGCCAGGAGAATCCCGAGCGGCTCTATTTCGCCGCGATGCTCCCGATGCAGGATCCGAAGTTCGCCGAACAGGAAGTGTATCGCGTCGCGGACAAGGGGTGCCGCGTCGGTCTGGTGCGGCCGATCGATGCGATGGGCAATTATCCGATTCAACCCAAGTACGAGCGCGTGTGGCGCGCGATGGAGGAAACCGGTGTCGTTTACGGGATGCATCCGTTTCCCGCCTTTGGCTCGCTCAAGCCGCCGGGTTACACCGAGCAGCATTCGGGAGCCGAATTGATTTCGCTGACCGCGACCTCGTCGGGGTTGCCGCATTCGTTTCTGATCAACGTGCAGGATTTCCAGGCGGAAGCGTCGTTGTGGGTCGTGATGGTTCTGATGTCTGGATTTTTCGACCGCTTTCCGAAGTTGAAGGCTGCGGTGTTCGAAGCGTCGTCGACCTGGCTCAGCTTCGTGCTCGATGAATGCGACAAAAACTACCGGCTCTATCGCAACGAGCGGCGCCTGCGGCCGCTTAAGAAACTCCCGAGCGAGACATTCTTCGAACGTTGCGTGACCGGTTTCGAGGGCGACGAAGCTCCGCCGTCACGTCTGCCCGAATTCTACGAGAACATCCTGGCGTGGTCGTCCGACGTGTACCATCACGATGGCGACGACGCGTGGCGCGCGATCGATACGATGCGGAAATGCGAACTGCCCGAGCCGTATCAAGCCAAATTTCTGGGCGGTAACGCCCGCAAGATGTACCGGATCGATGCGCCCAAAACCTTCATCGCCGATCGGGTCACCGAAATCGAACGTCCCGACTGGTGGCCGACCGAGGAAGAAATCAAGCGATCGCTTGACCCTGAAACTTCGGTCAGACGCCAGATGACTCCGCGCTAACGAAGAGGGCGGGAAAGAGGACGACAATGGCGAACAAGCGATTTGCAGTTTTTGATAGCGACTCGCACGTCGTCGAGCCGCCAGAGTTGTGGAGCAAATATCTGGACCCGGAATTCCGGACGTTGGGAAAGATCGCGCTGTGGCGTGAAGATGGCAAGTTCGGCTCGTACCTCAAGGTCAACGGCAAGGTTTTCCGCGACCCGATGAACTCGAACATCCCGCGCCACGCGATCTGGCGGCCCGGGATGACATGGGACAAGGTCGGGGAACTCGATCCGGGCGCTCGCTACGCCGCGACTGCGGGCGCATCGAACGCCGAGGCTCGACTGCGCGACATGGATGCGATGGGCATCGATCAGGCGCTGCTCTATCCGACCTGGTTCGCCGAGGGGTTCCATCTCGTAGATGATCCCGATATCGCTTATGCGCTCGCGCGCGGGTACAACGACTGGATCGCGGATTTTTGCAAAGCCGCGCCTGACAGGCTGTTCGCCGCCTCGATGGTTCCGCTGCAGAACATGGACTACGCCGTCGAGGAGCTACGCCGCACCGCGCAGATTCCCGGTTTTCGCGCGGCGTTCATACGCCCGATGTTTCTCGAGGGCCATTACTTCACGCATCCGATTTACGATCCGCTATGGGCCAAGCTCGAAAGCCTCGGCACCACCGTCGCGGTGCATCCGGCGACGGGATTGTGGAATCCGGAATGGACTTCGCACGGTCCTTTCTTCGAGAAGATAAAGACGCGCCTGAACCATCGTGCATTCTCCGCCGCGGGTGGCGGCGGTCCTGCCGCCGGCGGTGGCTCGGACATCGCTTTCGGCTTCACCGCGTCGCCGCCACTCGGCCATCCAATTGCTCAAATCCTTGCGCCCTGGCTCGACAATCACATGTTCGTCGCATCGACGCTGATCGGGTTCACCGTGATGCAGCGCTATCCGAACCTTAAGATGGTGGTCGCGCACGGCAAGGCCTCGTGGATGGGAGAAGTGCTGGAGAAGATGGAAGCGTCAACCCGCACCATTCCGCTGCTGCACTACTATCCTGTGCGAACCGATACCGAGGAGATGTGGGATGAGGGCAAGATCATGCTCGGGTTCGACGCCGAGGAGCGCTTGATCCAAAAACTTCCAAATGACTTCGCCGAGAAAATCGTCTGGGGCTCGCGCTACCCGCATCACGACACGACCAGCGCCCACGACGCGATTGCGACGCTCATGGCGGCTCGCGTCGAAGAGGCAACGATCGCGAAAATGCTGGGCGGCAATGCCGCCGAGCAATTTGGCGTCAAGTTGCCGCAGACCGCCGGAGCTTAAGGACCGATTGCGCCGTCTGTAGATTCGCCCTTGAAGAATGCGGGCGGCGAACGCTCGGAGAGGCAGTGAAGCATGGATTTCGATCTAAACGATCAACAGCAGGAAATAATCCGGCAGGTCCGCGTCTTATGCGCCAATTTCCCCGACGAGTACTGGCGGGAAAAAGATCGCAAAGCGGAATTCCCGAACGAATTTTTCCGTGCGGTCGCAGAAGCCGGCTATTTGGGAGTGGCTATTCCCGAGGAATATGGCGGCAGCGGACTGGGCGTGACCGAGGCCGCGCTGGTGCTGCTCGAGGTGGCAGCCTCTGGCGGCGCGATGGCGGCGGCCAGCTCGATCCATCTTTCGATCTTCGGCGTGAGCCCGCTGGTGCATCACGGCACCGAGGAACAGAAGCGCCGCTACCTGCCAAAGGTGGTGCGCGGCGAAATCCATGTCGCGTTCGCGGTGACCGAGCCGGATGCCGGCAACGACATCACGCATATCAAGACGGCCGCGCGGCGCGACGGCGATTGCTACGTGATAAACGGCCGCAAAGTATTCACGACCAAGGCGCGTGAAGCGAGCAAGATGCTGATCCTCACGCGCACCACGCCGTTTGAGCAGGTCAAGCGAAAGACCGACGGGATGAGCCTGTTCTTCGCTGATCTCGATCCCTCCGCGGTCGAAATCCGCGAGCTGGAAAAGTTGGGCCGCGCGGCCGTCGATACCAACATGCTTTTTGTTGACAATTTGCGAGTTCCCGCCAGCGACCTCATAGGCGAAGAAGGACGCGGATTTCACTGCCTGCTCGACGGCCTGAATCCGGAACGAATCCTGGTCGCTGCGGAAGCCATCGGAATCGGACGCGTGGCGATCACGAAAGCGATTCGCTATGCGAAGGAACGCATCGTTTTCGATCGCCCGATCGGAAAAAACCAGGCAATCGCGCATCCGCTGGCTGATTCATATACCAAACTTGAGGCCGCGGAATTGTTGATGCTGCGCGCGGCCACGCTGTATGATCGGGGCAAGCCCTGCGGCGGCGAGGCCAACGCGGCCAAGCTACGCGCTGCCGACGCCGGTTTTGAAGCCTGCGACCGCGCGGTTCAGACCCTCGGTGGATACGGATACATCCGCGACTACGACGTCGAGCGGTATTTCCGCGAGTGTCGTCTGACCAAGATAGCGCCGCTGTCACAGGAGATGGCGCTGAATTCGATCTGTGAGCACGTGCTTGGCCTTCCACGCTCGTATTAGTGCAACCGCCGAGGGCTGACCAAAGGAGTACACCAATGCATGTAGGATATGGAGTCGCCTTTCAGAATCCTCACAATACTATTTCCGATGCCGAGGTTTATCAAAATGAACTGCGGTTGTGCGAAATGGCCGAGCCGCTTGGTTTCGATTCCGTCTGGTCGGTCGAACATCACTTCGACGATTATACTATGTGTCCAGACGTATTGCAGTTCCTCGCATATATGGCGGGCAAGACGAGCAAAGTGCAGTTGGGTTCGATGGTCGTGGTCCTGCCTTGGCACGACCCGGTGCGCGTCGCCGAACAAATCTCAGTGCTCGATCATATTTCCAATGGCCGCTTCATATTGGGACTCGGCCGCGGTCTCGCGCGAATCGAGTATGAAGGATTCCGTCTCGATCAGAACGAGGGACGAAACCTGTTCGTCGAGTATGCCGAACTGGTGCTGAATGCGCTCGAGAACGGCTACATGGAAGGCGGAAAATATACTAAGCAACCGCGCCGCGATATCCGGCCGTTCCCCGCACGCTCATTCAAAGGACGAACCTACGCGGCGGCGGTGTCTCCCGAATCGATGCCGATCATGGCGAAGCTGGGTGTGGGACTTCTGGTTATTCCGCAAAAGCCCTGGGAGGCGGTCAAGCAGGATTTCGCGATTTACCACAAGGTCTGGCGCGAAGTTAACGGCGCCGCGCCGGCGCCAAAACCTCTGTCGGGGGGATTCTGCTTCGTTGACGAGAACAAGGACCGCGCCGAAGAAATGGCGATGAAGTGGATATCGGATTACTACCGCACCGCGATGCGCCACTACGAAATGACCTCGCAGCAATTCGGATCTCACAAGAGCTACGAGTTCTACAGCAACGTCGGAAAGTACATTGCGAAAAACGGGCTGGATGGCGCGGCGGCGGACTTCGCCAAGCTGATGCCGTGGGGAACGCCGAACCAGGTGCTCGACAAAGTTCAGTTCATCAAGGACACGATCGATGCGAAAGGCGTGATGCTGAATTTCAGTTACGCAGGGATGCCGTGCGACGAAGCCGAGCGGAATCTCAAATGCTTTGCGAAGCACGTGCTGCCTGAATTGAAGAAGATCGAGACCGAGGCGCTCGCCGAGCCGTCTTCACTGCCGATGCCACAGAGGAGCGCGCAGGCGCGCTGATTCGACATGGCTGGACTTTTCTTCGAAGACTTTCACGACGGGCAGACTTTCAAGCACGCGATCACGAGGACCATTACGGAGACGGACAATGTCCTGTTCACCGCGTTGACCCACAATCCGCAACCGCTCCATCTCGACGCCGAATTCGCCAAGACCACGGAGTTTGGCCGTCCGCTCGTCAACAGCATCTTCACCCTGGGCCTGATGATCGGCGTCTCGGTCGGAGACACTACACTAGGCACTACGATCGCTAATCTCGGCATGACTGACGTCGTGTTCCCGAAGCCCGTTTTTCACGGCGATACGCTCCATTCCGAAACCAGCGTGCTCGAAAAACGCGAGAGCCGCTCGCGCAAGGACGCCGGAATCGTCCTGTTCGAGCATCGATGCATCAACCAGCGCGGCGAGGAAGTCGCGCGATGCAAACGCTCCGCGTTGATGCGCAAGCGGCCGGCGTCGTGAGTCTTCGCTCGATGCTGTTCGTGCCGGGCGACAGCGAGCGCAAGCTTGGCAAGGTCGCCGGAGGTCCGGCCGACGCGCTCATCCTCGACCTGGAAGATTCGGTCGCCAAGGAACGGCTGCCGCTCGCGCGCGGCATCGTCGCCGAATATCTGAAGGCGTCGCGCGGCAGTGCGCGCACCCAGCAATTGTGGGTGCGGATCAATCCGCTCTCGACCGCCGACGCGCTGCCCGACCTCGTCGCGATCACGGGTGGCGCTCCCGATGGTGTCGTCGTTCCGAAAACCAATTCGGGCGCCGATGCGACTTTGCTCGGTCACTACCTGACCGCGCTCGAAACGCGCGAAGGAGTTGAGCCGGGCAGCATCAGGATTCTCGCGGTGGCGACTGAAACTCCGGCCGCGATGTTCACGCTCGGAAGCTTCGCGGGATCGACGCCGCGCCTCTACGGCATGACTTGGGGCGCCGAGGATTTGCCGGCGGCGGTGGGAGCATCGACCAGCCTCGACGATTCCGGCAACCTCGATTTCACCTACCAGCTCGCGCGCTCGTTGTGCCTGCTCGCGGCCACCGCGGCGGAGGTCGAGCCGCTCGACACCGTGTACACGGACTTCCGCGACGGCGCGGGTCTGATGAAGAACGCGCAGGCGGCGCGCCGCGCGGGCTTTACCGGCAAGATCGCGATTCATCCGGACCAGGTCGAAATCATCAACCAGGCGTTCACGCCTTCGGCCGACGACATCGCGCATGCGCGGCGCGTGATCGAGGCCTTCGCGTCCGGCGCGGGCGCGGGCACGGTGGCCCTGGAAGGCAAGATGCTCGACATGCCCCATCTGAAACAGGCGCATCGAGTACTCGCGATCGCAAAACCGCGATAGGCCCATCAGCGAGGTCGGTGCGAACGCTATCGTTCGCGCTCTAACTTGACAGTGTCAAGTTTTCGCGCTTATCCTGATCCTCAACGCGGCTTGAATCGGACCGCTAAGAGGAGCGCGAAAGATGAAACATTCAGAGTATGTCGCCCCGGACGGCTCGTGGATCAGGCCGGAGATTTTCTCCGACCCCGCTCTCTACGAGCTGGAGAAGCAGCGCGTCTTCGGCCGCTCATGGCTCCTGCTCGGCCACCTATCGCAATTGCCTAGGGCCGGCTCATTCCTGCGCACCTACATGGGCGAAGAGTCGGTGCTCGTGACTCGAGACCGCATCGGCCGGATTCACGCCCACCTGAACGCCTGCCGCCATCGCGGCTACCAGGTCTGCCAGGAAGATCGCGGAACCGCGCAGCGCTTCCAGTGCCGCTACCACGGCTGGACCTATGACAGCGACGGCAGCCTCGCGACCGTGCCCGGAGAAGAGTCCATTTATTACCAGGAGATCGACAAGCGGCAATGGGGGCTTGTGCCCGTCGCTCGCGTGGAAACCTACAAGGGACTCATCTTCGGCAATTTCGATCCGGATTCTCCGGCCCTTGAAGCATTCCTCGGCGACATGGCCTGGTATCTCGACATCATTCTCGATCGCCGGGAGGGCGGGACTGAGCTGCTCGGCCCGCAACGATGGCGTATAGCCAGTAACTGGAAAGTCGTTGCCGAAAATCATTGCGGCGACGAGTACCACATCGGTTTTGCGCACGGTTCGGTCTTCCCGCGCGACCTCGGGTCAAATCGCGCCACCCCTCTGCCTTTTGCGCGCGAGGTTCGTCCGGGACTCGGCCATGGCGTCGGGGTCAATATCTTTCCGGACGAAATGGCGCCGCAGAATTACTTGAGACTCGGCCCAGACTTTCCACCACATGTCGAAAAATATTCGCTTGGCGTTCAGGACGAGATCGTGAGGAGGCTCGGCTCGCAGCGAGCGCGGATGGCTCTCATCCACGGCGCGGTGTGGCCGAATTTCGGAATGGTGCCGATCGTGAACTCGCTGCGCGTCATCCAACCCCGCGGAATCGGCGAGGTGGAGATGTGGTCGTACTGCGTGGTCGATCGCGATGCGCCGCCGGACGTGAAGGCATGGATATCAGGCCAGTCGGCCCGCACATTTGGACCCGCCGGAAGTTTTGAGCAGGACGATGCCGGAAACTGGACGGCGGTGACCCGTTCCAGCTCCGGTACCGAGGCGCGCAAACAGCGCCTCAATCTCCAGATGGGAGCCGGCCATGAAGAGCGATCGGATCGGATGCCGGGCGAACTAGGTCTTACCGCGAGCGAGATCAATCAGCGCGGCTTCTACCTTCGCTGGATGCACGACATGTTCGACGGAGCGTCAGCATGAACGGCGAGAATTTCACCCGACTCCTTCAGGTCCAGCAGTGGCTCTATCACGAGGCGCGCTTGCTCGACTCTCGACGCTTCGATCTGTGGCTCGATCTCCTGGACGAAGGAATCCGCTACCGCGTTCCCAGCCGATCTTACATCCGGCAGGGGCACGTCAAGGATTTCTCTACCTGGTCGGTGGATCGCGAACTGGAAGCGGACGATGCTTTGGCGCTGATCGACGATGACCTGTCCGCGCTTCGCACTCGAATCGAACGCCTGCAGAGTGGCATGGCCTGGGCCGAGTCGCCGCCGTCGATGGCTCGACGTCTGGTGAGCAACGTGATGATCACAGCCATCGACGCGAACGGCCGAATGTCAGTGGTCAGCACGCTGTTCCTGGCCAAGGTCCGCGGCGACCAGCGCGTGCTCTTCACTGCGGAACGGCGCGATCGGATTGTCCCTGCGGGTGAAAGCTTTCGCCTTCAGGAGCGTTACGTCGTCCTCGATGACGTCGTTTTGGCCTCGGAAAATTTGTCGCTTCTCTTTTGAGCGACCCGTGCAGCTTTCGCCCCGGCTTGGCTGAACATCTGCGAGGTCATGTCGATGAAGGAGGCGATCGAGATATCTGGAGATTTGATGCTCAAGGGGCCATCGAGCCAGAGCGTCGCGACCCCATGCGCGGCAGCCCATAGCGCATTCGCGATCTCAATCAGCCGCTTGTCGGTCTTAGCGATGCTCGGGTGGCATGCCGCAACCGAATCTACCAGCCGTTGGAACGACAGATTGGCTTGCTCGCGAGCCGCCCCATGGCGTCTGAAATCAACCAGCTCGGGCCGGAACATCACTCCGTAATGGACGGGATTCTCAATCGCGAAAAGCATGTAAGCGCGAAGCACGTTGCGGAGAATTTCCGCAGGGCGCTTGCGGCGGTATTTTGTACGGACTTCTGTCAGGCGCGCGTCCAGCCGCGTGAAACCCGCTTGCGCAATCGCCGCAAGTATCCCCTCGCGATTGGCGAAGTGATGATACGGAGTCTGGTGGCTCACGCCGGCCCGGCGCGACATCTCCCGAAAGCTCAGCCCGCCCAGACCCTGCTCCTTGATCAGACGGACGCTCTCCTCGAGAAGTCTTCGCTTGGCCTCTTCAGCCTTCATCCCGTCGTTCCCCTACCCTGATACGTCCAGCTTCAACCTGACATCGTCAAGTATAGCTGATTAGGAACAGGAAAACGCCGCGCGCCTCAGAGGTTCCACAAACGAAAGGACACCCGCCAAATGGCGGGTGTCCTCTTTTTTGTCATCGGCGAAAAATTGCCGGCCTTACTTGGTTTTGTTGTTTGCCGGGTTCTGGTCGGAGTCGGTCGATAAATGATGTTTCAGATTTTGCGCCATCGCCAGATGCGCCTGAAGCACAGGAAGCGTCTGTTGTATGTATATCTCGACGTTAGGGTCGCCCTTAAAGCCGTGTTCGGCGGACTTGAAGGTACTGATGGCCGCCTTATGCCCGCTTATCTGATCGTCAAGATATGCCGCATTGAAATCGCCGCCGCTCAGATCTTTGAGCTTGCTCTTTTCGCCTTTCTCGGCGTTGGTGCCTTCGAGTTTTACGGTGCGCTGCCGCGAAAGCGCGGAGACGGCTTCCTCATTCGCTTCATGATCGCCGCGAATTGTTTCCGCATAGGTGATCATCGGCTGGTTGTCGCCCGCCTTGTCCTTGGCGATTTTGGCGGTTTCAACTTCCTCATAGTTCATCTGGTTGGCGTTGTTCAGCAGCGCCCCGAGGTCCTGAGCCAACGCAACTCCAGCAAAGGCGAACAGGAGAATTCCGATTCCTGGCAGTACGATTGTTTTGATCATATGAAATTGAAATATCCTTGAGAGCTACTCCCGCGTGCTATCACGATCTTTCTCGTGCGATGCGCGACATTCGGCGTGGCCGCAATGACAGTCAGTGCCGCCTTCATCGCGTTCGCTGGATGCGCACTCGTTCGAGCAATACTTCTGGCCGATCTTGCTTTCGCAACTGCAGCGCTGATGACTACACTTCATTCCCAATTCTCCATGCGCGGCGCGCGAACAGTTTGCGGCGCACGTTGGGAATTGCAGCAAGATACAGGCCGACTCCGATCTGAAGGATTATTGCGGCCAGGCTATAGTTTCACGGCAACTGTCAGAACTAGTCAGTCAGTAAGTTTTTCCGCATACGTATAACCGCAGCTCCGAAAGGGCCTTTTGCCGAGTCGCTGCGATGGCATATCCAATGCTCTGCAGGCGAGGCACACATGGATACTGCTGAAATACTACATAGTTTGATTTCGACCTGCGTGGACAGCGAAAAGCGATATCGTCACGCGGCCAAAGACGTGGAACGCGCGAACCTGGAGGCATTTCTCAACCGCCAGGCCGATTCGCGCAAAAATGCGGCTGCGGCACTTCAGGCCGAGCGTCTCCGGCTCGGTATCGACGAAAAGAAATCGGGAACCATCTCCGGCTTCGTGGATCGCGAGGCGCTGGATTTCAGCGTCATCATGAGTAAGGGCGATACTGGAGTTATCGAGTGGTGCCGCGAAGACGATGAAAAAGTCATCGGGCAATATCAGGAAGCGTTAAGCGAAGCTCTTTCGCCGGATCTGCGCAAAACGATCGAATATCAGCTTGCGCAGATTCGCGCCGCCGTCGCAAAAGAGGAAGACGTGCTGCGGCTATTCGGCGGCCCAAAGTCCTAATCGGTCTGATCGAGTGCGCAACCTGTGGCCAGTGAGAAGCTTTCGATATACCGGGCCAAGCGGGACTTCAGCAAAACCGCCGAGCCAAGCGGCGAAACCGCGATCGCGCCTTCGCACCGACTGCGCTATGTGATTCAGAAGCATGCGGCTTCGCGGCTGCATTATGATTTCAGGCTCGAACTCGACGGGGTGCTTAAATCCTGGGCGGTCACGCGCGGTCCCTCGCTCGACCCGCATGACAAAAGGCTCGCCGTCGAGGTCGAGGACCATCCGCTCGACTACGGCGACTTCGAAGGCACGATTCCGCACGGCCAATACGGCGGGGGCACCGTGCAGTTGTGGGATCGTGGCTACTGGACGCCGCAAGAGACTTCCGCTCCCCAGGCCGCGCTCAAAGCCGGCAATCTAAAGTTCAAGCTCGACGGCCGGCGACTGCATGGAAGCTGGGTGCTGGTGCGGATGAAGCATGATCGCACCGGCGGCAGGCGCAACAACTGGCTGCTGATAAAGCATCGCGACGAATTCGCGCGCGAGGGCGATAACGATTCGATGCTGGCCCACGACCGATCGGTCGCGTCGGCGCGTCCAATGTCCGCGATCGCGGCGGGCAAAGGACACGGACCTAAGCCGTTCATCCTGAAGACAAAAAAACTCGCGAAAGCGGACGCTAGCTGGGGTTCCGATCATGACAACGCGGCCAAACCCGTCGCCGCGCTCAAACGAACCCACGCTGCGGCGGCGTCCGGGCTGCGAAAAAAACCGGCAGGCGAAACTCTGGTTATGGGAGTCGCTATCTCCAAGCCAGACAAGGTTCTATGGCCTGCCGCCGGGGATAGCGAACCGGCTACGAAGCTTGACCTGGCTCGCTATTACGAGGCAGCCGGCCCGCACATGATTCTGCATCTGAAGGGACGCCCGTGCTCGATCGTCCGCGCACCGGACGGGCTTGGTGGCCAGCAATTTTTTCAGCGCCGCGCGATGCCGGGCTCGTCCAAGTTATTCTCAACGGTCAAGATCGCGGGCCTCGCGGAGCCGTATCTGCAGATAGATCGGGTTGAGGCGCTGGCTGCGGTCGCGCAATTGGCCGGAGTGGAATTGCATCCATGGAACTGTCAGCCCGGAGATCCCGAGGAGCCGGGGCGCCTGGTTTTCGATCTCGATCCGGCTGACGAGGTGGCTTTTTCGGCGGTAGTCGAGGGCGCGCGGGAAATTCACGACCGGCTGGAAGCGGTCGGCCTCGTGAGTTTCTGCAAAACCACCGGCGGCAAGGGTCTGCACGTGGTGACGCCGCTTGCGCCGGCCAGGACAGTACGAATCGGATGGGCCGCTGCCAAGGTATTCGCGCGCGAAATCTGTATCCGGATAGCCGCGGATAGTCCGAATCGCTATCTGACCAAAATGGCGAAGAAAGATCGCGCCGGAAAAATCTTCCTCGACTATTTCCGCAACGATCGGATGGCGACTGCGGTCGCGCCGCTGTCGCCGCGCGCTCGCGCCGGCGCACCGGTGTCGATGCCGCTTGCATGGACACAAGTCCGTTCGGGACTCGATCCGAAACGGTTCACGATTCGAACCGTGCCCGGCCTGCTCGCCAAGAGTACCGCGTGGCAAGCGTACTGCGACGGAGAGCGGCCACTTTCTCACGCGATAAAACGACTGGGCAAAGTCAGGGCGGAGTGAATTTTGCCGCGTACAGCGAGAAAATCGGACAGCAAAAGAATCGCCGGGCTGCCGATACCGCTCGCTACGCGACCGATGGAAGCGCGGCTCGTGTGTGAATTGCCGCGCGAGGCGGGATGGCAGTTCGAACCAAGTGCGACGGCTTTCGATGCCTGGCGTTTCGCGCCGGTGGTGAGATCGAGCTGCCAAATCAGGCAAAACTTTGGCGCGCTATTTTCCAGAGATTGTCGCGAAGCTTGCCGCGCTCGCGCCCGCACGGTTCATTGTCGATGGCGAGCTCGCTATTCCAATCGGCGACATCCTCTCGTTCGATGCGTTGCAGGCCCGGTTGCATCCTGCTGAAAGCCGGGTGCGCAAGTCAGCCGCACAGACGCCAGCCATTTTCATCTTGTTCGATTGTCTGATGTCCGCCGACGGAGCGAGCCTCCTGGACTCGCCGCTGACGGACCTCCGCGCCGCGCTCGGAAGCCGCGAACGCGCATCTTGGCAATAGACGCCAAGTCAAAAATGATTCTCAAGGACCTGCATCGGCGGAACCCTGATTGGCTGCGTTCGGCCGGAGAGGAAATGGCCAACGCGACGGAAAGGATTGGAGGAAATATCGGCAGTCTTGATCGCCGGTGAACCACTCGGGTAATTACTTGGAACCACGACCATCCGATCACAAACAGATGACAACTACACGATGAAGGCGCGCCGCAGTGACGTTTGACAGTACCCCCTCGGCGCGGGACAAAACGGCGGACGCGTCGGACGCGATTCTCGCGACAATGCGGCGCTTCTGGGGCTTTGAGAGCCTGCGCGCGCTGCAGGCCGAGGCGATTAGGGCCGGGCTGGACCGCCGCGACTCGCTGGTCGTGATGCCGACCGGGGGTGGCAAATCACTGTGCTATCAGGTGCCGCCGGCGGTTGCCGGACGGACCGATATAGTCGTCTCACCACTGATCGCGTTGATGAAAGATCAGGTGGACGCGCTCCGCGCGTGCGGCTATCCGGCGGTCGCGCTGCACAGCGGAATGGATCTGGATGAAATTCGCGGCGCCGAGCGCGAGATTGCCAGCGGCCGCCCGCATCTCATCTTCGTCGCGCCGGAGCGGATGCTCACACCGCGATTTATCGAGCTTGCGCAGCGAATCGGCGTCGGCACCTTCGCGATCGACGAGGCACACTGCATCAGCCAGTGGGGGCATGATTTCAGGCCCGAGTATCGTCAGCTCGCGGAATTAAAAAGCCGCTTTGCGAATGCGAGCCTGCACGCCTACACCGCGACCGCCACGGAACGCGTGCGCCACGATATCGTCGAGCAACTCAAGCTCAAAGATCCGGCGGTACTGGTCGGCTCTTTCGATCGGCCGAATCTTCTCTACCGTGTAGTCCCGAAGACTTCTGTTAACACGCAGGCCGCGGACGTCGTGCGCCGTCACTCGGGCGAAGCGGTGATTATTTATTGCATCACCCGAAAGGACACCGAGAGCATGGCCGCGTATCTTGCGGACGCCGGTATCCGCGCTGCGCATTATCACGCCGGGATGGACGCCGGCGACCGCCGCCGCACGCAGGATCGCTTCGCCGCCGAAGAGATCGACGTGGTCGTTGCCACGGTCGCTTTCGGAATGGGGATCGACCGCAGCGATATCCGTTGCGTCATCCATGCGGCGCTGCCGAAATCGATCGAGCACTATCAGCAGGAGACCGGCCGCGCCGGACGCGACGGTCTGCCCGCGGAGTGCGTCCTGTTCTACTCCGCGGCGGACGCGATGCGCTGGCAGGGCCTGCTCGAGCGCAGCGCCGCCGAAGCGGAATTCCCCGCGCAGGTGCTCGAAAGCGCCAATCAGTTGCTCGAACAGATCCGCCGCTACGCCACCGTCGTCGGATGCCGTCATGCCGCGCTCTCCGGCTATTTCGGCGAGCAATACGCAAATCCGAATTGCGGCGCCTGCGACCAGTGCCTGGGCGAGGTTGAAGGCGTGGCCGACGCGACCGTGCTCGCGCAGAAAGTGCTCTCCTGCGTCGCGCGGGTCGAGCAACGCTTCGGAGTTGAACAGGTGGTCGATGTGCTCCTGGGCGCGGACAGCGAGCGGGTAAGGCGATGGCGCCATGAGCAACTTTCCACGTACGGGCTGTTGAAGGATCTCCCGCGCAAGACGGTGACCAATCTGATCTATCAGCTCGTGGACGCGGCGCTCCTCGAACGCACCGGCGGCGATCGGCCGACCCTGAAACTCAACGCCGACTCGTGGGAAGTTCTGCGCGGAAAGCGCTCCGTCAGGCTGCTCCAGGCGAAAAAACCGAGGGCCGCACGAACCCGTCTCGAAGAAACCAGTTGGCGCGACGTGGACGAGGCCTTGTACGAAAGCCTGCGCGAGCTGCGCCGGGAGATCGCGGTGGAGCGCTCTGTCGCGGCCTTCGTGATTCTCCACGACTCGACGCTGCGCGACCTCGCCCGCGCGCGCCCCTCGACCCTCGAGCAGTTGCGCGCAGTTCGCGGGATGGGCGAAAAGAAGCTCGCGGATTTCGGCGCCCGCCTGCTCGAGCGAATCGCGGAGCACGGGCAATCGCGGCCAGGCAGTTCGTGATGATCAAAGCCGCGACAGGCGTCCGGAAAGAATCAGGCGGCTAATGCGCGCGCGGAGCCTGATGGTGATGGGCACGGCGTCGGACGTCGGCAAAAGCGTCGTCGCAACCGGCTTGTGCCGCGCATTCGCACGCCGCGGCATTCGCGTTGCGCCATTCAAATCGCAGAACATGTCGAACAACGCCGCGGTGTGCGCTGGCGGCGGCGAAATCGGCCGCGCCCAGGCGGTGCAGGCGATGGCCTGCGGCCTCGAGCCGTCGGTCGAGATGAATCCGGTCTTGCTCAAACCCGAAAGTGGCTCGGGGTGCCAAGTGGTTATCCGCGGCAGGGCGCGCTTTCGTATCAACGCATGGCAGGAGCACGAGCGATATCGCGCGCATGCATGGCCGGAAATCGTGCGCAGCTACAACTCGCTCGCCGAAGCGTTCGACCTGATAATCGTTGAGGGCGCAGGCGGCGCCGCGGAAATAAATTTACGCGATCGCGACCTGGCCAACTGGATCGTCGCGGATCTCGCCGATGCCGCGGTTCTGATCGTCGGCGATATCGACAAGGGCGGCGTGTTCGCGTCGCTCGCGGGAACCGTCGAGTTGCTGAGCGCCTCCGAGCGCCGGCGCGTCAAAGGACTGCTGATCAACAAGTTCCGCGGCGATCGCGCCTTGCTCGAACCCGGCCCGGCCTTGCTTGAACAGCGCACCGGGATTCCGGTGATTGGCGCGCTCCCATACGAAAGGAACCTCGGCATCCCGCAGGAGGATTCGGCTTCGCTCGAAACGCGCGCATCGGTTTCCAGCGCGGCGGCAGTGCGAATCGGCGTCGTGCGCTTTCCGGAAATATCGAACTATACCGACTTCGAGCCCCTCGAGAGCGAGCCGGATGTCGCGGTCCATTATCTGAGCGACCCCGCGTCGGCTCCGAAAGTTGATGTCCTGATTGTGCCCGGATCAAAGACCACGGTCGCCGACCTGAAATGGCTGCGCGGTGCCGGATGGGAGGACTACCTCGTGCGCTGCCTGAGGCGTGGCGGTTTTGTGCTGGGCATTTGCGGCGGCTACCAGATGCTCGGCCGGCGCATCGTCGATCGCGAGCGCGCCGAGAGCGACGAGGTTGAGACCGTCGGCCTGGGACTGCTCGACATCGAGACGACCTTTGCACCCGGAAAAATCACCGATCGTGTGACCGCCGTCCACCTGCCGACCGGACTTTCAATCGAAGGATACGAAATCCACTCCGGACGGATCGCAGGCGTGACCGACGCGAGCGCGCTCTTCAGGATCGGCAGCCGCGGCCAAAGTGCCGTGCGGGAATTCGACGGCGCACAGTCGGCGGACGGCAGAGTTATCGGAACGTCGATCCATGGATTGTTTGACCTGCCGGATTTCCGGCGCTGGTTTATCGATAGGGTGCGCAAGTCGCTCGGACTCGAACCTCTGGCCGCGTCGGATCATGTCTCCTCCACGGCGGATCACATCGCCGCCTTCGACCGGCTGGCCGATTTGCTGGAAACGCACCTGGACATGCGCCAGATAGCCGCGCTCGCCGGTCTCGACTGGAACGCATGACGCGAGCATGATGCATCGATGCCATTTCTCGAACGCGACCATGGGGTGAAGATCTATTACGAAGCGCGCGGCGCCGGGCCCGCCGTGCTGCTCTCGCACGGATACAGCGCCAGTGCGCGGATGTGGCGCGGGCAGATGGACGCGCTGTCGGATCGTTATCATCTGATCGCGTGGGATATGCGCGGGCACGATCGCTCGGACTCCCCGGACGATCCCGCGCTCTATTCGCATCAGGCTACCGTCGCCGACATGGCTGCCGTGCTCGACGCATGCGGCGCAGAGCGCGCGGTTATCGGTGGGCTGTCACTGGGCGGGTTCATGTCGCTCGCGTTCCATCTGGCGCATCCGGAGCGGACGATCGCGTTGATGCTGTTCGACACCGGACCCGGCTACAAGAAAGACGGTCCGCGCCAGGAATGGAATCGCATGACCGACGCGACCGCGCGCAACTTCGAGCGCGATGGAATTGACGCGACCACCGGCAGCCCTGAGACTCGCGTCGCACAGCATCGCAGCGCCCAGGGACTCGCACACGCGGCGCGAGGGATGCTGGCGCAGCGGGAAGGCAGCGTGATCGAGTCGCTGCCGGCGATTCGTGTGCCGACGCTGGTTCTGGTCGGTGCGTTGGACGCGCGGTTTGTGCCTTCCGCCGACTACATGGCGGCGAAAATCCCGGGAGCGGAAAAGGTTGTCCTGGCCGGCGCCGGACATGCCGCCAATATCGACCAGCCCGAGGCTTTCAATGCCGCGGTAAGCAAATTCCTGGGCCGAGTGACCACCTGAACCTGGCCACCTGGCATCCGCGCTCACCGCTGGCTGCCAGCGCCAGCCCCTCTTGTTCGCTGCCATCGCTCTCGGGATAGGAGCGCGCATTGGCTCGCGATATTCGCTAACATCGCGGGAGCAATGCTACCCATCCCTTCACACAACGAGACGCGCGATGCCGGCTGAGCGCAAGGCCGCCGCCCCGAGCTCCGTCACATTCGAACGTGGCGCGGACTCTTCGCTTATTGTTCATCTATCGGGCGTGTGGCGGATGCGCCATGGGCTACCGACGGGAGATCTGCTGAACCGCGAGCTGATGCGCACCGGCCAGGTGCGCACCGGCGAGATCCGGCGCGTCGTGTTCGAGGCCGGTGATCTGGCGGATTGGGACTCAGGCCTGCTGGTATTCGTTACCCGCGCGATCGAGACCTGCAAGGCGCGCAACCTCGACACCGACATCTCGGGCCTACCCGCCGGAGTTAAGCGGCTAATCGACCTCGCCGAGGCGGTTCCCGAAAACAAGGAAGCCGAGACCAAAGCCGACCGGCGTCCATTCGTCGAGCGGGTCGGTCGCGCGACCATCAATTACTTTGACGGCCTGGATGAGTTCGTGGCGTTTCTGGGTGCGCTCGCGATCGCGTTCGGCCGGTTAATCACCGGGCACGCAAGATTTCGGCGGGTCGATCTGATGATCGAAATCCAGGATTGCGGCGCGCGCGCGTTCGGAATCGTCACACTGATCAGTTTTCTGGTCGGCGTGATTCTGGCCTTCATGGGCGCGGTACAGTTGCAGCAATTCGGCGCCTCGATTTATGTCGCCGACCTGGTCGGGATCGGGATGGTGCGCGACATGGGCGCGATGATGACCGCGATCATTATGGCGGGCCGCACCGGAGCCGCGTTCGCCGCGCAGCTCGGATCGATGAAAGTCACGCAGGAGATCGACGCGCTCACCACGATGGGACTTGCGCCGATGGAGTTCCTGGTCTTGCCGCGGGTGCTCGCGCTGGTCCTGATGATGCCGCTGTTGTGCGTGTATTCGGACATGCTGGGAATTCTTGGCGGAGCGGCGGTCGGAGCGGGAATGCTCAATATCTCGCTCGGCAGCTACATGCGCGAAACCTTCGCCGCGATCGAGCTGGGCGGGGTGTTCGGCGGAATTTTCAAGGCTACGGTTTATGGAGCGATTATCGGAACCGCCGGATGCCTGCGCGGATTCCAATGCGGGAGCAGCAGCTCCGCGGTCGGCGACGCGGCGACCTCCGCGGTCGTGACGGGAATCGTTTACGTCGTCGTGGCCTGCGGACTGTTCGCGGTGCTGTTCAACATTCTTGGACTCTGAAGCAGCGGAGAAGCGTTTGAGCGAAATCCAGAGCATCCAGACCGCGCGGCCGCGCACCGAGTCCGCCGAGCCGGATATCGTTGTGCGCGACCTCACGATGGCGTACGGCGATTTCGTATTGATGCGCAATCTGAATTTTGTCGTCAAACGCAGCGCCGTGTTTATTATCATGGGCGGCAGCGGATGCGGCAAAAGCACGCTGCTGCGCCATCTGCTGGGCCTCAAAGCGCCGGCCAGCGGTGAGATTTTATACGGCAACTTGAACTTCACTCACGCCGGGCCCGAGGCACGCGAGCAACAGCTCCGGCGTTTCGGCGTGCTCTATCAGGGCGGAGCGCTGTGGAGCTCGATGACGCTGGCGGAGAATATCGGCCTGCCACTGGAAGAGTTCACCGATCTTTCCGGCGCCGAAATCCGCGAAGTCGCATCGCTGAAACTATCGCTGGTCGGACTGAAGGGTTTCGAGGACTACTACCCGAGCCAGATCAGCGGTGGGATGCAAAAGCGCGCGGGACTGGCGCGTGCGATCGCGCTCGATCCGGAAATCCTGTTCTTCGACGAACCGTCGGCCGGGCTCGATCCCATAAGCTCGCGGCTGCTCGACGAATTGATCCTGGAGATCCGCGACTCGCTCGGCGCCACAATCGTCGTGGTGACGCACGAGCTCGCCAGCATCTTCGCGATCGGCGACGACAGCATCTTTCTCGACGCCGACAGCCATACGGCGATAGCCCAGGGCAATCCGCGCGAATTGCTCGAACACTCGGCCGATCCTCGCGTGCGCCGCTTTTTGACCCGCGGCGCCGAAGGCGAACCGGAAGCGGCGCAGGGCGGCAAGGCGGGAAAATAAATCGATGGGCAAGAAAGTCAATCCAACCCTGGTCGGTGTGTTCGTGCTCGGCGCGCTGGCGCTGGTGGTTATCGGAATAGTCGTGATCGGAGGCGGCAATCTATTTCGCCGCTCGCATCGCTTCGTTCTCTACTTCACCAGCGACGTTAACGGACTGCGCGTCGGCGCTCCGGTCAAGTTTCGCGGCGTCGAGATCGGTTCAGTGGTCGCGGTGATGCTGAGTTTGCCGGGAATGGAAGGCGGCCTGATGCAGAACACCGCCCTGATCAGGATCCCGGTGGTGATCCAGCTCGACTCGGCCAAGCTGATAAGCCATGGCGCCGAGGTCAACCTGGAAGATCCGGAAGAGATGCAGCGGGCGATCGCAATGGGGCTGCGCGGACAGCTCGCAACGGAGAGCATTCTGACCGGCCTCCAGTACGTCGATCTGGATATGCATCCGCACGATCCAGCCAAGTTTTTTCTCGGCAAGAATTCTCCCTACCCCGAAATCCCGACGCTGCCCAATACCTTCGAGCAGGCACAGATCGCGATCACCAAGGTGCTTGGCGTGCTCGAACAAATCGATTTCAACAAGCTGGTCGGAGAAGTGACCCGAACCATGGAGGCGGTGACCAATCTGGTGACCTCGCCCAAACTCGCCGCCTCAATCGACGCGCTCAATCGCACCGCCAACAGCATGAGCGCGAGCGCCAAAAGCATCCAGCGTCTGTCCGATACGCTCAACCGGAAGGTCGATCCAATCTCCAAGAGCCTGGTCGCGACTACCGACCAGGCGCGCGAGACGCTCAGGCAGACCCAGCAGACGCTCGCCGCCGTGCAGGAGTCGGTGGGACCGGGCTCACCAGTCAATTATGAACTGACGCAGACGCTGCAGGACACCGCGCAAGCGGCGCGCTCGCTCAAGCAATTGACCGACTATCTGCAACGCAACCCAAGCTCGGTAGTACGCGGACGCGCGCAACCAGCGGATGCGAAGGGGGACTTTAAATGAAGCGCGCCGCGCAATTCGCCGCGATCGCAATTCTGGCAATCGCGGGCGCCGCGGCCAGCGGCTGCTCGCTCGGCCTTCAGCCGCGGCCCGACGACTCCAAATTTTTCGTGCTCGCGCCAATCGCCGCCGCGCCGTTTTCGCCCCTGGCGGGCAGCAGCACGATGGTTATCGGAATTGGTCCAATCAAACTGCCCGACTATCTCGAGCGCCAGGAAATCGTAACCCGGGTCGCTCCCAACCGGATGATTCTGTCCGGCACCGATCGCTGGGCAGAGGGACTCGACGGCAACTTCACTCAGGTATTCGCGCAAGACCTGGGCGCGACGCTCGGTACCCAGCGCATCGTGTTTTTTCCGTGGTACCAAACCGCGACGATCGATTACCAGGTGCAGCTTGACGTTTACCGCTTCGAGAGCGACGGCTCCGGCACCGTCACCCTGACGGCGCATTGGCAGATTCTCGATCGCGTCGGCAAGATGCTCTACGTAACCGATTCAACCTTCACCGCGAGCGCGGGATCGCCCGGAACGACGGCGGTCGTGGCCGCGATGAGCACGGCCTTAGGCAACCTCGCCCAGGAAATCGCCTCGAAGATCGCGTCGCTGCCCGCGTCGAGGAAATGACCGGCCGGCGGTTACCGGCGGACCGTCATGGCTCCTTGCTCGAGGCGGGGTGCGGTGCCCATTTGAGGATTCCGAGGTCGGCTACAAAAATCGCGTAGAACGATTTCACCAGGATCAGCTCGATCACCGTCGCCAGCGCGAGTCCTCCAATCTGCGCGTAACACAACGGCTGCCATAATGGGCCGCCGTGCAGCGCGAGCGGGAACAACGCCAGCAGCGTGGCGCCGACGGTCACCATCACCGGACGCAGACGCTCGATTCCGGCGTCGAGCAATCCCTGGATCAGCTCCTCGCCCATTTCGCGCCGTTCTTCAATAAACTCGAACAGCACAATCACGTGGCTGACGATCACGCCGACCAGGCTCGCGATGCCCAAAAACGCCATGAAGCCGAATGGCGCGCCCATGATCCAAAGCGCGGCCACCGCGCCGACCGCGCCGTAGGGCACCGCCACGAATACCAGCCACGGCTTGACCAGATTGTTGAACTGCACCACCAGCGCGATGAAGATCAGCACGACCGAAATCAGCAGCACGATCGTCAACTCGCCAAAGCCCTCGCTCTGCTTGGCCTGCTCGCCGCCAATCTCGAGTCGGTATCCGGGCGGCAGAGTTTTCGCGAGTGCCTGGAGCTTCGGATTGGCGACCTTCATGACTTCCGACGGAAGCACCCCGGGAGCGGGATAGGCGGCCACCGAGATCGTGCGAAAGTGATCGCGCCGGACGATCCGCTCGGGCGATAGACGAAATACGATTGGCGCGACCGACTGGATCGGAACGCGCCCATTTCCTTCCGACGCGTAAACATAAAGATTGCCCAGGTCCGAAAGCTGGGCGCGCTCCTGCTGCCGAAGGCGCGCGACGATCGGGATGCGCAGATCGCCGCTGATCAGCGTGCCCACCTGCGCCCCGGAAAGGCCCGCGGCGGCGGAATTGGCGATATCCTCATTGGTGACGCCGGCCAGATTCGCACGATCGGGATTTATCGGCAGTTGGATGATCGGGCTCTCGTCCATCCAGTCGGTGCGGATGCGCCGCGTGCCCGGAACCGAACGCAGCACCGCCTCGGTCTGGTTGGCAATATGCTCGAGCGTCTCAATGTCCGCCTGCTCGCGCGCCGGATCGATGTCGGCCTGTCCGAAGATGTGCACCTCGATCGGGTAGCGCACCGGATTGGTGAGCAACTGGCACACGTCAACGTACGCGCCGGGAACTTCCTTCGACAGAAGATTCTGGAGCGGGCCGACAAACTTCGGCATGTCCTCCTTGTTGTAGATCTCAAGAATCAACTGCGCGTAGTTGGCCTGCGGCGATTCCGGCGCCACGGAAAACCAGAAACGCGGTCCGCCGCCGCCGACGAAGCTGGTGATCGATTTCAGGATCGGGCGCGGATGTCCGTGCTCGGGATGCGCCTTGCCGTATTCCGCGGCCGCGTCGCGCACCACTGCCGCGACTTTTTTCGCAGTCGCGTCGGTCTCGGAAATCGCCGCGCCGTTCGGGAGCCATACGTCGATATACGACAGGTACTGGACGTCTTCGGGAAAATAAGCGCTGCGCAATTGCTTCGCGATCAGAAACCCCGCGGCCAGGAACACCAGCGAGCACGCTACGAAGGTCTTGCGATGCTCCAGCGCGTAGTGGCCGGTCGTGTAGTAGAGCCCGGTGAAGCCGTGCGTGCGCCGATACTCGATCGGCGGCAGCGGTTTGCCGGGCGTCATCAGGTAGTAGCCAAGCTGCGGAATGAACGTCATCGAAATGATCCGCGACGCGACCAGCGCGCAGGTCATCACGATCGGCAGGCTGTAGAGAAAATTTCCGGTATCGCCGGAGAGCAGCAGAAACGGCAGGTACGCGACGATATTGGTAATCGTCGAGAACAGGATCGCGCGTTCGAGCTTGGTCGGCCCGAGCCACGACGCGACTGCCGCCGGATGCCCGATTCCCAGCTCATGCTTGATCGCGTCGCCCGCCACCACCGGATCATCCACCAGGAGTCCAAGCGCGATGATCAACGTCGCGATCGACACTTGCTGTAGATCAATCCCGAGCACGTACATCATGCCGAAGGTCATCGCGAGCGTGAGCGGAATCGACATCGCGATCAGCAGCGCCGCGCGCCAATCCCAGAATCCGATGAGCGCGATCACCACCACCAGCACGATCGCCTCGTACAGCGCGTCCATGAACAGGCTGACGTTCTCGCGCACTTGGCGCGGCTGATCCGAGGTGCGCGAGATCACCAGGTCTTCGGGCAGGCGGGTCTTGAGTCCATCAATCGCCTTATCGACCGCCGCGCCGAACGCGCTTATCTGCTCGCCCGAGCGCATGAAGACCGCGATCGTGACCGCGCGTCCGCGGTTCCAGTGCCCGTCGGCGGTCTTCCAGGTATAGAAATTCAGCAGCCGCGGCGGCGCCTGGTAACCGCGCGAGATATCCGCCAGATCGCGCAGGTAGAACGGCGATCCCGATTGCGACTTGCCGAGAATTACGTCGCCGATCTCCTGCGCGTCGGTAAATTCGCCGCTCGGATGCAGCGTCACGTCGGTGCCGGCCGCGTTGATCATCCCGGCCGACTGCGTGATATTGCGCGACGACAGAATCTGCGAAACCGTGCTCGGCGTGAAACCGTAAGACGCGAGCCGCTCCTGCGAATAAAACAGATCCACCCATTCCGGCAACACGCCCGAGCGCGAGACTTTCTCGACGTCGGGAACCGCTTCCAGAGCGCGCGTGATCAGATCGGTATAGCGCTCGAGCTCGCGGTAGGTGTATTTGTCGCCCGCCGCGCTTTCGAGAATCGCCTCGGTCCGGGCGGGCTCCTTGATCACCACGGGCGGCCACGCGTCGGGATGAAACGCCTCGAACATCGAGGTTCCGACCTGGGAGTCAATATAGGCTGTGGCCGCTTTCACCAGGTCGGCGCCCGCGGGTTCGGCGGCGTCCAAACCTGAGAAGCCCGACCCGTCGAGCGGACGGATGTCGGCCGCCGCGTGATGCTCCGCCAGATAGCGTGACAGCCCGTCACGCACTCGCGTCACCGACTCGGCGGGCATCGTAGGCGGAAAGATCGTCACCAGCGAGATGCGATTGAGCTTCGAATCGGGTGCGGCGCTCGCGCGCGCGGCCTCGATCGCCGCGCGAACCTGGCGCGCGCGCAGAGCGATCTCGACCTCGTTCACTTTGGGGCTCGCGACGGTCAGCATCAGCGCCGCGGTGTCGCCGAAATCGCTCTCGAACTGGATCGGTCCGGCTCCGCTGGGCAGGTTGCGGATACTGGCGAGCTTGAGATTGATGTCGTTGAATTGCTTTTCGGTATCGCCGACGTTTTCAGTGAGCTGGATATAAACGATCGCAAGGCCGTCGAGCGTCAGCGATCGGATTCCATAGTCGGTACCGGTGCCGGCTGGATGGATATAGGAGTTAGTCGCGATCTTCTCCTCCATCTTGCGCGTCACCGTCTGCTCGATTTTCTCGGCGCTGACTCCCGGCCATGGGCATACCGCAAGCGCCTGCCGCACCGGAATATCCGGATCCTTGCGCTTGGGCATGTGGAGGTAGCCGTAAACGCCCCACGCGACCACGGCGGCCAGCAGGACCCACGAGATGGCGCGATTCTCAACGAAAAACCGCGCGGTGTTGTGGGTCGTGCGGATTATTTCTTCGTCGCTGCGATGTGCCATTACGGGATGATCCGGATTTCTTCGCCGTCGGTGACCATCGTGGCGCCGCGCACGATCACGCGGTCGCCAATCGCGACGCCCGAGTCCACCGCGATTTCGTTGCCGACGATATCGCCCAGCCGCACCTTGCGCATCCGCGCGACCGTCTTGCCACCCTCTTCGATGGCGACGAATACGGCATAACCGGTCGGATCTTCTGGTGGACGGACCACCGCGTTTATCGGAACCGTTGCCGCCGTCGCGACCGGCGCCGACGCGTCGTTGGCAAGCTTGAGCGACGCGATCATCCCGACCCGCAGGCGGCCGTCCTTGTTCGGAATCGTGACCTCGACGTCGAAGGTGCGAGTGTTCTGATCCGCGCTCTGCGCGATCCGGGTTATTTGTCCGTCGAGCTGCACCCCCGGCAGCGCCTCACTGCGCAGGGTCTGCGGTTGCCCCTGCTTCAACTGGCCGACCTCTATGTCCGAGACCGCGAAGATCGCCTTCATCTCAGTGGTGTCGGCGATCTGAAACGCGACCACGCTCGGCCCGACCAGCGAGCCGATTTCGATTCCGCGGCTCAGCATCACCGCATCCATCGGCGACGTCAGCTTGCAGTAACCGAGATTGATCTGCGCCTGCTTGAGCGACGCTTCGGATTGTTTGACCTGCGCGTCGGAGGATTTGTACTGCTGAACGGCACTGTCGTAGTCGCGCCGCGCAATGATCTTTTCCTTGAACAGAGCGCTATTGCGATCGTAGTCGGCCTTTGCCTTGGCGTAGGTGGCTTCCGCGTTGACCACCACCGAAGCTGCCTGATTCACCTGCTGCTGATAGGGTCCGGTCTGGATCGTCGCAAGCAGCTCGCCGTTTTTCACCGGGTCGCCGCCCTGAACATCGCGGCTGCGTCCACCGGCTCCGGCGACTTGCTTGATCGTCTCGACATAACCGTTGACCTGGAATGTCAGGCCAACCTGGCGATAGGGCTGAAGATTCGCGGTGTACGCTCCGCGATGAGCCTGGGTGGCCTCTCTGACCGCGCGCACGGTTACCGCGATCGGCGGCGCCGCGGTGGGTTTGGGGCGATTGCCGCATCCGGCTGCGCCGGCTAATGCCGCCACGATCAATAGCGCAAGCGAAGTGTTGCGTATGTGCAAGTGGCGCCCCTCCTCAACGACTCTCGCATGGGCGGTGAACTCTTCACCGCCGCGGCCCCCGCTTTCCACCCGAAGGCGTTCGCGATGTTATCAGAAATCACTGCGGCTTGGCGCTACCCCGCGTTGCTCCGCGTTACCGATAGACGCGCGCGGTGTCGCGAATCCGCGCCCTGATTTCGTCGCGCAATGCCTTGGGTTCAAGCACCTTGATGAATGGGCTCATCGCCATGATCCAATTGGCAAGTTCGGCGGTTCCTTTGAGCTTGAGCCGCAAGAGCGCCCTGCCGTCGCGCCCAATCGAAACCTGCTGGGAAGGATGAATAGTGCGCGCGGCAAGACGAGCGTCGGTTTCCGGGCTAAGACTTTTCAGAACTACCGTCGTTTCGCGATCCTCGCTGACGATTCCGAATGCTCCCTGCACGAACGTCGCCGGATTGTAGGACGCGGGCAGTTGGAATCTTTCGTCGATACCGGACTCGTCTTTGATGAATGCCACAGAGCGCATCCGCTCGATAGCCAAATAGATAATACCAGCGCCGCGATGGCTGCGGCCGAGCAGGTACAGTCCGCCCCGATACTGGACCAGGGTGTACGGATTGAAGTCGTGCGTCCGATCGCTGCCATCGGTGCGGTTCATCGACGCATAGTGGATTCGCAGGCGCTTCTCGTCGAGCAGCGCCCGCATAATCACGTCGATCTGTTCTTCGTACGGGCGATAGTCCTTGGGGACATACTGGACGGTGTAGAATTTGCGGTTGAAATCGCGCAGCCTGAACTGCCATGCTGGCGGTAGATTGGTCCGCACCCGCTCCCAGATGTCGTCAACGCCGGATTTGAGCACGGTACCCTCGAGAAATTTCAGCAGCGCCAGGCTCGAGTACATCGCCGCCGCCTGGTACACATTCGAGTTCGGGCCTCCGCGCCGTGTGACCAGCCGCAACTTGCGGCTCGCGCCGGCGCCCGCCGTCTCGACGACCATCTGCCCGAGCTTTCCGCGCATCCTTACGAACTCACGCACGTAGCGATCCACCGTGCGGCCGCTCACCCCGAGCTCACGCATAATTCTCTGCAGCGGTACTCCGAGCGGCTCTTCGGTCAGCATCATCGCGATCCGCGCGTAACGGATTCCCGACTCGTAGGTTGGCTTTCTTGATTTGACCGGCATCGACGCGCCCTCCTTGAGAGCATCCGGATTATAGCCGCTCGCGATGACAACGGCTGTCTTGTGGAGCGGATATAGTGAGCGTGTTGGACGAAGCAAATCGAAAACCATATCGTCAACCTGACGCGCGGAGATAAACGGGGGATGCTTAAACTTCACTATTCGAACCGGCTCGAAGGCTTGATCGAGCCGCTCGCCCGCGCGATCGGCGAGCAGCAGCGCCGCGATCCTCTGCGGAAGATCTCGATCGTGGTGCCCAATCGCGCGGTCGAGCAATTCGTGAAATACCAGATCGCCGAACGGCTTGGTGTCGCCGCCAATCTCACTTTTCCGTTCTTGCGCGCGCATCTGACCAAGGTCGTACAGAACGCCAACTCTCGGCTGCGCGTTCTCGGGGCGAACGCGCTTCAACTCGTCATCTTCAACAGCCTGATGAGCCAGAAAAATCGCGCCAATTCGAAGCTCGCGCCAGCCTGGCAATACATCGACGCCGGCGGCGACCGCGGCACACCGGAGGCGGAGCTGCGAGCCTTCGAGTTGTCGGGCCGGGTGGCGAAGTTGTTCGAGGAATACTCGATCTCGCGCCGCGCGATGCTCGCGCGGTGGAGCAGCGACCGGTTGACCGCGGCCGATCCCGCGATTGCTGAAAGCGAAAAGTGGCAGCAAGCACTGTGGCGAATCCTCTTCAATGCCAGCGGCGGCGCAAACACTGAGTGGACCGGCGACGCGGCGCACGACTGGATGCTGCTGCCGGACGCGTTCGCGCGGATCGGCGAACCGGCCCTGAACGTTGCGGTGCGTGACGGGTTGCACGTGTTCGGACTCGCGGCGCCGGGCCATGCTTACGCGGAGATTTTCACGCGGCTCGGCAGGCTTGGCGCGCTTTCGATCTACGCGCTCAACCCGTGCCGGGAGTTCTGGGAAGATCTTGATACTTCGCGCCGCTCCGGTCGGGCGAATTGGATCCATCGCGGGAGCCGGATCGGCGTCGATCTCGACGCAAGTGAAGATCCGTTCGGCCTCGCTGCGGCCGACAATCGGGCGCTCGAGCTGTGGGGCCGTCCGGGCCGCGAATATATCCGTCTGCTCGATGAACTCAGCGATTGCGATTTCGAATCGAACTTTATCGAGGAGCCGGCCGGCCAAACCGCATCGCTCCTTTCGCGCTTTCAGCGCGATATTTTAGATCGTTCACGCGGCGCGGAACTGAAGCAAGCCGATTCGACCGCCGGCATCCGCTTCCTCGCGTGCCCCGGAATCCAGCGCGAGGTCGAGATTGTCGCAAACGAAATCTGGCGGCTCCTGAAGCAGAGCGCATCCGCAAAGAGCCCGCTTCGCTTTCACGAAATCGGCGTGTTGATTCCAGACCGCGAATGCGAAGCATACACGTCGCATATCGAAGCAGTCTTCGCGCGGATCCACGGTATCCCAGTCGAAATCAGCGGAGGCAGCGTCGCGCGTCAAAGCCGCGTCGCCGAAGCGATCGGGCTTTTGCTGAAGCTCCCACTCGGACGCTGTACGCGCGCCGATCTGCTGCACCTGCTCAGGCATCCTGCACTTAATGGCGGCGACGCGAAGTTCGAGGTTGAACTGTTGGACGGCTGGTGCGAGGAGCTGGGAGTTTTCTTTGGCGCCGATGGAGGCAACGCGGCCGCAACCTATATCCCGTCCAATCTTTTCAACTGGGACCAGGCGCTCAAGCGAATCGCGCTGGGAGCGTTCATGTCTGGCGAACGCGGCGGCGACGATCGGCTGTTCGAATCCGCGGAAATCGGCGCGCTGCTGCCGCTCGAGATCGACCAGAGCGAAATTCCCGCGGCGCAGGCATTCGTAAGTACGGCACGCGCTCTTCTCGCGGACGCGAACGCGATCAAGGCAGAGCGAATGAGCCTTACGCGATGGGCGCAACTGATCGCGAAGATGATCGAAAGATACATTATCGCTACCGAGCCCGACGATCAGCAGATGCGCGACCGGTGCCTGGCCGCGATCGACACGATGCGTGCGCAGGAGATCGAAAGTCCCGAGGTGTCCTACGCCGTTGCGGAAGCGACGGCGGCGGCGCTGATCGAAGAACTCGGCGCACACCAGGTCCGCTTCGCGGGGCACGGAGTGGCCGCGGGCGCGATGGGCACGCTGCACTCGATCCCGTTCCGGGCGATCTTCGTGATGGGTCTCGGGGAATCATTTTTTCCGGCACGGGATCCGCGCGACCCGCTCGACCTTCGCCAGACGCGGCGCCATGCGGGGGACTTGAGTCCGACCGATCGCGATCGATATTTGTTCCTCGAATCGATTCTGGCTGCGCGCGAGCAGATCGCGTTCTCCTACGTCGCGCGCGATGCGCATACGGGAGACCCCCTGGAGCCGTCGACGGTGCTTCGCGAACTCCAGTTTCTTCTCGGCTCATATCTGAAGGAAACCGCAGTAGAAGCCTTGACGCTGACGCATCCGGTCAGCCGTTACGATCTCAACTACTTCGGAGATCTGGTTGGCGCCGCGTCACCGCATACCGGGCTCAGCGTCGATAGCGCCGCGCGCCAAGGCGCCCGAATCACGGCGTTACGCGCCGATCTGGACCGTTACACCGATGACGCCGCGCGCCTGGACGCACGCGAGTTGCTGGCCGCGCTTTCGACTGAGGCGCACAATGCGCTGCGTCCCGATTTGCAGATTCCAAAGATGAGCGGCACCGCCACCGATCATGAGGCCGAACTGGATCTGCCGATCGCTGCGTTGCGAAAATTCCTCGAGTGTCCTGCGCAGGGAGCCGCGCGTTTTGCGCTGGGCATGAAGGAGGATGAGGACGCCGACGATGACCTCGCGGACGAACCGGTCGGGATGACCAAACTCGATCAGGTGACTCTTCTGCGTGAGGTATTCTGGAAGCTGCCAAATACGGACGCCGCAGCACAATCCGAATACAAGCGTGCGGCTGCGCTGGCGCAAATGAAGGGGCGTGCACCGGTGGGTCCAATAGCCGATACCTTGCGCAAGCGGGATCTGGATTTGATCCGGCGCTGGCATAAGTGCGCCGAGGCGGCAAACGCCGGCAATTTGTCGCAGTGGAAAGAGTTTCGAATCGGCCGGGCCGACGAGCACGCGTCATCTGCGCAAGAGATTCTGCCCTATCTCATACTCGATGTGCCGATACGCACGGTGCGCGGCAAATCAACCACGCGGCGGGTCAGGCTTCACGGAAGTGTCGGAGTTTTTTCGCCCGGGTTTGACGCAGCGTTGCAATGTGTCGCGCGCAAGGAGGCAAAAGCCAAACATTTCCTGCCCCTGTTCCTGAACGCGATCGTACTAAAGGCGGCGGGAGCACCAGTTGCAAAAGAGTTCAGGGCGATACTGGCGGGCGCCGGGCCCGAAAAGAAAAAGCAGCCCCTCTGGATCAGAACTCTAACCGCGCCGGATAAAGATCAGGCAGTCGAGTATCTGACCAGACTCGTCAGCGACCTGCTTTCCGACACGCACGATTATTTCCTTCCGATCGAAGCGGCGGAAAAGGTTTACAAGTTATCCCGCAAGGATGACGGGGCAGAGGCGGTCGCGGCGCTCGAAGAGATGCGCGACCAGGACCGCGATTTTGGTTTGCCGAGCTCGGCGTATGGGCCGCTGCGCAGATGGCGCGAGCTCGAGCTGCCCAGCCCAGAGAAAATATTCGACCTCGTAAATCGCCGCTTCGGGCCGATCAAGTCGCTGTTTGGCGATGAGGAGGTCGGAGAATGAACGGAGCTGTTTATGTTCGTCCCGACGTCCTGGACAAAATCGGACTCGGCAAGCATCGCGTGATCGAGGCCAATGCCGGCACCGGCAAGACCTTCACGCTCGAGCATCTGATCGTCGAGTTGCTGGTCCGCGGGAAAACGCCGCTCGAACAGATCCTTGCGGTCACCTTCACTCAGCGTGCGACCGCTGAGCTGCGCGCTCGCATTCGCGCCGCGATCGATCGCGCGTTGCGCGCGGCGTATGCAGGCGATGAAGCGATCAAGTCTGCGTTCCCTGGCACTAGCGACCTCATCGCACCGCTCGAAGCAGCGCTGTTCTCGTTTGAACGCGCGCCGATTCATACGATTCACAGTTTCTGCCAGCGAGTCCTGACGGAGCTCGCATTCGACACCGGTGCCAGGTTCGCGACCGAGGCCGCCGATGGACGCGCTTTGTTTCACGATGCGTTTCGTGCGGTGTTGCGCCAAAAAAAAATCGCCGGCGCCGAATACGCCGGACAGTTAGAAAAGTGGATTGGAGATTCAGGCAAATCGGTTGATGATCTCGAGAAGATGCTCTTCGAGGTGAATCGCAATCACTATGAGCCGGGCCATAGCGGACCCGCGGCACCGCTGGAAAATCGATTGGCCGACCTGTTGGTGCCGTCGATGCGCGAATGGCTGCACGCGGAAAAGTTCCGCCTCGGCGTGGTCGATTATGATGACATGCTCGAGCGCGTCCATGAGGCGCTCGCCAATGATGCAAACGGCAGGCTGGCGGCGGCGCTGCGTTCGCGGTATCGGTTCGCGCTGATCGACGAGTTCCAGGACACCGACGAGATCCAGTGGGCAATCTTCCGCAAGATCTTTGTCGAGGGCAACGCGCAGAACGCTCTGTATCTGATCGGCGATCCCAAGCAGGCTATCTATTCGTTCCGAGGCGCCGATGTTCAGACGTATTTGCGGGCGTGCGGCCAGATTGCCGCGCCGCCGAATGATCCGATCGCGCTGATCGAGAATTTTCGCTCGACCGAGGCGATGATCGCCGCGATCAATGCGATTTTGGATCAGAACGCGAATCCGCCGCTGTTCAGCGGCTCGATCAAGTACCAGAACCCGGTATCCTGCGGGCGCGAAGAACTGTGCGCAAAGGTTGCCGGCAGGGATTTGGCCCCGATCACGCTGATTGCGGCCGCACGCGACGCGAAATATAACGCCGTCGCGATCCGGCGGATGCTCGCGCGCCGGATCGCTGCGACGATCAAGGCCATCGTGAAAAATCCCGCCGCGGCGATCACCGTCACTGACGGCGCGAAACCGCGGCCGACGGTCACTTATGGAGATATCTTCATCCTGACCAACACCAATGCCGAAGGAGTCAAACTTGCCGAGTATCTCCGCGCGGAAGGTGTTCCGTACGCATTCTACAAGCGTGAAGGATTGTTTCAGACCGATGAGGCACGCGATGTGCTCGACGTGCTGCGAGCGGTTGCCGCGCCCAATAGTCGATCGAATCGCCTGAAGTCTTGGGCCACACCGTTTTTTGCCGTCCCGATGCGCGAGCTTGCAAAGCTCGGGGAGCCGGAGCCGTCCGATCCGCTAATGGCGCGGCTGGCCCAGTGGCATGGGCTCGCGAAGGAAGGAAATTTCGCGGAGTTATTCGACTCGCTGCTCGAAGACAGCGGACTCGCAGCGCGCCAACTGTTTGGAGCCCCGAATATGCGCGAGCTTACCAACTACGAACACATCTTCGAGTTGGTCCTCGCGGAAGCGCTCAGAGAAGGATGGTCGATCGCGGATATCATTGATCGTCTGGCTGCCTACGTAGGCGAGTTTCGGCTTCCGTCGGGCGAGGATCCGAATCTCATGCGGCTCGAGAGCGAACGTGCGGCGGTTCAGATCATGACGATTCACAAAGCCAAGGGACTCGAGGCGCGAGTCGTGTTCCTGTTCGGCGGCTTCTTCGCGAACAGTAGTCCGCGCCCGGTGAAAACTTATCACGGCCGGGAGGGCGATCGTCGTCTCGCGATCGGGAGCATCGCGCAAGGCGTGGAACGCGCGAGTATTAAACAAGAGGAAGCCGAGGAAGATCAGCGGCTGCTTTACGTAGCGACCACGCGCGCGCGCGCAAAACTATACCTTCCCTATATCCCAACCAAACCTGGAAAACTTGATCTCTCCGGAAGGTACAAGCAACTCAATGATCGGCTGCGCGCGATGGACGCGGCCGGACAGCTGCTAGAGCCTCTGTTCGAGACCGTTTCAATGGAGATGGAGGCGCGGCGGGCGAACGCCGGCACGAACTCGATCGGGGGATGGATGCCTCCCGCGAGTCTGCTCACAGACTCGGGCGCGGCGAAATTCGAGAGCGAAGCTGGGATACTCGCGCGCGCAGGTGCCGGGATCGCAACGCTGTCCTATACCTCATTGCATCGCCGCGGCGAGCTGGAACTCGAACCGCGCGAGTTCAAGAGCGACCTCGAACCTGCCGCCGAACCCGCGGAGATCGCGTCGGAACCGCGTGGAGGCGCCGCGGCGGGAATCTTTCTGCACGAGACGATCGAACAGCTCGATCTAAAAACCCTGGCCGGCGCGCGCGATCTGGCTGCCTGGAGCGCGCTCGATGAGGTCCGCGAGCTCTTCGATTCCGCCTTGCAGCGTCATCAGGTGCCTGAACGCGAGCGCTGGATGACTCGCGGCCCCGAACTCGTTTTCAACACGCTGCGCTCACCGATCGCGGCCGGAGTCACGACGATTCCCGCGCTGGCGCAATGCGCTTGCGAACGCGAGATGGAGTTCACCTTTCCGATACCCGAGCGCGGTCATCGGCTGCTCAATTCCGCAGCGGCGAATGACAGCGCACGATGGCGCATCGAGCGTGGCGTATACGTCGGATTCGTGGATTTTGTGTTTCGTTACGAAAATCGCGTTTATTTTGCCGACTGGAAAAGCGATCTGATGGCCTCTTACGAACCGAATTCGGTAGCGGAGCATGCGCAGAAGAATTACCGCCTGCAGGCAAAGATCTACACCATCGGCGTGACGCGCCTGCTGGGAATTCAAACCGAAGCTGATTACGAGGCCGGGTTCGGCGGCCTGCTCTACCTGTTCATTCGCGGCATCACGCCCGCCGGCGGCGGAAATCGCGGCGTCTATTTTTATCGCCCACCATGGTCCGAAGTGGTGCGCACGGAACGCGAACTGATGCGGCCCTTCGAAATAGGGCGAAATTGATGAAGCCGGTTTACTCTCTGCTTGGAATGGACACTGCGTGGCAGCGCAACTCGGGTGTTCAGCGGGCCGCGACGCAGTTCGAAACCGACATGACGCATCTTCGCGCGTCGGTCGCGGAACTCAATCTCGATGCGGGCGCGGTGCATCTGGCGGCGGAGATCGCAGCGCTCGAGCCGGGCTTCGAGCTGGACGACGGCCCGAGATTCGCGCTGATCGTGCTGATTGTCCTCTCACTGGCCGCCGTCGCCGAGGGCAACACGCGATTTCCCGTGAGCGGCGATGAATCGAAAGAACCGCTGGAGCGGATGCTCTCCGCCCTGATAGCGCCACCGTTCGAGGAGTCCGCGCGCGAACGGATCGCGGAAAAAATCGCAACGATTCTGGCTGCTGATGGTGCGTCCGCGGTCATCGGACGAAATCCAGACGCAAGGCGTCCGCTACTCTATCTCGAGCCGTATCTATACCACGAAAGGATCTACCGCGCCGAGCAAAGGCTCGCCCGACGCCTTGCTGCAATGGCGGATATAGAAGGTGCGCCGAGCAAACAGACGATCGCGAAGGCCCTTGCGGACGTAGTGGCGCGTCCGGCCATGATTGCCGGCATTGCGGCTGTTCTTTCCGACGAACAACGCCGGGCAGTCGAAATCGGTGCGGTATCGCGCCTTGCGATAATCTCCGGCGGACCGGGAACCGGCAAGACTTCGATCATCGCGGCGATCCTGCGCGTGCTGGTGCGCATGGGGATTGATCCCGCGGCAGTCGCACTGGCTGCACCAACCGGTAAGGCCGCGTATCGGATGAACGAATCGATCCGTAATACAATGAGCTCGATCGCCAATCCGGCCGCAGAGGACTCCACCCTCGCCACCACGATTCCCGCCGCGTCCACGATCCATCGCCTGCTCGGATATTCGAGCACGCGAAGATCTTTCGCCCATCATCGCGGCAATCCGCTCGACGCCTCCATCGTGATCGTCGATGAAACCTCGATGCTCGATCTGATGCTGATGGATCATCTAACGGCGGCTCTGCGGCCGCAGGCACGCCTGGTGATCGTCGGTGATGCGGATCAGTTGCCGTCGGTCGCCGCGGGTGCGGTGCTGCGCGACTTGATGCCGGGTGAGGCAACCGCGCCATCCACCGCGATGGCGGAGATGAGCGCGAGGCTTACGGAGAACTATCGCGTCAAGGCCGAGGACATCGGCGGCGCGGCGGTCGCGATGATCGCGCGGCAAATCAACGAGGGCCGCGCCGATCTACTCTCGGCCGCCGATAGCCCGGTAGTTCGGCGCGCGAGCGTAGCCGAAATCACATTCTCCGGCGTCGAGCTCGTGGGCGGCGCGTCGGAGTCGCTGCCGGATTTTCTGACGCACTTCGCGCGCGCGCAAATCGATTCGGAAGATTACACATCGATGGCGGCGCGGACGTACGCGCTCGCAGATGGCGCATTCAGCGCCGAGGACTCGGCGACGGTGGCGCGGATGCTCGCGCATCTGGCGCGCGCGAGGATTCTATGCGTGACGCGGATTGGCCGCTGCGGCGCCGACGCGATCAACGCGCGGATGCATCGCGCGGCGCTTGGCCGCACACCGGCAGAGCGCGGCGCGATGATCGCGGGCGAGCCGGTTATCGTCTTGCGCAACGACTATGATCACATGCTGTTCAACGGCGATCAGGGCTTGCTGGTGAACCTTGCCGAGCGCGGAGGACGCCGCTCGCTGGCAGCGGTGTTCGCGCGCGGTGCGGAACTGTCCGCATTTCGAATCGAGATGCTGTCGGACGCGATCGATCTGTGCTACGCGATGACAGTGTATAAAGCGCAAGGCTCGGAGTTCGAGTGCGTCGCTCTCATTCTGCCCGAACGCGACATGCCGCTGCTCTCGCGCGAGACGATCTACACCGCGGTCAGCCGCGGCCGCCGGTCGTGTGTGATTTTTGGCGGCGAAGGTTTGCTCGAACGGGCGGTCGCGCGGCGCAGCGAACGCTTCTCCGGACTAGCGCAGGCAATCGAGCAGCGTCGCGCGGCAAAACCCGGCGGCTGAATCAGGGTTTCACGAAATAGCCGTACATTTTATCCGCAAGCGGCGGATTGCCGAAATAAACAGGCGTCATCGGAGATACCGGCGTATTATAATCAGACCGCGCGATTACTTGACGAAGGGAGAATTTCCAATGCAGGTCGGAATGATCGGATTAGGCAGAATGGGCGCCAACATGGTGAAGCGGCTGATTCATGCAGGCCACCAATGCGTTGTGTTCGACGTGAGCCAGGACTCGGTCAAGGCCCTGGAGAAAGAAGGCGCGACGGGCGCAACCTCGATGGACGATTTCGTCGCCAAACTGACCAAGCCGCGCGCGACCTGGATGATGGTGCCGGCGGCCGTCGTGGAAAGCACGGTCGCGGAGCTCAGCAAGCGCTTCGAACGCGGCGACATTATCGTCGATGGCGGCAACTCGTACTACGTCGATGATATTCGCCGGGCCAAGGCCCTCGTCCCCAAGGGGATTCATTACGTCGATTCCGGAACCAGCGGCGGCGTGTGGGGCTTTGAGCGCGGCTACTGCCAGATGATCGGCGGCGAGGCCGGGGTGGTGAAGCATTTAGATCCGATTTTCTCCGCTCTCGCGCCACCGATGGACAGCGCGCCGCGCACCGAGGGGCGCGACAAGGTCAAGAACAGCACCGCCGAGCACGGCTACCTGCATTGCGGCGCCAACGGCGCGGGGCATTTCGTCAAGATGGTGCACAACGGGATCGAGTACGGAATCATGGCCGCATACGCCGAGGGACTGAACATCCTGCATCACGCCAACATCGGCAAAACCAAGGGCGCCGCCGACGCCGAGACCACGCCGCTGCGCGATCCCGAGCTGTATCAGTACGACATGAACCTCACCGACATCACCGAGGTCTGGCGGCGCGGCAGCGTGATCTCGTCGTGGCTGCTGGATCTGACCGCGTCCGCGTTGCTGGGCGATCCGGAGCTCAAGAAATTCGCCGGGCGTGTATCGGATTCGGGCGAAGGGCGCTGGACCATCGACGCCGCGATCGACGAGGGCGTGCCCGCAGGCGTTTTGACTTCGGCGCTGTTCGAGCGCTTCAGTTCGCGCGGCGCGGGCGACTTCGCCGACAAGCTGCTGTCCGCGATGCGCTACGAATTTGGGGGACATCTTGAAAAACCCGGCAAGTAATCGCGCCCGTCCCGCGCGGAGCCAACCTGACAAAGGAACCCCGATGGCGAAGGATAAAGTTGAAAATATCGAGAACGTCACCCAGGCGCGTCCCGGCGATCCATGCACGATCGTGATTTTCGGCGCCGCCGGCGACCTCACCAAGCGCAAGCTCTTTCCCGCGTTCTACAATCTGCTGGCCAGCAAATTCCTGCCCGATAAATTCGCGATCGTGGGCGTGTCGATAGAGAAGTACACCGACCAGGTTTTCCGCAACCAACTCTCTGGCGAGATCAAGAAATACGCGACGGCGAAGGTCGATCCTAAACTGTGGAAGTCGTTCGTCTCGAGAGTCTATTACCACTCCGGAAACTTTACCGATCCCAAACTCTACAGCTCGCTGAAGGACACCCTGACCAAAGCCGCGAAGGAGCAGGGCCTGCCGGGGAACTGCCTCTACTACCTTGCGGTCGCCCCGCAGTTCTTCGGAGAAATCGTGCGCCAGCTCGGTGCGGCGGACCTTGCGGAAGAGAAGGACGGCAATTGGCGCCGGGTGGTGATTGAAAAACCATTCGGCCGCGACCTCGAGTCAGCGCAGGCGCTCAACAAGGAAATCAAGAGCGTGCTCAAGGAGGATCAGATCTACCGGATCGATCATTATCTGGGCAAAGAGACCGTGCAGAACATGCTGGTCTTCCGCTTCGGCAACGGAATTTTCGAGCCGATCTGGAATCGGCGCTATATCGATTCGGTGCAGATAACCGCGGCGGAGACGGTCGGGGTCGAAGAACGCGGCGGCTACTACGAAACCGCGGGTGCGTTGCGCGACATGGTGCCCAACCACATGATGCAGCTCATCTCGATGATCGGGATGGAGCCGCCGACTTCATTCGACGCCGAGGCGGTGCGCGACGAGAAGGCAAAACTCCTGAACGCGATTCAGATCCTCTCTTCCGAGGACGTGCTCACGATGGCGGTGCGCGGCCAGTACGGCGCCGGGACCGAGCAGGGGAAGAAGGTACCCGCGTATCGCAAGGAGGACCAGGTCAATCCGGATTCGCACGTCGAAACCTACGCCGCGCTCGAACTGCATATAGACAACTGGCGCTGGGCGGGAGTGCCGTTCTACGTTCGCACCGGAAAACGGCTGGCGGCGCGCGTGACCGAGATCGCGATCAACTTTAAACGCGCGCCCTTGCTGCTGTTCAAAGACACCGGCATCGAGCAGATGTCCACCAATCAACTGGTCATGCACATACAGCCGGACGAGGGGATTTCGCTGCGCTTCAGCGCGAAGATTCCCGGACCGTCGGTCAAGATCGGTTCGGTCGATATGAACTTCAAGTACACGTCCTATTTCGGCGCCGCGCCTTCGACCGGATATGAAACCCTGCTGCTCGACTGCATGATCGGCGACCCGACGCTGTTTCAGCGCGACGACATGGTCGAGGCCGGATGGCGGATCGTCACTCCGGTGCTCGATGTGTGGAGCGCGCTGCCGCCGCGCGAGTTTCCGAACTATGCGGCGGGAAGCTGGGGACCTGAGGAGGCCGATCATCTGCTCGCGCGCGAGGCCCGGCACTGGAGGATCATCACTGAATGATCCTTGCCGGCGACATCGGAGGCACGCATGCGCGCGTCGCCATTTTCGATCTCGCGGACGGAAAGCTCACAGGCGTACATGAGCGCGTGTACCTGACGCACGATTTCCCGAACCTCGAAAGCGTGGTGCACGCCTTTCTCGATCAGCACAAAGTGGCGCCCGCCGCTGCGTGCTTCGGTGTGGCAGGTCCGGTAATCGACAACCACGCGCACATGTCGAATGCCGGATGGGCGATCGACGGTGCTTCGCTGGCACGCGAGGCCGGCGTCAAGCAGGTGTCAGTGATCAACGATCTGGTCGCCAACGCCTACGGCGTCGCGGCGCTCGAACCGCGTGATTTCCTGACCCTGAACGAGGGCAAAGCAAATTTGCGCGGCAACGCGGGTGTGATCTCGGCAGGCACCGGACTCGGCGAGGCGGGGCTCTATTTCGACGGGCACACCCGGCGTCCATTTGCGACCGAAGGCGGACACGCCGACTTCGCGCCGGCTGACGATCTGCAAATCGAATTGCTGCGGTTTCTACGCGCCGAGTTCGATCGCGTCAGCGTCGAGCGCGTGCTCTCCGGCGGCGGCATTTACAATATCTACCGGTTTCTTCGCGACACGCATCGCGGCGAAGAACCGCCGTGGCTCGCGCAGGAAATGAAAAGCGGCGACGCGGCAGCCGCGATCACCCATGCGGCGACAGAGAAAAACTCCCCGCTATGCGCCGCGGCGCTGGATCTGTTCGTATCGATCTACGGCGCGGAAGCGGGCAACCTCGCGCTGCGGCTGATGGCAAGCGGTGGAATCTATATCGGCGGCGGAATCGCGGTGAAGATCGCATCGCGCCTCGCCGACCCAGTCTTTATGCGTGCGTTTGCCGCAAAGGGCAGGATGAGCGAAATCGTCCGGCAAATTCCGGTCCGGGTGATCCTGAACGACAGCACCGCGCTCATTGGCGCCGCGCGCGCTGCCGCAATCAACGCATCGATGCTCAACGACTAAAGGTTGCGCGTGCGATCAATCTCAATGCGCGTCGTTCAGATGCGCGCGAACCATCGCGGGCGAGATCGTGCCCGACGCCAGCTTGCGCGCAGGGCCAATTCGCAGCATGTGAAACAGAAATACCGCCAACGCGAAGCCGGCCGTCACAACACTGAGTGAGGTGATCGCGCCGGGATCCGATGACGCACCGCCCATCCGCTCGATCGCGAGAACCGCGGCGGAGACGGAAACCGCCAGCGCCGAAGCGGCGACGATCGCAACGTCGCGCACCGGAGCGCGCGCACCCTCTTTCACAAATCGGCGCAGTTCACGCGGCGAGAAATAATCGAGGAACCATCCCGTCGCCTCGTCAACTCCGCGCGCGTTCGGCGGCGAGATGAGCCTGCCGCTCAGAGGATCGGTCGCGGATTGTCCCTGGTTGTGAAGTTCGACGCCCGCCAGGATCGCGTGATGAATCTCGCCTGTGATCGGATATCGCCACGCGATCAGAAACGACAGCGCGCCGCAGAGCGCCGGAGCCAGCGCGAAGATCGCCTTGATCGCGAAAATTACTTCCGGCGATTGCACCGCGTTGGGGACGTATCCGATTCCGGCCAGCACCGCGATCGGCAGCGCGGCGCTGGGAATCGCGACGAATTTCGGCAGGATGCTCCAGAACGCAGTGTATTGGCCCTCGCTGCGCCGCCCGGTATAGAACTCGTCGTAGTCGATCACGTCGGCCTGCATCGAAGGACCCAGAAACAGTCCCGCGCCGAAACTCGCGCCCGCCCAGCTGATCAGCACGAACAGCATCGTGGTGTCGCCCTTGCCGAGGAAATACATCGCGGCGCCGCCCGAGACGCCCATCACGAAGCTTGCCAGCCAGGTGTTCAGTTTGCCGAATCGTTTCGAGGCCGCGACCCACAGCGGCAGGCACAGGAACCCTACGCCGAAGTAGCCGAGCAACTCGATCGACAGCCACAGCGTTGGATTCTTCGGCTCGATCACGTAGGCGTTGAAAAACGGAAGCAGGGTTGCCGGAATGGCGCCGGTGATCGAGCCGACGATATAGCTGCCGAGCAGAATCCTGAACGGACGATTGCGCAGCGCGCGCCGAACTCCCGGCACCAGCGGGTTCGACTCGCGCTTGGCGAAGCCGGGCCGCTCCCGCACTCCCCACGCGAGCATCCAATAGAGCGTCGTCAGCAGCAGCGCGAACGCGATTCCCAGAACGTGAAAGACGTGCCGCTCATTCCAGCCCATCACGTGCATCAGGATTCCCGGCGCCGCCGAGGCGACGATTGTCCCGAGGATCGTGAACGCCTCGCGCACGCCGAACAGGCTCGAACGCTCGTTGTAGTCCAGCGTGAGCTCTGGTCCGAGCGCGTAATGCGGCAGCACATAGACGGTGTGAAAAATGAAATAAAGAATGAAGGTGACGCCGAACCACCACGCCGACTGAGTTCCGGTCATCCCGATCGGCGGACTCATCATCGCGTAGAACGCGATCCCGCAAAGTGGCGGCCCGATGATCAGGTACGGGCGCCGCCGTCCGAGACGGGTGCGCGTGCGATCTGAGACCCAGCCGACGACGGGGTCGCTGATCGCGTCGAGCGAACGGGCCAGCGCAATCGCGATCGCGAGATAGCCGAGCGGCACCAACACCACGTCGGCGTAGAACTTGGGCATGTTGATGAGGATCGGAATGACCAGGGCGGCGCCCGCGAAGTTCGGCGCTCCATAGAGGAGCTTGAGACGCCACGATACGTGCTCGGAGGCCGGAGCCGGCGCTTCGGCCGGAATTTTCAGCGCGGAATTTTCAGTTGCCATTATTCAGCGAACGCGCGGAAAGTGTACCGGAACCGCGCGCCACGATGATACCCGGAGACGACCCGCGCGTGCATCGGGAACCCTCACGAACGGGATTCGCCAAATCCGCGCGGGCGCAGATGAGCCCACGGACGCGCGGCTTCGTATTGCGCGGCGAGCGCGATCAAATCAAACTCGCCCGCCGGTCGTCCGACAATCTGAAAACCAATCGGCAGTCCGCCCCGCGAAAACCCCGCCGGCACGGTGAGTGCGGGCTGTCCGGTCGCGTTGGCTGGATATTCGAACGCGATCCAGGTCCACAGCTCGTCGAGATAGCGTTCGGGACGGGAAGGGAACGTGCCATTGCGCATCGGCGGCATCGTCATCGTGGGCGTCAGCAGCGCATCAAATGGATCGAGCGCCTGCACGATTGCGCGCGCGGTGTTGTGCATCACCGCGACCAGGTTCACGTAGTCGGCGGCCGACAATTTTTTTCCGTGGTGATACATCTCGCGGACCACCGGATCGACCGCGGCGAGATCCGCGATCGGAATTGCGGCGATTCCGACGCAGATGAGCGAGCGCGCGCAATCCAGCAGCATGGCACCGGGGTCGAGCGCGAGGTTTTCAACCCGATGCCCCAGCTCGCGCATCGCAGCGCACGCGCTATCAAATGCCGCGGCGACATCGGGATCGACCGGACCGAGTTTAGTTTCAGCGATCGCTGCGAGCCGGAGCTTTCGCGGCGCGGCGCGCGGAGCCTCTGCAAACGGGCGCGCGGGCGGCGCGGCCCAGTAAGGATCGCCGACCACAGGGCCCGCGAGCACGTCGAGCATCAGCGCGGCGTCTCGGACCGATCGCGCGATCGGTCCGCGCGTCGCGAATCCGCCCCACGCCTCGCCGCGATGCGGCGCATAGCTGAGCCGCCCGCGCGAGGGCTTGATGCCGACCACGCCGCAGTTTGACGCGGGGCCGCGAATCGACCCTCCACCGTCACTGCCCTCGGCCAGAGGGCCCAGACCCGCGGCGACCTGCGCAGCAGCGCCACCGCTTGATCCTCCGGCGTTGTATTGCGCGTGCCATGGATTGTGCGCGATTCCGCACAGTCCGCCCTCGGTCGTGGGCCGTCCGCCGAACTCGGGCGTCGCGGTCTTGCCGAGCAAAATGCCGCCGGCGTCGCGCAGCCGCATGGCGATAATCGCGTCTTCTGGCGGAATGGAATCGGCGTAATTCTTCGAGCCCAGCGTGTTTGGTATCTCCCTTATCGGCGTCAAATCTTTCAGCGAATATGGAACACCGTATAGCGGCAACTCGCGCGCGCGATCGCGCTCGCCTTCAATCCGAGCGGCGTCCGCGAGCGCGCGCTCGGCGGTGACGATCATGTATGCGCCCAGATCTGGATTCAGCCGCTCGATTCGCGCGAGGAAAAACTCCGCGACCTCGCGCGGGCGGAGCTCTCCTTTGCGGATCAGATCGCCTAGCGTCCAAGCGTCAATAAAAGGGTCGAGCGAAAGCATCGCGGGCTAGACCGCGGTCAGTCCACCGTCCACCGAGATCGAAGCGCCGGTCACAAACGACGCCGCGTCGCTGAGCAACCACGCCACGGCTTCGCCGATCTCTCCGGCGCGCGCCTTGCGCCCTACCGGCTCGACCTGGTCCAGCCGTCCAGCCAGCTTCGGCTGTTCGGCGATCATGCCGGCGACGAGTGGAGTATCAACCACGCCGGGGCATACGTCGTTGATGCGGATCGCGGCGCGCGCGTATTCGATCGCCGCGCATTTTGTCAGGCCGACGACGCCGTGCTTGGCCGCCGTGTACGCGGGCATCGAATGCGACGCGACCAATCCCGCCGCCGAGGCGGTATTCACAATCGCGCCGGGCGACTTCTGCGCGAGGAACTGGCGAATCTCGGCGCGCATGCAAAGCCACACGCCCTTGAGATTCACGGCCATGATACGGTCCCATTCCTCTTCCCCGTAGTCGGCGGTTTTGCGCTGCGCGCCGGCGATTCCGGCATTGTTGAACGCGCAATCGAGTCGTCCGAATTTCTTTACGGCGGCCGCGACCAGCGCATCGGCGTCGGACGCTCGGGCAACGTCGCAGCGGACGAATTCGGCCTCGCCGCTTTGCTCGCGAACCATCCGCACCGTCTCGGCGCCGTCGCGCTCGGAAACGTCGCCGATAATCACGCGCGCGCCCTCGCGCGCCACTATCAGCGCGGTCGCGCGGCCGATTCCCGATCCGCCGCCGGTAATGATCGTGCTCTTTCCAGCCAATGATGGCATCGCGAATTCTCCCCTTGCTCAGCTACGCCACGGCTCGACCAAAATCTTCGCGTGATGCTCGGGCGAGCCGAGATCCTCGAACGCCTGCGCCACGCCTTCGACTCCGACCTTGCCCGTGATCAGCGGATCGGCGCTGGTTTTTCCCTGCGCGATATTGAACAGCGTCTCGCCGAATTCCTCGGGCGTATATCCGAGCACGAACTGCACGTTCAGTTCCTTGGTGATGCCGAGCATCGGCTCGAACGAATCGCGTTCCATGCACACACCGACCACCACGATCCGCGCGCCGGATTGCGCGCCCGACATGATCGATTCAATTACGCCCGGCACGCCAACGCATTCGAAGATCACGGACGGACGCAGCGCCGGCCCCGGCATCCAGGGTTGCACCGGCGGCGCCTTCGAGGGGTCGCCATAGGCCGCCACCTGCTTCCAGCTTTCATAGGCGGATTTTTCTTTCGGATCGACCACGACATCGGCGCCCATCTTGAGTGCAAGCTCGCGGCGGCGCGGAGAGAAATCCGCCGCCACAATCGGATGCTGCCCCTTGAGCTTCAGTGCCGCGATCACTGCGAGGCCGACCGGACCGCATCCTATAACCAGCGGCGCGTCGTCCGGCGTCAGGCGCGCTTTCTGCACCGCGTGAAATCCGACCGCCATCGGCTCGGTCAGCGCGGCGCGCTCGGTCGAGAGGCCGTTGGGAACCTCGAGCAGCAGCGCCTCGGTCAGGCGCATGAATTCGCCGTAGCCGCCCGGATTGTCGTTCGAATAGCCGACGGTCTCGATTCCGGTCGATCGAATAAGGACCGGGAAGGAGCAGACTCGCGTCCCGGCTTTGAGGCGCTTTTGGGTTCCGGGTCCGAAGTCCGCGACCTCAGCGCAAAACTCGTGGCCCATCACGATGTCGCGTTTCAGATCCATCACGAACGCGGCGCCCGCGCGTTTAGAGCTCTCGACCATCTTCTCCGCATGTTTCAGCGCATGAAGATCCGATCCGCAAATTCCACACGCGAGAGTTTTGACAATCACTTCGCCCGGCCCGGCCTCTGGTACCGGAATATCGGCGACCACCAGCTTCCTGTTACGCATTACTGCCGCACGCATTGGGAATATCTCCTTGTAAATTCGTCCGCGGTCTCACTGTACCAAGGTTCCCCCGGCATTCGTCCAGCGGACCGCAAGTCGCCGGGAGACGTCTGATGCTCGCATTGTATTTGCACTATGAATGTAATAATCGTGATTCGAAGGAGCACCCACCCAATATGAGTTCAATCATTCCCAATCGGGAAGCCTTTCAGGCGTTGATGACCGACCCCGACCAGGGCCCGGTCGTGATGCTCAACCTGCTTAAGTTCAAGGCGGCCGCCGACGGCGCAAGCGGCACCGGCGCTGACGCATACCGGCGCTATGGCGACGCGGTGACAAAGCTGGTCGAAGCGCGCGGCGGCCGCGTGCTATGGATGGGCAGGCCGGCGCACGTGCTGGTGGGCGAGCCAAGCGACCAGTGGGACGCCGTCGCGATTGTCCAATATCCGACTCCACGCGCATTTATTGAGATGGTGACCAGCGCGGAGTACCAGCAGATTCATGGAGACCGCGAGGCGGGGCTCGAGCGCACCGCGCTCATCGCATGCCGCACTTTGACCGACATCCCGCGCTGACCGTCCGGAGCAACCGCCGATGGGCCGAAAGATCCTGTTTATCACCACCGACCAGCAACGCTACGACTCGCTCGGATGCAACGGCGGAAAGATCGCACGCACTCCTTGTGCCGACGCGCTGGCCGCGCAGGGAATCAATTACCGGCGCGCGCACAATCAGAACACGGTCTGCATGCCCGCGCGCTCGACGATGATCAC
>DATKSB010000066.1:0-9414 GCA_035531855.1 Binataceae bacterium (SeqCode)
TCCCAGCACCTACGAATGCTTCAATCCTCATCAGTTCCTGCTGACGGCGAATCGCGCGCCCGCCGAGAATCGGGTCGTCCGTCCGACCGGCGACATCAGCGTTTCGCCTTCCTCACCGCAGGAGGAAGAGTTTGCCCTGCTGTGCATGGGCGCGGTCTCGCCGTACGAAGCCTTCATGTTTCCCGGCGCACTCGTGCGGTTCGAGGAGCTATGCGATCCAGACCTGTTCGATCACGCGCAGCAGCTCCGCTGGAACGAGGCTATAATGTGGATTCTGAAAGCAACGACTTACCTCCGCGGTACCGACAGGCGGTTGCTGCTCAAATCTCCCGCTCACTCGTTTCGACTCGGCAGGCTTGCCACGCTGATGCCCGGCGCGGCGTTCATCCGGATCGTGCGCGAGCCGTGCGCCGTTTTTGCTTCGACACTGAGGCTCTGGCAAAGCATGTGGGAACGCTACGCGCTGACCGCGCCGCTTGAGCAGCAAGCATTGATCGAGCGGGTTCTTGAAACGCGGCGAGCATTGGAACGAAAACTAAAAGCCGCTCTGGTGGTGCTGCCGGCCGATCGGCGCGCGACGCTCCGCTATGAGGACCTGGCTTCAGATCCGTGCGGCGCGATCGAGCTTCTGTACGATCGTCTGGCTCTGGGCGATCCTTCCTCGATGCTCCCGAAAGTGCGTGCGTACATGGCAACCCGGCCGCGTCCGCCGGCGCAACCGGCCGAGCAGTGGCGCCCGATGCTGCAAGCTCGATGGCCCGAAATGTTCGACGAATTCAGCTACCCGCGCGGCTGATACGTTTACGCGGCGCCGACCTGGCGGTGAATCGCCGCGCCGATTTCTTTGGCCAGCGCTTCGATCATCGCGGCGTCTTCGCCTTCGATCATCACCCGCGCCAGCATCTCGGTGCCCGAATAGCGCACCAGGAGCCGTCCCGACGCGCCGAGCTTGCGCTCGGCCTCGGCGATCGCGTGGCGCACGGCGGGCATCTCGGCTATCGGGGTGCGTTTGCTCACGCGGATATTTTCCATCGTCTGCGGCACGCGGCGCATCGCGCGCAACTCGGAGAGCGGCTTTCCGCTTTCCGCCATGATCGTCAGGATCAGCAGCGCGGTAATCAACCCGTCGCCGGTGGTCGAATAGTCCATGCAGATGACGTGGCCCGATTGCTCGCCGCCCAGGTTGTAGGAGCCGGCGCGCATCTCGCGCGCGACCGAAGGATCGCCAACCTCCGTGCGCACCAGTTTAACGCCTGCGCGCGTGAGCGCCTGCTCCAGACCGAAATTGCTCAGCACAGTCGCGACGACGGTGTTCGCCGCAAGCCGTCCCTGCGCCGCCATCGTGATCCCGAGCAGCGCCATCGCGTCGTCGCCGTCGAAGACGTCGCCCTTTTCGTCCACCAGCATTACGCGGTCGCCGTCGCCGTCGAGCGCGATTCCAACCTGCGCGCTCTCGCTCACCACCGCGGCACGGATGCCATCCAGATGCATTGCGCCGCACTCGTGATTGATATTGATTCCGTCGGGCTCGGCGCCGCGCGCGATCACCTCGACGCCGAGTTCCTCGAGCACGTCGGGTCCGACCTTGTAGCCCGCGCCGTTGGCGCAATCGATCACGGCCTTGAGCCCCTCGAAGTTGGCGGTGCGCGGCACGCAGGTCTTGAGGAACACCAGGTAGCGGCCGAGCGCGTCGTCGATTCGCGCGGCCTTGCCGATGTCGGCATTGATCGCGCGATGCTGCGCGAGCGCGCCGTCATCGAACACCAGCTCCTCGATGCGGCTTTCGGTGGCGTCGTCGAGCTTGAAACCCTCGCGCGAGAAGAACTTGATGCCGTTATCTTCAAACGGATTGTGCGAGGCCGAGATCACGACCCCCGCGTCGGCGCGCATGCTGCGGGTCAGAAACGCTATTCCTGGCGTCGGCAGCGGACCGACCAGCCACACGTCCACCCCCATCGAGCAGATCCCCGACGCCATCGCGGTCTCGAGCATATAGCCTGAAAGGCGCGTGTCCTTGCCGATCAGAATCCGGCGATGGCGTCCGCTGGAATGGCGAAACACATACGCGAGCGCGCGCCCGAGCTTGAGCGCGGTTTCAGAGGTTATCGGCTCGACGTTGGCGACGCCGCGGACGCCGTCGGTGCCAAAGAGTTTACGATGCTTTTCCATCGTCGATATTTTCCAGCTTCTGGCGATAAATCCTGAGCTTCACTTTGGCCGGCTGCTGCTTCACCAGTTGCATGCCGTCGGGCAGATTAACTTCGAGCGGCAACTCGACCAGTCCCGGCGCGCCACCTTGCGCGTCCACATAAACTATCCCCTTCGGGTCCAGGCTTGCGAGCTTCTGGATCGGACCGCGCACCGTGATGGTGGCCTTTTCAGGCTCGACCCGCGACTTGAAAGCGGTATCGCGCACCGCGACGTCAACGTCGCGAAATTCGCGGTTGGCGATCTCGTCGCCGATATCGACCTTCGCCAGCACCCGCACCACCGCGAGCCGAACCTTATCGCCGGGATCCTGGATACCGACCACGCGCTCGAGGTCGGCGTCGGCGGCGCGCACATCGAACGGGTCGGTCTCGGCGCGGACCAAGGGCGCAACAAATCGGCTCGGCCCGCTGACCGAGACCGTGGCCGGCTGCAGCTCGATCGAATTTATCTGATAACCCTTCGCGACCGGACCGGTCAGATTAAGATGCACCGGCAGGTCGCGGCTGATGACGCGGTCGATATCAATTTGCGCCTCATCGGGAGTCACGCGCGTGACCGTGGTGCGCGGCGGCACCGCGAACAGGTTCGGGCCGATTTTGAAATCCGTATGTCCGATCGGCACCCCGGTCAGATCCAGGCGCAACGTCAGGCGTTCAGGGTCGAGCAGCGACAGCAGGGTGCGCGACCCCGCCACTTCGATCTTAACGAAATCCGGCGGACGGTTGATTATGACGTAGCCGGCGGGCAGCGAACGGTAGCTGACCGGAACCGCCAGCGTGACCACCGCGTTGCGCTGTCCCGCGTTGACGAACATCCACAGCCCGATCGCGAGCAGTATCGCGATCGCGCGCAGACCGGCGTTGCGCCGCAGGGCTTTGCGCAGGTCGCTCCAGTTGATCAGTTTGCGCAATCGATCCATCGCCCGCTGTGCCGCGCCGCCCGCCCCGCTATCGGCGCTTACGCCGGTAGGCTCCTGAGTGTGTTCAAAACCGCGGCGGGTTCAAGCCCGCGCTCGAGCCGACCCTCGCGCGCGATCGAAATGGTGCCGTCCTCTTCGGACACCACCAGCACGATCGCGTCGCAATCCTCGGTCATCCCGATCGCGGCGCGATGCCGCGTGCCGAGCGCCAGGCTCACATTCGGATTCGAGGATAGCGGGAGCACGCACGCCGCCGCGAGAATCTGGTCGCCCTTGATAATTAGCGCGCCGTCATGCAGCGGCGATCCGCGCATGAAGATCGTCTCGATCAGTTCGGGCGAGACCCTGCCGTATATGAGGCGGCCGCTTTCCATGAATTCGTTGAGCCCGTCTTCCTGCTCGATCACGATAAGCGCCCCGATCCGCCGCGCCGCCAGCCATGCGGCCGCGGTCGCCAACTCCTCAGCCGCGCTCGAAGCGGGAGCGCGCGGTCCGAAAAACGACTGCGCGCCAACCCGGGTCAGCGCGCGGCGAATATCGGCCTGGAATATCACCACCAGGATCACGAACAACGATCCGAGAAAATTGTTCAGCAGCCAGTTGAGCGTGAACAGCCCGAGAATCTGCGAGGCCACGAACGCGACCCCGACGATCACCAGCCCCAGGACCATCTGCATCGTGCGCGTGCCGCGGATCAGCAGCGCGATTCGGTAGATCACATAGGCGACGATCAGGACATCCAGGATGTCCTGCCATCGGGGTACCGGTATCGCCGGCAGGTAATTTGGCATCGAGTTCTGCCTACCTTGGGCGACGCTCGCGAATCGCCGCCGCCATCCTCACCACCGCCCGCGCCGCGCCCGGGTCATGCACCCTGACGATCGACGCGCCCGCCGCGACCGCCAGCGCGTCGGCGGCCGCAGTCCCAAATTCGATATCGCGCTCGGAAGCGCCGGCAATCCGCCGGACGAAGCTCTTGCGCGAAGATCCTACCATTACGGGATAGCCGACCGCCGCAAGGCGGGGCAAGGCGTCCAGCAGCGCAAGATTGTGCCGCGCGGTCTTGGCAAAGCCGATTCCGGGGTCGAGGATGATTCGTGAGCGCGCCACTCCGGCGCGGACCGCAGCCTCGGCCCGCGCGATCAGGTACGCGATCACCTCGAGCGCGACGTTGCGGTAGCGCGCGAATTTCAGATGATCCTCGGCGCCCCCGCGCATATGCATCAGCACGACGGCGACCCGAGCGCGCGCCGCGATCGACGCCATCGCGGGGTCGTACTCGAACGCGCTGATGTCGTTGATTATCGCTGCCCCCGCCTCGAGCGCGCGCGCCGCGACGGCGGCCTTGCGCGTGTCGATCGAGATCGGCACGCGGAGCTTTGCCGCCAGCGCCTCGACCACCGGCATCACGCGGCTGAGTTCTTCTTCGACCGCGACCGTGCGCGCGCCGACCGGCCGCGTCGATTCTCCGCCGATATCGATAATGGATGCGCCGTGCGCTTCCAGCGCGAGTCCGTGCTCGATCGCGCGGGCGGGGTCCAGGTAGCGGCCGCCGTCGGAAAACGAGTCGGGAGTGACGTTGAGCACGCCCATGATCGCGGGAAAAAGAATGACGCGCCCGTCGCGCAGGCGCATCCGCTTTGGCAGCGCGGGCACACGCGCGCGCGCGGACTCGATAATGCGCAATTTCGGACTGCGAGATTTATCGCGGGAGTTATCGGATACCAGCCGCATTCGCGAGCTTCCACCCCGCCCGACGCGCGCAAAGCGGAACTTGAATCCGCCCGAGCCTAGACCAGCACGGGCTTGGGCGGCATTCCGGGAACCGCGGCCGGTTCCTCGGCGTGCTTGTCTTTGTCTTTGCCGGTTTCGAGGTTCAGGCGCGGAGTCGAGCCTGCGGCAGGAGGGAACGACGCTGGCAGCGGACGTCCCTCGCGATACGCGGCGACCACCGCTTCGACTTCTGCGCCGTCCAGGACTTCTTTTTCGAGCAGCCGTTCTGCGATCGCGTGCAGCAGAACAATATGGTCGGAGAGCAGTTGGCGCGCCTTCTGATAGGCGTCGTCGATGATCCGCCGAATCTCGCGATCAATCTCGATCGCGGTATGCTCGGAGTAATCCTTCTGATGCCCCAAATCGCGGCCCAGGAACACCTGCTCGTCGTGCTTGCCGAAGGTCATCGGCCCGAGTTCCTTGCTCATGCCAAACTCGCAGACCATCTTGCGCGCAAGCTCGGTGGCCTTTTCGATATCGTCGCCGGCGCCGGTGGTCATATGGCCGAAGATCAACTCTTCGGCTGCGCGTCCACCGAACATCATTGCCAGCCGCGTCTTCAGGTAATCGCTCGAATAGGTGTAGCGATCGTCGAGCGGGAGCTGCTGAGTGACGCCGAGCGCCATTCCGCGCGCGATAATCGTAACTTTGTGGACCGGGTCCGCGCCCGGCAGCAGCGTTGCCACCAGCGCGTGGCCGCCCTCGTGATAGGCGGTGTTTTTGCGCTCGGCCAACGACATCACCATCGAGCGCCGCTCCGCGCCCATCATGACTTTATCTTTGGCCAGCTCGAAATCGGACATCTCGACCTTGTCCTTGTTGCGCCGCGCCGCAAGCAGCGCCGCCTCGTTGACAAGGTTCTCGAGGTCAGCGCCGGCGAAGCCCGGGGTCGAGCGCGCCAGTTTGTCGATATTAACGTCTTCGGAAAGCGGAACCTTGCGCGTATGCACCCGCAGAATTCCGTCGCGCCCCTTGACGTCCGGCCGCGGCACGACGACCCGCCGATCGAAACGGCCCGGGCGCAGCAGCGCGGGATCGAGCACGTCGGGCCGATTGGTCGCGGCGACCAGGATCACGCCCTCGTTAGCCTCGAAGCCGTCCATCTCGACCAGCAACTGATTAAGGGTTTGCTCGCGCTCGTCATGACCGCCGCCCAGGCCTGCGCCGCGATGGCGTCCGACGGCGTCGATCTCGTCTATAAATATGATGCATGGCGCGTGCTTCTTGCCTTGCACGAACAGGTCGCGCACGCGCGACGCGCCGACGCCGACAAACATCTCGACGAAGTCCGAGCCTGAAATCGAGAAGAACGGCACCCCCGCCTCGCCCGCGATCGCTCGCGCGAGCAGGGTCTTGCCCGTCCCCGGAGGACCGACCAGCAACACACCTTTGGGGATACGGCCGCCAAGGCGCGTGAAGCGCTTGGGATCGCGCAGGAACTGGATTATTTCCTCGAGCTCGTCCTTCGCCTCGTCGATTCCGGCCACGTCGGCGAAGGTGACCTTGTGAGTATTCTCGGTCAGCAGCTTGGCGCGGCTCTTCCCGAACGACATCGCCTTGCCGCCGCCGATCTGCATCTGGCGCATGAAGAAGAACCAGAGTCCCGCCAGGAGAAGGATCGGGAACCATTGCACCAGTATGACCATCCACCAGGGATCGCCCTCGGCGGGTTTGGCGGCGATCTTGATGCCTTTATCGCGAAGAATCTTTACCAGGTCGGGATCGGTCGGAGCGTAGCTCTTGAAATGTTCGCCGGCGGTGGTGTCGCCCTTGATCTGGTTGCCCTGGATCGTGACGGACGAGACCTGCCCTTTTTCGACCTGATTGAGGAAGTCGGAGAAAATAATCTCCGGCTCACGGGGCTGCTGCCTGCTGAAGATATTAAACAGCAGGAGAAACATCAGGCCCAAAACGAGCCAGAGAGCAATACTGCGGGAAAACTGGTTCATCCCCATGGAAATCGTACCACGCCCGTTAAATCTGGCGCAACGCCGCGCCCATCAGTTCGACGAAACTTCGCGTGCTGAAATTCGCACGGCCGCTTCGCTGGCCCGGGTCAAAAGACCACTGCCGGATCGCACCAGGCCCGGGATCCATACAATCTCATCTGCAGCGACGACGATAGGAACCCGCGCACGGCGCCCTCGCGCCACCTTCGAGTCTATCAGAACGTCCTTGACCTTGCGCGTGCCGTTCATCCCGATCGGCCGCACGCGATCGCCGGGGATAAAGTTGCGCACGGATAGCCCCGTCATCGCAATCTCCGCGAGATCGAACAGGGCGCTATTCTTGTCTCGAAGCATGTGCTGTTCCAATTTAGCTTCCGCCGCCGCGACAATCGCGGCCTCGAAAGAATACCCCGCCCCCTCGACGACGGTTGTCCCTTCGAGCGCTAGCAGGACCGAGAATGCGCGCGCGATTTCCGCGGTCCGCCGCGTCAGACGAAGCTGCGAATATTCGCGCACCGCGCGCCATCCTCCGGGCAGCGAGATTTCGCCGTTTGGTGGCCCTTCCATGATGAGCGCGATCATCGCGTCCAGATGCGGCCGTCCGAACCGGCGCAGGCTGCCGATTCGTTCGGCGATAAACCCGCGCAACACCGGCGCTCGCAAAGCAGGATCGAGCGACGCGAAACGCGCGAGGTCAAGCGCGCCGCTCGCGGTGCGCATCGCGTCGAGAGCGAGTGCCGCCTCTCGCGTGATGTAGGCATCGAGCGCGCGCATCTCGCCGGAAAGCTCAGCCAGCCGCGCGCCGACGCCGGGAACGTAGCCCTCGATGATCGGAATCAGTTCGTGGCGGATTCGATTGCGCATCACCGCTCGCGAGTCGTTGCTGCTGTCCTCGACGAACGAGGCGCCGATCTCATCCAAGTAGGCGCGAATCTCTTTGCGTGAAAGGGCGAGCATCGGGCGCACGACGCGATTAGGTCCGGCCGCGTCCATCGCGCCCAGACCCGCGATTCCCGCGCCGCGCAGCATCCGCAGGAGGACGGTCTCCGCCTGGTCATCGCGATGATGCCCCAACGCTACATGCGCCGCGCCCAGCCGCTCCGCAGTCCGACGCAGGAAGTCATGCCGCGAATCGCGCGCAGCCTCTTCGAGGTTCGGCATCGCAATGTCGAGCCCCTCAGCGCGCTCGACGACGAGCTCGATTCCGAGCCGTGTGCAGAGCGCGCGCACGAAAGCCTCATCGCGATCGGACTCTGCTCCGCGAATGCGATGGTTCAAATGCGCCGCCGCGAGCCGATAACCGAACGCGCCGCGCAGATCGATCAGCGCATGCAGCATCGCGACCGAATCCGTTCCACCCGAAAGCGCGACGAGAATCAGCGCCTCGCGGCTGACCCGCACCCGCGCAAGCGAGCGAGAAATCGCGCTCAGGACGATATTCCGAGGACTCGCGCGCATCGTGAGGCAAAGATTATTCCGCCGCGCCTCACGCGGCAACGCACCCGATCATGGAACGACCTGCCCCGGTCTGGTAACTGACTGTCGATGACGCTGCCGCCCCATGAGATGATGACCGACGCGAGCGCGGCCGACGCACCCGCGACCGCGCCGTCGGAGCTCCCGCGACGCGTCAAAATCCTGCCGGTTCTTTTCGTACTTATTTTCGGAACGTACCTGCCGCTGCGGCCCCTGCAGTATTGGATTTTCCCGGCGCTTTCGCGTTTTGGATGGTCACAGCCCTCTATCACTGGTGTAGCGACCATCTTCGTTCAAGCGACTATCACCGTCACCGTTCTGCTCGTGGTGCATTTTTGGGAGCGGCTGCCGATGCGCTCGATCGGCATCGTCAGGTTTGCCGCCACGGATCTGGCGCTCGGAGTTGCGGCGTTCGTGGGGATTGGAGTGATCGAAGGGTTGGCGCTGCCGCTTGTTCTACTGGTCCTGACAGGTTCGCACGATTGGGGTATCGCGAGCTCGGACGCGCACCAATTTAAGCTGATCTCGCAATGGCCGTGGCCGCTGATGCTCGCGACAGCGGTGAGCGCGGGCGTTTACGAGGAAATCTGGTCGCGAGGATACGCGGTCGAGCGGCTGGAAGCGCTGACGCACAGCACGATTGCCGCCGCCGCAGTCGCGCTTACGCTCGACGTGGGTGCGCACGTGCCGTTCTGGGGAATCCGCTACGCCATTTTGATCGCGCCGTGCCAGGTGGTGCTGCTCGGACTATATCTCTGGCGCCGGCGGCTTTGGCCATGCGTCGTCGCGCACGTGTTGTGGGATGCCGCCTGCCCGATAGCGTTCGCATTGACGTGGCTGCTTGCGACGACCCACGCGATACACGCGACGTGGAGATTGTAGGCGTTAGCCAGTTATCCCGGCGTGTCCCAGCGGTCTTCGAGGCGGCGGTATTTCCAGATCGATACTGATAGCGCCCATCCGACGACGAACGTCGCGACGATTGCGTAGCCCAGGGTTTCGAAATCCAGCGCCGCCAGCGTGCTGAAGAAGCGGCCGTGCCAATTGAGCTCGCTGCCGAGGACCTGGAGCAGCTCGACCGTGCCG
>DATKSB010000067.1:0-2498 GCA_035531855.1 Binataceae bacterium (SeqCode)
TTTGCCCGACGCGATCGTCGGAATCGGTGGTGGTGTGGGCGTTCGCGTATCGCCGCATCCCGTGGCCCGCGCGCTCGCGGCCGGCCTTGGTCATCCGGTGACGGCCACCAGCGCTAACCGCGCCGGCGATCCTCCGGCGCGAACCCTGGCCGAGGCGCGCGCTGCGCTCGGCAAAGAAGTTAAAGTGTTTCTTGAAGGTGGGACGTTGACCGCCGCGGCGCCGAGCACCGTCGTCGCAATCGAGCACGACACCTGGCGGCTAATCCGCGTCGGCGCGATAAGCCAGCTCCAGCTCGCCGCCGCACTCTCGGGCGAGGTGCTCGAATGAGCGCAGAGCGTATCGAACCATTGCGCGCGCTGCTTTACGATCGCGCGACCGCCGGCGAGCCCGCGACTGTCGTAGCTCCTCCGTACGATCTGATCGGCGCGGCGCGCCAGAACGAGCTGTACGAGCGCAACCGCTACAATATCGTGCGGCTCGAATTTGGCCGCGACGCGGACCGCTACGCTGCCGCCGCCTCGACCCTTCGCGAATGGCTTCAGGCGGGCGTTCTGCGGCGCCTCGCGCATCCGGTGATCTTCCATTACACGCAGCGCTTTACGATCGAAGGCCGCGGCCTCGCCCGCACCGGGCTCATCGCGCGCGTCCGGCTCGAACCGTTTGGTGCCGGCAGAATTCTGCCGCATGAAAAAACCTTTCCCGCCGCCAAGGAAGATCGCCTGAAACTGCTGACCGCGATCCGCACCAACACCAGCTCGATCTTCGGACTCTACTCGGGACAGCATCCGGAGCTCGACCATCTGCGCGCCAAGGCCGCAACTCGCGCACCGCTCATCGAACTGACCGATGATCTCGCGATTCGCAACGAGCTGCGAGTGATCGACGCGCCCGCCGAGATCGCGACGATCCAGCGCGCGCTCGCCACGCCGCGCGTCCTGATCGCCGACGGACATCATCGCTATGAAACCGCGCTCAATTATCAGCGCATCCGCCGCACGTCCGAGAATTCTTCCGCACCGCAGGGGTATGACTACACGATGATGACGATGGTGGCGTGCGACGACCCGGGCCTCGTGATTCTGCCGACGCATCGTGTCGTGCATCGCCTGCGGCCCGAGGCGATCGCCGCGTTCACGGCCGAGGCGCGCAAGGTCTTCACGGTCGAGGAAATCGCCGACCGCGATATCCTGCGCGCGATCCTTCACGCGGCCGGCCGCGGCGCATTGGCGATCGCGCTCAAGGGGCATCGCGCGAATTACCTGTTGCGGATTCGCGATCGCGCCACCATATCGGCTGCGATTCCCGAGACTCCGCCGCCGGTCCGCGAGCTCGATGTCACCCTGCTGCACGCGATGATTTTCGACCGGATTTTTTCGCTAACTGCCGCCGAGATCCGCAAGGGCGGAAATATCGAGTACACCATCGACGCGGCCGCCGCGCTTGAAGCGGTCGCAAGTGGCGCCGCCGATGGCGCGTTCCTGATGAACCCGCCGTCGATCGAAGATGTCGAGCGCGTCAGCGACGCGGGCGCCACGATGCCGGAAAAATCCACCTACTTTCATCCCAAGCTCCTGACCGGCCTGGTGATGAACCCGCTCGACGATTGAATTGACCGCGAGCGCGTGCCGACGCCGAGCTGATCGATGACACCGCAACCCGCCACTCGCGCAACGCTGATCCTCGTGCGCCACGGCGAGACCGAGGGCGAATCGAGCATCCGCTACCACGGACGCAACAACGTGCCGCTCTCGGAACTCGGACGCGCGCAGATGCGCGCCGCGCGCGCCGCGATCGAAACGGACCACGGCGGTCTCGCCTTCGAGCGCGTCTTCACCAGTCCTCTAGTTCGCGCCGCCGAAGGCGCGCGCATCATTGCGAGCGCGGACGCGCCTGCGCCGGTCGCGCTCGAGGAATTCGCCGAGGTCCACTTCGGCGATTTCGAGGGACTGACGCGAGAAGAAATCAGCGCGCGCTTTCCCGATGAGTACGTGCGATGGCGCGCCGACCCGCTGTCTCCCGCCTATACCTATCCGGGCGGAGAAAACCGCGCGGCGTTCACCGCGCGCGTCGAGCGCGGCGTCGTCCTGATGCTCTCCCAATGGGTACCCGAGCGCGCGCCCGGCGCGACTCGCGCACTGCTGGTGGCGCATCGCGGGGTGATTCGCACGACTGTGAAGACGCTCGCTGGCGCGGAGCCATCCGTCGAACTCGGATCGATCCAGATTCTCGAATACGCAGACAGGTGGAAGCCCGCCGCGCTCGATTTGGTCGCGCACCTGGCCGACGTGCGCGGCTGAAGCGCCGTTTCATACGCGCCGCAGGACGCCCCACCATCGCCGCTCGCAATTTTCCATCGCGATGCTGAACGACAAGTCGGCGTAGGCCGCGATCATCTCGAATTTTCCCGACGCGCGCGCGAGCAGATCGAGTGTGGGCGGCAGAGTATGGCGGATCGGCACGATATCGCGCGTCATCACGGTGCGCGCGGGAAACTTGA
>DATKSB010000068.1:0-4176 GCA_035531855.1 Binataceae bacterium (SeqCode)
CAGATGGATATCGTGCCGACTCAGCGGATCGATTGGCCGCCGCCGTATAAGGATGCGACCGAAAAGTATTCGGCGCAGGTGCGGCTGACCAGTGACCATCGTTCGCTCATCGGATATGTCGCGGGACAACCATTTCCGCTGATCGATTCGAACGATCCTTACGTGGCAAACAAGATCATGTGGGACAACGTGTTCCGTCCGATCCAGAGCGACGACTACGATCTGCGGTTCTATGATTGCCAGATTCAGTACGTGCGTCCCGGCAAGTCCCAGAACGTCATCAACGACATCTGGGTCGGCCACTACGCGGGCTATTCGCTGGTCGGACGCACCGAGGTCGAGCCGTTGCCGACGGACCCGGACTTCAAGGTCACCGGCCGGATGTGGCTGTTCGCGTTGTATCCGATTCTCGCTCCGGCTGATGCGTACGGAGAGGGACTGATCCGCTACCGTTACATGGATCCGAAGCGTGGCGACGACTCGTGGGACTGGAACCCGGGCACGCGCCGCGTGCGCCGGTTGAACGAGGCGATCCTGAGCTCCGCGACCGGGACGCAGACGTTTGACCCGGATCATTATTCCGGATTCAACGCCAAGACCGAGTTCTACGACTACAAGTTCCTGGGCGACAAGGAAATGCTGATGTGCGTGCATGCCAAGCATTCTCCGGAGGTCACCTGCCCGTCTGATGGCGGCGCCTCGGCGTGTCCGGAAGATTGGGAGATGCGTCACGTTTACGTTATCAACGCGACCCCGCGACGCGACCTCGGCCAGGCCGGCGGCGCGCTGGACAAGAACTCGATCATCTACATCGACAGCGAAGTGTGGTTCGATCCAATGGTCGATACTTACGATCGCCAGGGACAGCTATGGCGCGCGAATATCTATTGGCTCGCGTATCGCGACCGGCCGGTCCCGGACGCGCGCGTGGCAATCTATCCGTTCAAGCGCGAATTCGTGGTTGGCGCGAGCCGTGTCGATATGCAGGGCGGAATTTCGACGATGTGCTATCTGCCCGGCCAGAATACGCCCGAGCGCGAATGCTGGTACATCAACATGGGCGCGGTCGATAAGGACTTCTGCACGGTGAAGGCGATGGTCGCCGCAGCGCCGTGATGACGGTCTGAAAATCGCAATTCGGTAAACGAAAATCGGCGCGGAGGCCAAAAGCTCCGCGCCGATTTCTTTTGCGTTACTCGACCGTCACAGACTTGGCCAGGTTGCGCGGCTGATCGATATCGGTGCCGCGCTCCGCCGCTACATGGTATGCGAGCAATTGCAGCGGAATGGTCATCATCACGGGAGTGAGCATCCGGTTGGTTGCGGGCAGCTCCAGCACCTCGGTCGCGACTGAGCGCAGCTCGTCGGTCGCGTGGTCGGTCACCGCGATAATCTTTCCGCCGCGCGATTCCACCTCGCGCAGGTTCGAGAGCATCTTATCGAACAAATCGTCGTTGGGGATCAGCACCACGACCGGAACCGTCTCATCGATAAGCGCGATCGGGCCGTGCTTCATGAAGCCGGCGGGAAAGCCCTCGGCGTGGATGTATGAGATCTCCTTCAGCTTGAGCGCGCCTTCGAGCGCGACCGGATGGTTGATGCCGCGGCCGATGTAAATGAAATCGCGCGCGGACGCGTATTTGCGCGCGATTCGCTCGATCTCGGGCTCGAGCGCGAAGATCGCTTTCATCTGCGCGGGAATCGCAAATGCCGGCGCCAGCAGCGCCTCGGCGCCGGCCGCGTCAAGGCGACCCATCCGCGCCGCCAGATGAATCGCGAACAGATAGAAAGCCTCGACCTGCGTGATGAAGCACTTGGTGGTGGTCACGCTGATCTCGGGACCGCATCGCGTGTACAGCCGCGCGTGAGCGCGCCGCGCGATCGAGGAATCCAAAGTGTTGCTGAGCGCGATCACGTGTGCGCCGCGGCGCGCGCCTTCTTCCATCGCGGCCAGAGTGTCGGCGGTCTCGCCCGATTGCGAGATCGCGATCATCAGGGTGCGCGAGTCGATTGGCGTGCGGCGATAGCGGAACTCGGAGGCGAAGTCGGCCTCGACCGGAATTCCGGCAAGCTCCTCGATCATGTATTTCCCGATATTCGCGGTGATCCAGGACGCTCCTTCGCTCACCATCACGATTCGCCCGATCGCGCCGGGACCGCATGGCGGCAAAAGATCCTCATCGAAACGCACTTCGGACGATCCGGCGATCGCGCGATCGGCGAGCGTATCGATCCATGCCTGCGGCTGCTCGCTGATTTCCTTGCGCAGATAATGTTTGAAGCCGCCCTTGGTCGCGGCGACCGCGTCCCACTCGATATGGCGCGGGGTCCGGGTGACGGGCGTGCCGTCAAACTTCATAATCCGCACATCTTGCGCGGTTATCTCCGCGAGCTCGCCGTCGTCGAGCACGAGTGTCGAGCGCGTGTGGCTCAGGATCGCGGGAATATCGGACGCGACGAAATTTTCGCCCTCGCCCAGCCCCAGAACCAGAGGGGTCGCGGTTTTCGCCGCAACCAGCTTGTCGGGTTCAGTCTCCGAAAGCACCACGATCGAGAATGAGCCGCGCAGATCACCGACCGAGCGTCTGACCGCCTCCGTCAGCCCGAGTCCGGCCTTGATGCGTTCTTCGATCAGATGAGAGATCAGCTCGGTGTCGGTCTGCGAGCGAAGCTGATGCCCCCGCGCGAGCAGCCCGGCGCGCAATTCGAGATAGTTCTCGACGATTCCGTTGTGAATCACGGCGACCGGTCCGGCTTTGTGCGGATGCGCATTTTCCTCGGACGGACGGCCGTGGGTAGCCCAGCGCGTGTGTCCGATTCCGATCTGGCCGCCAAGCGGAGCGTCTGCCAGGCAGGCGCGCAGATTGGCGAGCTTGCCGGCCGCGCGGCGAACCTCGAGCTTGCCATTCGGTACGATAGTCGCGACACCGGCCGAGTCGTAGCCGCGGTATTCGAGCCGCGCGAGCCCGTCAATCAGGATTGGATAGGCGTCAGCCGCCCCGACGTATCCGATAATTCCACACATGATGATTCCCCCTCCGCATCAGTTGCGAAGATCGCGTTGCGCCGCGCATTCGCGCGGCAGTTTCGGGAATCACGAGAGCCACGAGCCGGCATCGGCGCATCCGCGCGATCCGGAACCGAAGGGGAGATGATCAAAGCGGGAGAGTTTTGTTTCCGTCAGGGCGTGTTGCCCTGCCACTCAAGGCGGCTTTTGTCACGCGGTCACCCGCGTGGTTTGTTCGCCTTTTTCGGCCGTGGAACCGGGAAGCCATCCGCCGAGTCTTTCGATGATGCTTCCACCTCGTCAACTTGGATTGCGATTACAATCCAAGTCCTGGCGCTACTCTCGTCCGATGCGTTCAATCAGCTCCACCATCACCTCAACAGAAATTCGGGCTTCGTTTCCCGTGCCAAAGATTATCCCCGCCCGCGCAATCTGGCACAAGCGGGTCATCCTGAAGTGTCCGCGGACGGATGTTATCCATCAACGGGCGAGGCGCACGATTTCGTACTCTTTGGGCAGTTACCAACCTTCGGATTCTTGATTCTCGAGGCAGAGGTCGATTGCTTCGCGGATATTCCTTAGAGCTTCTTTGCGGGTCCGGCCCTGACTGATACAACCGGGAATCACGGAGCGTTCCGCGACCAAAAAACCGTCTTCGCCTAGGGTCAAGATTACGGGCAGTTCCATCACTTTTGACGATTCCAGCCTCTATAGGTAGCCGCTAACGACCACGCTTGCGCGTCACTTGCCCGAAGGCTTGGATGCGTGACTTGTAGCCGCGGTGCCGTCGTCGCCGTGGCGTTTGCGCCACGTGGCGGTCCAGCCGGGTTTTTCGCGTTGCGGATGATGCGACATCACGAGCGCGCCTTCTGGAACCTCGCGAATGATCGTCGTGCCTGAGGCGACGTACACATCGCTGCCGACCTTAACCGGCGCGACTAGCTGTGTGTCGCAGCCAATCATGCATCGGTCGCCGATCTGCGTCGCGTGCTTTTCATAGCCGTCATAATTGACCGTGATCACGCCGCATCCGACGTTGGTATCGCGGCCGATCGTCACGTCGCCGAGGTAGCTCAGATGGCTGGCCTTAGTGCCGCGGCCGATTTTCGCCTTTTTGGTTTCGACGAAATTGCCGATGCGATTATGTCCCTCGAGGTCGGTGCCGGCGC
>DATKSB010000069.1:0-2195 GCA_035531855.1 Binataceae bacterium (SeqCode)
AAAGCCGCCACGATGCCGACGCCGGGCGACTGGGTTTACGTCAATAACTTTCGCAACCCCGAATCGCCGAGCGCGATCTATCTGCGCGCGGGACAGGGGCGCGATCTCGCGCAGCGGATGCGCGATCTGGTTGCGCTGATCGTCGAGCAATTGCCCAAGGCGTTTCGGCGCGAGGATTTCGATCACGAGCGCACCGCCCTGCGCGACAAGTACAATCAGCGCGCGCAGGAGCTGTTCAAGCAAATCGAGACGCGCGCGCGCGAGCGCGGCTTCGCGCTCCAGGGCGGACCCGGCGGCCAGGTTATCTTCATCCCGATGATCGAGGGCAAGGTTCCCGAATCGCCCGACGTCCTGCAAAAAGCGATGGCCGCGAAGACCGACGCCGAGCGCGAGCAGATGACGCGCGCGCAGGCCGAGCTCGAAAACGAATTCAGCGGACTAGTCGGCCGCCAGCAGGAGCTGATGCGTGATCTGGTTGACGATATCCGCGCGATCGAGCGCGCCTTCGCCGCCAAGCTCATCATCCCGTCGGCGGAAGAGTTAAAGCGTCACTTTAATAATCCCGGAGTGACCGGATATCTCGATCAGGTCGCCGACCACATGCTCTCGCATCTGGATCGCTTCCGCGAAGCCGCGCCGCAGCAGCCCGGCGCGGAGCCGCAGCCGCCAGCGCCCGAGGATGGCCCGCGATGGTTCGAGTACCAGGTCAACGTAATGGTCGACAACTCGACCACCCAGGGCGCTCCGGTGGTGAGCGAGGACGCGCCGAACTATCGCAATCTTTTCGGCACGATTGAACGGTGGATCGATCCGCTGGGACGCTCGGGCACCAACTTCACGCGGATCATCGGCGGATCGTTTTTGAAATCGCACGGCGGCTTCCTGGTGCTTGATCTCGAGGACGCCGTGGTCGAGCCCGGAGTGTGGAAAACGCTCAAGCGCAGCCTCAAGTCCGGGCGCATGACGCTCGAGACCTTCGAGCCGTTGCCGTTTTTCTCGATGAGCGGGCTCAAGCCCGAGGCGATCGAGGTGCACACCAAGCTGGTGGTGCTCGGCGGCGGGTACCTCTACAACACGCTTTATTTTTATGACTCGGAGTTTTCAGATCTGTTCAAGGTGAAGGCCGAGATGCGCCCGTCGATCGACGCCGACGCGAGCGCCGCGCGCCACTACGCGGGGCACGTGGGATCGCTCGCGCGGCGCGAGAATCTGCCGCCGTTCTCGGGCGACGCGCTGCGCAAAATCGTCGAGTTCGGGATGCGCCAGGCGGGCGACCGCACCCGGGTGCTCGCGATGCTCGAGCCGATCGACGATCTGGCGCGCGAGTCCGCGTACTTCGCTCGCGCCGAACACGCCGCCGAAGTCTCCGGCGCGCACGTCGAACGCGCGCTGGCCGAGCGGGTGCTGCGGCTTAATCATATCGAAGAGGAAATCCGGCGGATGATCGCGCGCGGCACGCTGGTCGTCCGGATCACCGGGAGCGCGGTCGGCCAGATAAACGGGCTCGCCGTGATCGACGTCGGCGGCTACGCATTCGGGCGCCCCTCGCGCGTGACCGCGACGGTCGCACTCGGGCAGGCGGGCCTTATCAATATCGAGCGCGAGGCGCGGCTTTCCGGCTCGACCCATGACAAGGGAATCATGATCCTGTCGGGTTTTCTGCGCGCGCGCTTCGGCCAGGCGCATCCGCTGGCGATGACCGCGTCGATCGCGTTCGAGCAATCGTACTCCGGAATCGACGGCGACAGCGCCAGCTCGACCGAACTCTACGCGCTCCTGTCGGCGCTTTCGGGGGTGCCGATCAGGCAGGATCTCGCGGTCACAGGGTCGGTCGATCAGCACGGACACGTGCAGGCGATCGGCGGCGCCAATGAAAAAATCGAAGGCTACTACCGCGTGTGCAAGGCGATTGGCTTGACCGGAACGCAGGGCGTGATGGTGCCGAAGAGCAACGTCGATAACCTGATGCTCGAACCGGAGACGGTTGCGGCGGTCGAGCGCGGCGAGTTCCATATTTATGCGATCGATACGATCGATCACGGAATTGAGCTTTTGACCGGGGTGCGCGCGGGCACCGTCAATGAGCCGGGCACGATCAATTTCATGGTCGATCAGCGGCTGCTGAAAATGGCCGACGCGCTGCGCAACTCCGGCAACCGCGAGACGCGAGTGGTGCATGAAGTCGATAGCGCGCC
>DATKSB010000070.1:0-7764 GCA_035531855.1 Binataceae bacterium (SeqCode)
GCGAATGAAAACACGGCGGTTGGACGACCAACCGCCGTGCCGAATGTTTGATTTGCCGCGGATCGCGCGTGTGCCCGCGCCTAGAGCGCGTTGGTGCCGCGCTCGCCGGTGCGGATGCGGACGACTTCCTGCATCGGCATCACGAAAATCTTTCCATCGCCTATCCGGCCGGTCCGCGCCGCACGCTCGATCGTCTCGACCACCTGGCTGAGCAGCGCGTCGGCGACGACAATCTCGAGCTTCACCTTGGGCAGAAAATCGACCACATATTCGGCTCCGCGGTAGAGTTCCGTGTGTCCCTTCTGACGGCCGAATCCTTTTACTTCGCTAACCGTAAGGCCCTGCACTCCGATGCTGGACAGAGCTTCTTTTACTTCGTCGAGCTTGAACGGCTTGATGATCGCCTCGACCATCCAGATGACTACCTGATCCATATGGCTCCTTTCAGTCCCCTCAGCGGGCCGACGCGATGCTTTGGCGGTTCGCGGCGGCTGACCTACCTTTTCCCCATCGGGGCGGGTTACGCAAGTGGCCGCCGCGGGCGCCGGTCCCGTCTATAAACAGGCAATCGCGATGCCATCGGGGAACGCCCGAATCCGCGGCGCAAACCTCGATTTCGCCGAGGCGAGTGCCCGTCCAGCGGGCGAACGATGAATCGGCAGGCATCGCAAACTCACGCCACGACATCGGACTTTCCGCTGCCCTTGGGCCGGAACACCGGTTCTTCCCCGCGAATCAGCCGTGCGATATTCGCGTGATGCCGCAGGATTATCAGCGCGGTGATGGCGATAGCGAGCAGCAGGTAGGGGCTCGGCAGGTGCAGCACGGCAACGACGGGCGGCATCACAATCGCGGCGGTCAAAGACGCGAGCGACATGATCTGGAAGATCGCGACTACGATCGCGAAGGCAATCGCCGCGATCAGAACGGCGAGCGGCGAAATCGCGAGCCAGATGCCGAGCGCGGCCGACAGCCCTTTACCACCGCCAAACCTGAGGAATATCGAGCAAATCGAGCCGACGAATGCGCCGAGCGCGGTCCACGCGATGGCGGCGGGACCAAATCCGGCCACGCGGGCGAAGATGACCGGCAATGCTCCTTTCGAGACATCGCCGACGAACGTGATGATCGCGGCGCTCATGCCGCCCGCGCGCGCGACGTTGGTCATCCCGATATTTCCGGAGCCGACGGCACGCGGGTCGAATCCCCGCATCCGCCCGACGATCACGCCGAATGGGATCGATCCAATCAGATACGCGCCGATTACCAGGACGATGAGGGTAAGCACGATAACTCAGGTTCGCGGCGGGAAAGTGGTCGGGGTGACTGGATTTGAACCAGCGACTCCTGCGTCCCGAACGCAGTGCTCTGGCCAGGCTGAGCTACACCCCGATTTCCGTAAAGTCACGCCGGGAACGCACAGAAGAATTGTTATAGCATCGGCGCCGATCTCGCGCGAGAGCGCACACGTCGGTCGTTCCGGCGCGTGGCTGCGCGCGAGGAATCCCGGACGAGGGGGCTTTCGCATGTGATCTGAATCCGAGCATGGACGCCTCGGGATTCCTCCCTTGCGGTCGAAATGACGGATGTGGGCTTGGTGCATGAGGAATCGTATCCATTAGCCAAGCTCCCAAATCGTCATTTCGACCGAAGGGAGAAATCCCGAGGCGCTCATGCACGAACCTGCGAGTTGCGGAGAGCCCACGGGCTCAAGCGGGATTCCTCGCGCGCGCCAGCCACGCGCGCGGGAATGACACATTGAGTGCCTACTTCCGCACCGACGCTCCGGCGTGGGCGATTTTGTCGCGCATTTCGTTGATTATCGCGGTGTAGTCGGGATGGCCGAAGATGCCGGAGCCGGAGACGAATACGCTCGCGCCGGCCGCTTTCACGTCGGCGATATTGCCGAGCTTCACGCCACCGTCGATCTCGATATCGAGAGCGAGGCCGCGGCGGTCGAGCTCGCGCCTGACGATGCGCAGCTTGTCGAGCGCGGCGGGGATGAATCCCTGACCGCCGAAGCCCGGATGCACGCTCATGATCAGGATCATGTCCAGATGCTCGGCAAACGGCAGCACGCGCTCGACGTCGGTCTCGGGGTTGATGCCGATTGACGCGCGCGCGCCAAGGTCATGCAGCCGCATCGCCATCGCGGGGATGTCTTTGCAGACCTCCGCATGGACCGAGACGGAATTGGCGCCGGCTTTGACGAAGACCTCGACGTATTTTTCGGGATTCTCGATCATCAGATGCGCGTCGAGCGGAAGCCTCGTCACCTTGCGCAGCGATTCGAGCACGGGCACGCCGATCGAGATATTGGGCACGAAGTGCCCGTCCATCACGTCGAAATGAATCAGGTCCGCGCCGGCGCGCTCGACCCGCGCGACCTCTTCGCCCAGGCGCGCGAAGTCGGCGGAGAGTATCGACGGTGCGATTTTGTCTGGTCGCTCCATGCGCACAAGATAGCCGTGCGCGCGTCGCGCCGCGAGAGGCGGCGCGGGATTAGTCAGTCGGCGACCCGGATGGAGCAGACGCCGGTTCATCGCCTGGAGCAACGCTGCGCTTCATCATATCGCTTAAGCGAAAGCTCGGCGGGGGATTGTCATCGACGAATTTCAGGAACTGCGTGCGCCGCTCGACCAGCAGAGTCTCAAGCTGATCGTGCTGCGCCGAGGTAAGCGTCAGCATCTCGGTCATCCGATCGAGCAGCGGACGATAGATCACGATCGGGATAAGCGGCGTGCCGAGCTCGCCGGCGCATCCGGGCATCGGACCGTCGTCTGAGCGGCGATGACGGTCCGCGGCAAGCTGGTCGAGCTTCGTTTTTTGCGCGGGGGTAAGAATCGCGTCGAAGCCCTTGCGAAAGGCGCTTTCGATATTGGCAAGGTTGGCCTGAAACGCCTTGATTCGCGGCTCCATCGCAGCGAGCCGGTTGCGCATCTCATCGGGCGACATGCGTCCGGCGCCGAAAAATTCCTCGCGGCCCCAATGATGGGAATGATGATGCGGGTACTCGCCGAGGACGCGCGGCCCCTGGAACTCGCCCATCAGCGGAATCGGCGGGGGCGGAAACGGGCGGCTGCGCTGGGTCCATACTCCAATCAGCAATCCGCTGACGAACAGCACTACGGTGATGATTATGGTCTGGAGGCGGTCACTCATGGAGTTTCTTCCAGCGCGACGATTTGATTCGCGGTGCTGGACCATTGCGCAAGGTTCGCGCGGCTGGTGGCGGCGGTAATAGCCAGATGTCCCGCGATAACCAGTGCGATACAGGCCGCGCCGGTTATCGCCATCAGGCGGCGCTCGCCCGAGCCGCGCGCGAGCGCGCGAGCGTCTGCGACTACCCGGCTCGAAAAGCCTGGCGGCAGATGGCGTCCCGCCTCGCGGCGTTGTGAGTATCCGAATCTAGTAGTCATTTTATTCCTCAGACGGATTCGCGTCGGCGGATTCGCGGCGGCCGGCATTAGCCGGTTCGCGCTGAATCTCGCGCAGCTCTTCCGCGGTAATTTTCTCGCGTAAAAATTCGCGCGCGCGGAACAAGCGCGACTTTACCGAACCTACAGTAGTATTCGTGACCCGGGCCAAATCCTCGTAGCTCCAATCATGATCCTGCAAAAGCGAAATCAGCTCGCGCTGGCGCGCCGGCAATCCAGCGATCGCGCGGCGCATCGCGTCGATCCTGCTGTCGCGCTCGGGACGCACGGGCGCAGCGACCTGCTCGTGCTTGCGCTCGAACGGAACGAAGATCTGGCGCATCCGCTTGCGGCGCAGAAAATCGTTGCAGGCGTTGCGCGCGATTCTGAATAGCCACGGCTCGAAGCTGGCCGGTTCGCGCAAACGCTTAAGTCCGACAATCATCTTGATGAACACCGAATGGCAGGTATCGGGAATGGCGTCGGGATCACCGAGAATCGAATAGACAAACCCGCCGATTCTTTCTTGATAGAGCGTGACCAAATCTTCGAGCGCGGCTTCATCGCCGGATTGTGCGCGAAGCACGATCGACACCGGATGTTCGGGTTTGAAACAAGGGTTTCCCACTATCTTCCTATACGTGCCAGACGCCGCGCGGATTCAGGAGTTGCGGTCGGCAAACGGGCCTCCAACCCCACTCAAAGTATAATACATCAGGGCGCCCGACGCGCGCGCAACTCGCCGCAGCCAGCCGCGTCTAACCTACCAAGAGCGGGGACAAGGATGTCCTTGGCCGCAGGTTCCTCGCGTAGCGATTGATCTGCTCCCCTCCCCGGGCAGGCTGGGCGTCTGAATCCCCGCTCTGGTTGTCAAGAATTGACTTTGAGAGATTAACTTTCACGGAAGTAAGGAGACTTAAGGAAATGAAAGCAAGATGGATCGGACTCGCGGCCGGAGTTTTTGCGCTCGCGATCAGCGCCGCGCCTGCGATGGCGCATATGCACGGGCACGGAGGAGGCAGCGCGGTCGGCATTCCGTTGCCAGAAGTGCTGCACTCGGCGAATCTGACCTCGGCGCAACGCGAGCAGATTCATACGATCATGAAATCGCAGTTCGCGACGCTTAAGCCGCTATTCGACCAACTGCGCACCGGCCGCGAAGCGGTAGCGGCCAAATATCTGTCAGCCGGATCGGTTGCGGCCTCTGACCTGGCGCCGATGGTGACAGCCAACGAAAAGGTTCAGAGCCAGATCGACCAGGCATTTCTGCAAACCGCCATCCAGATTCGCGGAGTCCTGACGCCGCCGCAGATCGCACAGGCCGGCACGATTTATACGCAGATGCAGGCGCTGCACCAGCAGATGCACGCGCTGATGTCCCAGGGCGGCGCGGGCCCGATGGACGGTCCTCCTGCCGAGGACTGAGTGCGCGGCATAATAGTAATCGACGAAACGGGCGGCTCCGCTATGCGGGGCCGCCCGTTTTTAATACTCAGTTCGGTGTGGAAATGCAAATACTCAGTGACTATTTGGCATCGCGCTTATCGAGCATCGTGAGCAGCTCCTGGTAATGCTTCGGCATCGTGACCGTACCCCGCATCGCCACTGGAATCGGATAGCGGACGCCGCCCTTGTAGGTACCTTCGAGTCCTTTTAGCAACTCGTCAACGAATGCCCACGGACATGCGAAAACCATCTCGGTGTCCTGCGCCATCCCGAATACCCGATCGCCATTGCATGGGATAATCACTTTCGGCGCGGCGGTGGTCATCGTCTGAATTACTATTTCCGCGCAGTCCAGCCGGCCTCCGGTGGTGCTTTCGATTCGTCCGCCACGGGTATAGAGCGCCGCGTTCACCAGCCGCATTACCTGCGCGCTGTTGGCATACACCGCGACGACGTGGGGCTCGAAGGTCGCGCGGCCAAGTGGGGCGACGCATACGTAGTCGTAGCTGCCCGGCTCGAAGTGCCAGACCCCGGCCTCGAGCCGCGAGGCCGCTTCCTCGTTCTCGCAATACATGCCGGTCGAGGCGAAGCCGCGCAGGTATTCGTCGTTGGGCTTGCGAAAACCGAATGCGATCGCGGAGAGCGGGCAGATCACGTCTTCTTTTCCGACCGCGATTCCCCATCCGTAGCGCCGCGCGACTCCGATCGATTGGCACACGATCCAATGCTCGCCCATGCTCTTGCTCGGGATACGCAGCCCCTCGGGGACCGGCTCGCCGGGCTTGAGCATCCGGATCCCGAGCGGGAATGAGTCAGGCCGCACGTGGCGGCTGATCGCGTCGTCCAGTTTTTTGAGCCTATCGCTTGTGGCGGTATCCATGCGTTCGCCTCGTTCGGCAAGAGATCAGCGCGCGAGCCGCGCTGCTTTCCCTAGGACTAGCCGATTCCAGCTAACGCGGAAAGCGAACCGGACCCGCCATTCGCATCAGAAATTCAGAGGGTATGGAGCGAACTTGCGATCCAGGCGCCTACCGGATTCCAGACCGTCCGGGAATGTCGCCTGCGATGATAGGTGCGCGCGATGCGGTAAATGGGCCGACGATTTGCGCTGGGTCGACTCCCGCGCGTCGCCGAATGCTCTGCCGATACCGGCCGCGGCTCCGCAGCGCGATGCGCCGGCCGGTAAGCGGTGGCGGCGACTCCGTGCGGCGGCGAATGACGAATTGGAGTGGGCGACGCCTCGGGCGAGGCTACCAACACCGGCGCGACGCCCTTGCCTGTGATCCCGAGGCTTTGCGCTGCGCGCTTGGACAGATCGAGCGAGCGACCGCGAACGTAGGGTCCGCGATCGTTAATCCGTACATCGACCGAACGTCCGTTGGCGGGATTGGTCACGCGCACCGTACTTCCCAGTGGTAGAGTCTTGGACGCCGCGGTGAACCCGTATTCATTGAAATTCTCGCCAGTGCTGGTGGGATGCCCCTGGAATCCCGGACCGTACCACGACGCGACTTCAACGTGCGGCGCGATAATCGGGTTCGCGCCCGGCAGGTAGGGCGATGACGACACCCAGGGCTGAGATGATGAGCGGGCGAAAATGGGAGCCGGATTTTGAGCCGAGCATCCCGCAAGTCCGACGAGGGCGACCGTCGCAAGCACGAGGACGCCGGCGACCGTTCGGGCGATATCTGCGACGCACACGCCGACAAGCATCGTTCCCGCTCTGACTGCGAAGCTTTCCTCCATTGAGTCCGGTCCCAACCGGCAAAAATTACTCTAGGAGAATCCGCACCGCGCGCAAAGAGAGATTTCAGCGAAAGTGCATGGGAGCGCGGAGGCATAGCGCGCGTAAGCCTAGGCTGCGCCTTGAAACGCGCGTTTATCACGTCATCAGCGATCAGATTCAGGTAGATTTTTTGACAATTCGAGCGGCGAAAAAGCCGTCAAGTCCACCTCGGTCGGGCCGCGTACGCATAAGGCCCGCGTCGTCGAACAGGTCCGGCGCTTCGGTACGAACCGCGGGCGCTCGATCGATTTCGAAATCGTGGTGCGCGGCCAGAAAACCTCGCACCACGCCTTCGCCCTCTTCCGGCGCGAGGCTGCAGACTGAATAAACCATCGCTCCGCCGGGCCGGAGAATCTCGGCTGCGTTCGCGAGCATCGCCGATTGTACGAGCGCCATCCGCGCGGGATCGGTTGGCTGCGCGCGCCATCTTATCTCCGGATGCTCCCGCAGCGTGCCGAGTCCGGTGCATGGCGCGTCGAGCAAAATGAAGTCGGCGCTGCGCGCGGGAAACGGAAGCGCCGCCGATGCGTCGGCGCGGACGAATTCTATATTCGGATGCCTGAGCCGCTGCGCGAGTTCGCGCGCGTTCTTTAGGCCGCCGTGATTTCGGTCAAGCGCGATTATCCGCGCGTCCTTACCGGCGAGTTCCGCCAGGTGCGTCGATTTGCCGCCGGGCGCCGCCGCCAGATCGATGATCACAGCGCCCGCGCGCGGCGCGAGCATCCGCGCCACTAGCTGCGAGGCTTCCGCTTGCGCGACGAACAGGCCCGCGCGATAGGCGTCGGAATCGAAACGCGCGGCGCTGGCCAGCACTATGGTTTCGAGTGCGCGACCGCCGCTGCCCATCTGAAAACCGTCGGCGGAGAGCCGCTCGATTATTTCCGCGCGCGATCCACGCGCGAGATTCAGCCGGATTACGTTGGGCGCGGCCTCGTTGTCGGCAGCCATCAGGCGTTCGGCATCGTCGGCGCCGAACCACTCGATAAACCGCTCCACGAGCCATCGCGGATGTGAGCAGGCAATCGTCAGGTATCGCGCCAGGTCGGGCTCGCGGGAGGGCATCGCGATTATTTCGCGCGTCGCGCGGCGCATTATCGCGTTGATAAATCCCGCCGC
>DATKSB010000071.1:0-9778 GCA_035531855.1 Binataceae bacterium (SeqCode)
CCGATCTGCGTCGCGAGCCGGATGCGCTGGCCCTCGCCGCCCGAGAGACTGCCCGAAGTGCGATCGAGAGTCAGGTAGTCGAGCCCGACATCGCCGAGGAAGGTGAGCCGCTCGCGGATTTCCTTCAGGATGAGCCTGCCAATCTCGGTCTCCTGCTTCGTAAGCTTGGGCGCGACGAAGAATGCGAGCGCCTGCTTGATCGACATCGCGGTCACTTCCGAAATCGACTTGCCCTGAAAGCGGACGAACAGGCTTTCCTTTTTCAGCCGCGCGCCCGCGCATACCGGGCACGGACGCATGTTCATATAGCCCTCAAGGACTTCGCGGATTCCTTCGGACTCGGTTTCCTTGTAACGGCGATCGAGCCATTGCAGCACGCCTTCGAATGCGCGCGAGTATTCAGAGCGATGATGCCCGCGCTGGTAGGCAAACTCGATCTCCTCCGCGCCGGAGCCGCCCAGAATCGCCTTGCGCACCTTGGGCGGGATATTTTTCCACGGCGTGTCGAGGCTGAACTTGTAATGCGCGGCCAGCGCCTCGAGCACCGGCTGCATGTAATTCATCGTGGCCCACGGCGCGATCGCACCGTCGGCGATGCTCAAGTCTTCGTTCTGCACCACCAGTTCCGGGTCGAAGTACATGATCGACCCGATGCCGGAGCATTCGGTGCACGCGCCGTGCGGGCTGTTGAACGAGAACATCCGCGGCGTGATCTCGGGATACGAGATTCCGCACTCGACGCATGCGAAGCGCTGGCTGAAGTAAACGCCCTCCGCACCCTTTTTGTCGTCGAGCTTCTCGATCTTGAGCAAGTCCTGGCCGTACTTGAACGCCACTTCGAGCGAATCGGCCAGCCGCTTCTCGATTCCCTTGCGGATCGCCAGCCGATCCACCATCACCTCGATCGTGTGGCGCGTGTTCTTGTTGAGCGCGGGCTCTTCGCCCAGCTCGCAGAGCTTGCCGTCGATCTTGACCCGCACGAAACCGGCGCGGCGCATTTCGGAGAGCTCTTTTTTGTACTCGCCCTTGCGATCGCGCACGATCGGCGCCAGCACGTGAATCCGCGAGCCCTCGGGCCAGGCCATCAGGCGATCGACGATCTGCTGGACGCTCTGCTGCGAGATCTCGCGGCCGCAGTTGTAGCAAAACGCATGTCCGACGCGCGCGAACAGCAGGCGCAGGTAGTCGTAGATTTCGGTGATGGTGCCGACGGTCGAGCGCGGGTTGCGCGAGGTGGTTTTCTGCTCGATCGAGATCGCGGGCGAAAGCCCTTCGATCGAATCGACGTCCGGCTTCTCCATCTGCTCCAGGAACTGCCGCGCGTACGCCGAGAGCGACTCGACGTAGCGGCGCTGGCCCTCGGCGTAGATAGTGTCGAAGGCGAGCGAGGATTTGCCCGAGCCGGAAAGCCCCGTGATCACCACCAGCTTGTCGCGCGGAATCTCGAGGTCGATATCCTTGAGGTTATGCTCCCGCGCGCCCTTGATTATGATTTTATCGGCCATCGCAATTCGTGCCGTTCAGTCCTTGCGGCCGCGCGCCGCCGTGGCGTATTCGATCGCCGCGAGCATGCTCGAGGGGTTCGCCGCGCCCTTGCCCGCGATATCGAACGCGGTGCCGTGGTCGGGCGAGGTGCGGATAAACGGAATTCCCAAAGTCACGTTCACCGCGCGATCAAACTCCAGCGTCTTAAGCGCGATCAAGCCCTGATCATGGTACATTGCCACCGCCGCGTCGAAACCGAAACGTCCCTTGGTGCGGATGAACGCGGTGTCAGGTGCAAGCGGTCCGAACGCGTCGATTCCCGCGCGCCGCGCCGCCGCGATCGCGGGCTCGATCACGCGGATCTCCTCGCTTCCGAACAGTCCGTCTTCGCCCGCATGCGGATTAAACCCCAGCACTCCGATTCGCGGCCGCGCGACTCCGAGCCGCGCACGCATATGGTCGCGAAGCAGCACGATTGTGTCGAGCACCGCGGTTCGCGTGAGCTTTTTCGAGACGCGGGCAAGGCCCATATGCACCGTCACCAGCGCGAGCTTCAATTGATCACCGGCGAACATCATGCGCCAGCGCCGCGACCGCCCCAGATGCGCCAGCAACTCCGAGTGGCCGGGATAGCGATGCCCCGCGCGGTCCCACCACTGCTTGGAGATAGGCGCCGTCACCAGCGCGTCGGCCGCGCCACTCAGCGCCATCTTCGCGCCCTCGACGACATAGCGGAACGATGCGTCCCCGCCCTCGATCGAGGGCTTTCCCGCACGCCGTGCGCGGGCGCTAAGCGGCGCGCGCGTGACGACGCCGATATCGTAGCCGCCCGGCGTGGGTTCGTTTGGGTTCCATGGACGCGGACGGATCCGCGAATGCAGCCGCCGCGCGGTCTCAGTCATAACATCCAGGTCGCCGACGACGATCAGCGCGGGCGCATCGCGCCGCGACGCGAGCCGCACCGCCGACTTGAGGATCACTTCCGCGCCGATTCCCGCCGGATCGCCCATGCTGATCGCGATGAGCCGATGCGCCTGTGCTCGCGGCGCCATCGGACCTAGTACAGCGTCTCGACGTCGTGTTTCTTGACCAGCTCGGTCTCGACCCATTGCTGGGTCTCGGCTTTGGCCTTCTCGTCAACCAGTCTTTCACGGATATCGTCCTTGACCTCGGAGAGCGGACGAACTCCGGGAACCTCGTGGGCCTCGACCTTCAGAATATGGAAGCCATGGCTGGTCTGGACGACCTGCGAGACATCGCCCGGCTTGACGTTTTTAACTGCGGCCAGAATCTGGTCCATGATGTCCTGCGGTTCGAACCATCCGAGATCTCCGCCGTTATTCCTGGAAACGTCGTCGGAGTATTTATGCGCCAACTCGCCAAAGTCAGCGCCCTTGGCGGCTTCGTTCCTTAACTGCTGGGCCTTGACCTTGAGCTGCGCAACCTGCTGCGCGGTTGCGTTGGCGGGAATTCCGACCAGGATCTGCGACAGGCGGTAGCGCTCTTTTGTAACCGCGTAGTCGGCCTGATGTTGATCATAATAGGCCTGGATATCGGCGTCGGAAATATCCACCCGGTCACGCACCTGCTGCTGGATCATCATCGCCTTCTCGAGCTCTTGGCGCGCGTGATTGCGGAAGTCGCGCATGCTCATCCCGCTCTGGGCGATCGCGGCCTTAAACTGATCGGGCGTCATGTGCCGGTCCTGACGAACCTGTTCGGCGTAACGATCGATCTGCGAGTCGTCGATCTTGTCGGAGTATTTTTGCGCCTCGTTCTGGAACAGCTTGGCCGCGATCAGCTCTTTCAGCATCAGCTTGGCGTCCGGATTGTCCGCAATATCGTCGGTGGTCACCGGGTGCCCCATCGCAACGCTGAAAGCATGGACGTCATGCGCGGTGATTGGATCGCCGTCCACGCTGGCGACGACTCGATCGACCGACTGCTGCGCCGCCGCTGGCGCGGCCACGCACCACAGCAAGAGCGCGAGCGCGGCGCCAAGCGCGCCAGCGCGGGTGAAATTCGCCGAGATAAAGATCCGCATGAATCTAGTTGGGAGCCGGTCCCGCGTGACCTACCGGCCAGTTATCCAATTTTTCACAGCCCGCCAACACCTGCAAGACGCCATCCACCTGCGCAAACAGGCGTCCGTACTCGCCCGTCGCGGTCTCGATTCGCACCAGCACCTGGAACGACGGCGTGAGCTTCATCGTGCGCCGGTTCGCTTCGGCCATCGCCGCAAGCCTGGCCGTATCGACCGGAGCGTCGGGATGAAACCGCACTTCGAGCTGATTGTTCTTTAAGATCGCGCTGACGATCAGCAAAAGCCTCATCTGTCTGCGCACGTTCATGGCCGCGACCAGATTATCGATCAGAGTCGGCACCGGACCAAAACGGTCGCGCATCTCGTCTTTCAATTCCGCCAGATCCTGCCCGGATTCGGCGCGCGCGAACCTGCGGTACAGCACCAGGCGCTCGTTCTCGTCGGGGACATAGGTCTCGGGAATATAGGCGGGAATTCCCAGCTTCAACTCGGGCTCGAAGTCGGGCCGGCGCTCTTCGCCGCGAAGCTCTGCGATCGCCTGCTCCATCATCTCGGTGTAAAGCTCGAAGCCGACCGCCTCGATCTCACCATGCTGTTCGCGTCCGAGCAGATTGCCGGCACCGCGATGCTCGAGATCCGCCATCGCGAGCTTGAAGCCGCTGCCGGTTTCCGCGTCCACCAGCTCGCGCAGCGCGTCGATGCGCCGCTTGGCGTCGCGCGTGATGATGTGCTCGCCCGGAATCAGCAGGTATGCGAACGCCTTCTGGCGCGAGCGCCCGACCCGTCCGCGCAACTGGTAAAGCTGCGCCAGCCCAAAGTGATCGGCGCGGTTGATGATCATCGTGTTCGCGTTCGGGATATCGAGGCCCGATTCGATAATCGCCGAGCACACCAGCACGTTCACCCGGTTCTCGATAAATCCGCGCATCACGTCTTCGAGCTTTCTCTCATGCATCTGGCCGTGCGCGACCGCGATCTTCGCCTCGGGAATCAGGGTATGGAGATGGCGCGCCATGTACTCGATATTTTCGACCCGGTTGTGGACGAAGAACACCTGCCCGCCGCGGTTCAACTCGCGCATGATCACGTCGCGAATCAGGCTGTCGTCGAAATGCGCGACGAAGGTGCGAATCTGCTGCCGGTCCGGCGGCGCGGTCTGAATCACCGACAGATCGCGGATTCCCAGCATCGCCATGTGCAGCGTGCGCGGAATCGGCGTCGCCGTCATCGTCAACACCGGCACCATCTTCTTGAGCTTTTTGATCCGCTCCTTGTCGGCCACGCCGAAGCGATGCTCCTCGTCGATAATCAGCAGGCCTAGGCGCGGAACGGTGACGTCGGCCGAGAGCAGGCGATGCGTTCCGATTACAATATCGACTTTGCCGCTCGCGACGTCGTCGATCACCGCCTTGTTTTCCTTCGCGCTGCGGAACCGCGAGATCATCTCGACTCGAATCGGATTCTGCTCGAACCGCTTGCGCATCGTGTTCCAATGCTGCTCGGCCAGAATCGTGGTCGGCACCAGCACCGCAACCTGCCGCCCGTCCATCACAGCCACGAACGCGGCCCGCATCGCGACTTCGGTCTTGCCGAAGCCCGCATCGCCGCAGATGAGCCGGTCCATCGGTTTGGCGCGAGTCAGATCGCGAATCACGTCGTCGATCGCGGCCTGCTGGTCGGGCGTTTCTTCGAACTCGAAACGATCCGCGAATTCATGATAGTCGCGGCCCGGATGCGGAAACGCATGTCCCTCGAGGACTTCGCGCGCGGCGTAAATTTCGAGCAACTCCGACGCCATCGCGAGCACCGCCTGCCGCGTGCGCCGCTTGACCTTTTCCCACGAGCCGCTGCCGAGCTTGTCCAGGCGCGGCGCTTCGCTGTCGCTGCCTATATAGCGCTGGACCAGGTTTATCCGCTCGACCGGAACGTACATGGTGTCGTTGCCCGCATACTCGAGGTTCAGGAAATCGCCCTCGACGTCGGCGACCTTCAGATGCTTCAGTCCGCGGTAGCGCCCGATCCCATGATCGATATGCACGACCACGTCATCGGGCTTGAGCTCGGCGAGATTCAGCATAGCGCCTTTGGCGGTGGGGCGGTGCTTGCGGCGCGCGCGCGGCTCGCCGAAAATCTCTTCCTCGCTGTAAAGATAGATTCCGTCGTCCTGCAAAACGGTGCCCGCCGAGATTTCCCCCACCATAATTGCGGGACGGAAATCCGGCCACGTGAGCAGCGCGCCGAAGGTCTTGCACTCGGTGTTCACTTCCAATTCATAGGCTTCGAGATGACGCCGCAGGCGCGCCGCCTGGTTCGGACCTTCGACGATCATCAGCGCCCTGCCCTGTCCGCGCTGCACCTCGCGAAGCTGCTCTGCCAGCGGCTCGAAACTGATCGCGGCGCGCGCGTTCGTGAGCGCGGGCGAGGCCAGCCGCAAACTCGGCTGCGACTTGACCTCGATCGGCGGAGCCCATCCTTCGCGCGGCGGCGCTGCGGTGATAAGCGACCCAATCTCGACCGCGGCGAAACCCGCGAGTGCGCGCTCGAACTCCTCGGCCGACAGGTACATCGACTCCGGCTCCGGAAAAAATCTGGGCGCGCCCGCCGCGATCGCCGCCTCTTCGGCGACTCGGGTTGCAAAGCGATCCGCGTCGGCGCGAATCCGCCCGGGATCGACGATCCACAGCACCGCATCCGGAGGCAGATAGTCGGCGATCGATTGCAGCGGCGCGCCGTACACATAGGGCATTAACAACTCGGCGCCGGGAAACAAAAGTCCGTTCTCGAGCGTCTCGGCCAGCTCGCCGGCTTCCTTGCGGACCATCCCAATATCCGCGGCGCGCACCGCCACTCGATCGCGCACACGCACGTCCTTGAGCGCCTCGGGCGCAACCAGCCGCGTGCGCACAATCGTCGCTTCATTCAGCTCGCCCGCTGAGCGCTGGCTTGCGATATCGAAGTGCCGAATCGAGGTCACCATGTCGTCTTCGAGCTCGAACCGGACCGGCGATCGGTAGAGCGGAGAAAATACATCGACGATTCCGCCGCGCACGCTGAAGTCGCCCGGCTCTTCGACCTGCGGCAGCCGCTGATATCCCGCATTGACGAGCGCCTCGACCAGTAGCTCGAGGTCGAGTCGCTCACCCGCGGCGACGCGGACGATCGAGTCGTTCAGAATCGCGCGCGGAATCGTGCGCGTCATCAGCGCCTCGACCGACGTGATCACGATCGGCGCGGCCGTGCGCAATAGCGCGAACATCGCGGCGATCTGCGCCGCCTGCGTGTCCGATCCCGGTGAAAGATTCGCCAGCGGTTTGAGTTCCCACGCGGGCAGATGATGCACGCGGCGGCCGGAAGTATCGGCGTCATCGGATTCGTCGAGAAAGAACGCGGCTTCATGCGCCAGCGCCTCAGCCTCGGCGGCGCGCGAAGTCACCACGACGATCGGTCGCGTCACCCCGCGCGCGGTCTCGCGCAGCAGCAGAACGCCGGCGGCGCCCTTGAGCCCCATCACAGGGAAACGGCGCTCGTTTCCGTTCTCGAGCCGCGCCTGCAGCTCTCCGGCCGCATCCTTTATACTTCGAAGCACGCTTTATCGCCCACTCTAAACGCAACTTCGCCTACCCGCGGCGGACGAAAGGCTCCGCGCGGGCGGCATCGTGGACGAGTATATCAGAGAATCGAGCGCGAAGGGTTCAGGCCGCGCCGCGATTGCCGGGCAGACGCGCAGACGCTATTCCGTCAGCGGTGGACCCGCATTGGCGACCGGCTGTCCGACCTGCCCGACATGCACCGCCAGCTTCTGGGTCGTATGGCTCCTATCGGGCCCCGGCCGGATGACGGTCAGGTACATCGTGTCACCAGGCTTGAGGTTGGCGATGGCGTCGTCGAGATCTTGTTGCGTGCGCACGCGCTGATCATCGATCGCAACGATCAGATCGCCCGACATCCCCATGTCGCCGCGCTTCTCGAGCTGAGAGGTGATCAGCGTTCCGGCAAAAGGAATGAGCGCGCCAATGGTTGACGCCGTCGCGCCGACCGCGTTGGCGCCGGAGCTGCCCTTTACGCCGGCCGCGGCCGCGGGACTGTTCGGGTCAACGGTCAGGACTTCGAGGCCGTGCTCCTCTTTTCCTTTGAAGCACTTGTCGGTCTCCTGAATCGTGATCCCAAGGTAGGGCCGGCCGTGGCGCGCGAGGCTGCCGCGATTGTTGCCGTTGCTGGAATTGGAATCGCCGTTCTCAGTCCTTGGCCGATAGTTGGGATTGACTGAATCGGTGTTCTCGCCGGGCCTGAAGTTGTCGCCACCGGGGATTTCGTCGATTCCGGGCTTGGGCGCGGTAACTCCGGGTTGCGGCGCGATTTCGAGCGTTGTATCCGGCCCGCCACCCTGCGAGTTGATTCCCGGCGGCGCAGCGTCCGCACCCTCCTGCGTCTGCGAATGCGATGGCGGCACGGAAGTTTGCGCCGCGGCGATCCCCACCGCCGCTGCAATCATAACGGCGAAGGCGCCCAGCGCGAGATTGCGAAGCCTGCTCATCTTGATCAACAACTCTGCCCAGTGTCAGATCATAGGCCGCCAATCGGCGCTTCTCAAGGCGTGCAGGATAGCGCTTGATGCGCCCCTCGCCGCGTGCGAAATTTGGGTCTTGCCAATCATGAAGATCATCTCAACCGTCGCCCTCGAAGAGCCGCAGCGCGCCATGATTATCGCGGCCGCGCCCGGCGCGGAACTGCTTGATCGTCCGTGCAAGTCGCCAGAGGAGATCTCGGAGCTGGTTTCCGGCGGATGCGACGTGCTGCTCTCGTTCCGGATGCCGAACGACATCCTCGAGCGCGCGCGCGGACTCAAGTGGGTTCAACTGCTGAGCGCCGGCGCGGATCACGCGCTCGGCGGACCGATGAAATCGGCGGCGATTCCGATCACCACCGCCAGCGGCGTTCACGCGACTCCAATCGCGGAGTACACCATCGGCTCGATGCTGGCGTACGCGCGCCGCCTGCATATCACCATCCGCGCGCAGCAGCGCCACGAATGGTCGCGGCGCACGGTGATCTCGAGCCTCGACGTGATTCGCGGCAAGACGCTCGGTATCGTCGGCTACGGATCGATCGGACGCGAGACCGCGCGGCTGGCCGACGCATTCGGGATGCGAGTTCTCGCGCTCAAACGCAATCCCTCAGAGCGGCGCGAGACCGGATGGACTCCGCGGGGCCTGGGCGATCCGGACGGAAAGATTCCCGCGCGATGGTTCGGGTCCGAACAGTGCGCGGAGTTGCTGGGCGAATCCGATTACGTCAGCGCGACGCTGCCGCTGACCGACGCGACCCGCAAATTTATCGGCGCGAAAGAGATCGCGGCGATGAAACCCGGTGCGTATTTCGTCAATATCGGACGCGGCGCGGTGGTCGATGAATCCGCACTCGCGGCAGCGCTTAGCACCGGAAAAATCGGCGGCGCGGGACTCGACGTCTTCGAGCGCGAGCCACTACCGGCCGAGAGTCCGCTGTGGGACCTCGAGCAAGCGATCCTGACTCCGCATGTTTCGGGCGATTTTCGCGGATACATGGAACTCGCCGCCGAGCTATTCGCCGAAAACCTTCGCCGCTTCCAATCCGGCACCCCGCTACTGAATCAAGTCGATCCCGCGCACGGCTACTAGGATATCGGAAATCAGCGATGTGATGCGCATCGCTGCGCCTTTCCTGTAATCGTCCCCTGGTCAAACCAGGATGTCGACAAAGGCCGAGTTCTTGTGTGTCATCCTGAACGGAGGTTGCCGCAGTGAAGGATCCGCGAAGCGATTAGTACGGAAAGCCCACGCTGCTTGCACTAATCGCTTCGCGGAGATCCTTCGCCTACGGCTCAGGATGACAGCAACGGCGGGTTCGCCAAGAAATCGAAAGCCTCCAATCAACGGGAGGAATCGTCAAGACCTCACTCGCGCGCGCAGGGCTGCGAGGAAGCGTTCCTTCAGGCCGTCGAAAGGACCGTTGGACATGAACAATGCTACGTCGCCCGCGCGAGCGTCGGCGATCATCCGTTCCAGAATCTCGTCGTTCGACGCGCACGCGAATGCCCGCGGACCGCGCGCGGAGATCGCCGCGACGAGCGTATCAGTGGCTAGACGATCGGCGGCGGGTATCGGATCGTTGGCCTTGAAATAGACCGGGCCAAGATAGACTCGCGCGGCGCGGTCGAACGCCGCCGCGAACGCATTTTGAAAAATATTGCGGCGCGCGGTGTTCGAGCGC
>DATKSB010000072.1:0-3342 GCA_035531855.1 Binataceae bacterium (SeqCode)
GACCAGGCCGTTGGCGTCCTCGCGCTTGAGGGTATGCGCCTGCTCGATATCCTTGCCCGCGCCGTCCGCGTCGTGAAGCGCGATCCGCGTTTGCGCGCGGCCGATAAGTCCCTGCACCTCGTTTTGCGCGGAGCCTTCATGCTGCGCGAATTCGATCGCCTGGGTGAAGCAGCTTTCGGCCTCGCGCACGCGCGATTCTTCGCTTGGAGGCGCGGACGGATCCGCGCCGTCAGCGGCCGTATCAGATGAGACGGGCGCGGGTGTGGCCGCGCTCAGTTCGGCGAGCAGAATCGATTGGCCCAGGATCAGCCACGGGTCCGACTGTCCCGTCATCGCCTGCGAGGCCGCACGAGCGTAGCGCTCCGCACGCAAGTAGTCGGCGCCGGAGAGCGCGCGCCGCGCCATCACCATCGCGACTTCAGGATCGGCTCCCAGCTCGGGCGCGACATTGGTCTCGAGCGCGCCCGCGTCCATCGTCAGCGGCGCGTTGTTGAGCCACAGCGCGAGTGCGCGCCCGCTGGACGGAAACTGCATCCGCAGCCTGTCGGCCAGGGCGTGCGCCCGGTCGCGTTCGCTCAAAAGCTCGTGGGCGAGAGCCTCGTTGGTGCAGGCCTGCTCGTCCTCGGGCGCCAGCGATCGCGCCGCAATAAACAGCATCGCGGCTTTGCGCGCTTCGCCCTCGCGCAGCCACGCGACGCCCAGGTTGGTCAGCACGCGAAACTTTTGCGCCGGATTAAGTTCGCTCCAGCGCTGCTCGCGCAGCCGCAGAAGCGCCAGCCGCGCCATCTGGAACGAGCGCTGATTGATAAACTCCGCGGCCGCCGTGATCTCGCTCTCGAGCGGGTCGGGCGGCGTGCCGTTGGGCTCGAGCACGATCGGGTTGGCGTCGAGCCGCACCAGCGAGTCGGCGCGGGTGATGGCCTGGCGCTTGGCAGCGGAGCCGAACTCGGTCAGAATTTGAGGATACTCGTCGAGCAGTTCCTGGATATCGTCCCAGGTAACGACCTCGATCGCGCTCGGCCCTGAGCCCTTTTGCGCACGGTTGAGATCATACAGGATGCGTTGCAGGCTCGTGCCGCGCGGCGCGGTAGTCGCGATTACGAAGCGGCCGATCGGCAGCCCGAGACTCAGAGCGCGCTCCGCGGCGTCTTTGATTTCATTCGCCGAGAGAGCGCTGTGAGCCTCGCGCAGCTCGCATCGGACCGCCGCAAGGCGCGGCCGGCCGCTGATTTCGAGCAGATGGATCCCGCGATCGCGGCGCTCGGGATCGTGCATCCGTTCGAGTTGCCCGAGTTGCCAATGACGCCGCAGGAGCCGCAAACAGAGCCTTTCGAACTCGTCCGCGGTTCTGGGAAGTGGATATCCAGCACCTGATATAGCCATAGTGTAGGGTTTATTAACACAATGGCGACCATGGCGAAAGAGGCGGTGCTAAAGTGCAACTTTCGGCGTCTACGCAGCGCTGATAGCATAGAGAGTTTCAGCGATGCTTACGCTTGACAATGTTACCAAGTCCTTCGGCGCGCGCAGGATTCTCGACCGGGTTAACTGGTCGATGCCCGACGGTGCGCGGGTCGGACTGGTGGGCCTCAACGGGGCCGGAAAATCCACTCTTCTGAAGATGATCGCGGAGGTTTATCCGCCCGATTCCGGACGAATCGCGCGGCCGCAGAAGACCCGCGTCGGATACCTGGCGCAGGACGCGCCCGAGATGGGCGGGCGCACCGTTTTGGCCGAAACGCTTTCCGCGCTTGAGCGGATGCAATCGCTCGATCGGCGCGGACGCGAGCTCGAGCAAATTCTCGCGCGGGAGCATTCGGGACCCGGACACGACGCCGCGCTCGAAGAGTATGGCGACGTGCTGCACGAGCTCGAACAGCACGATTTCTACAGCTCCGATTCCCGCGCGACCGCGGTGCTGTTCGGCCTGGGTTTCACCGAGGCCGACCTGACCCGCGACGTGGCGGAGTTCTCGGGCGGAATCCGGATGCGGATCGCGCTGGCCAAGCTTTTGCTCGACGCGCCGGACTTCATGATGCTCGATGAGCCGACCAATCATCTGGATATCGAAGCGCGCAACTGGCTCGAGGATTTTCTCGGCGGCTACAGCGGCGGAATAATCCTGGTGTCGCACGACCGCTACTTTCTGGACCAGGTGACCAATCGCACCGCTGAGGTTTCGCGCGGAAAGATCGCCGATTACGTCGGCAACTATTCGCGCTACCTGGTGCAGCGCGAGGAACGCTACGCGCTCGAAATGTCGGCGTACGAAAATCAGCGCGCCGAGATCGAGCACATGGAGCAGTTCATCAGCCGCTTCCGCTACCAGGCGAGCAAGGCGCGGCTGGTGCAAAGCAGAATCAAGCAGCTCGAAAAGGTCGAGCGGCTCGAGCCGCCGGTGGGCGCCGAGAAGCCGCCCGCAATCGTCTTTCCCGCGTGCGAGCGCAGCGCGCGGCGGGTGTTCGAACTTAAGGGGGCGGTCAAGAAGTACGGCGAGCTTGCGGTCTATGACGGAATCGATCTGGTGATCGAGCGCGGGCAGAAGATCGCGCTGGTCGGGCCCAACGGCGCCGGGAAATCCACGATGATGAAGATCCTCGCGGGGGTCGAGGAGCTCTCGGCGGGCGAGCGGATTGTCGGCGAGAAAGCGGCGCTGGGCTACTTCGCGCAGAATCTGGCCGAGTCGCTCAACTACGACAAGACTGTTCTGCGAGAGCTGAGCGATTCGGCCGAGGCGCTGACTACGCCGCAGTTGCGCGGGCTTTTGGGAGCGATGCTGTTTTCTGGCGACGATGTGGACAAACGCGTTGGGGTGCTGTCGGGCGGCGAACGCGCGCGGCTTGCCCTGGCCAAGGTGCTGGCGCAGCGCAACAACTGTTTGCTGCTCGACGAGCCGACCAACAACCTGGACATTATCGCCAAGGATTCCCTGCTGGAAGCGCTGCGCCGCTTTCCGGGCACGGTGCTGCTGGTCAGCCACGATCGCTTTGTGCTGAATGAGCTTGCGACTGAAGTGATCGAGGTCGGGCAGGGACACGCGACGCGCTATCTCGGCAACTACGATCAATACCTGGAAAAGAAAGCGCAGATGGAAGCGCGCGAAGCGGCCGCCGCAACTCCGCCTCTGGCGCCGAAGAACGAGAAGCATCGCGCGGAGGATCCGCAGAGCAATGATCATGGAAAGAACGACCGCGTCCAGAAAGATAACCGCGAGGCCGAGCGCCGGCGCGATCGCGCGGTAAAGCAGCGCAGGCAGATCGAAGAAGAGATCGAAAAGAAGGAAACCGAACGCGCGAAACTCGCCGAGGAAATGAACCGCCCCGATTTCTATCTCGCGCGCAA
>DATKSB010000073.1:0-9064 GCA_035531855.1 Binataceae bacterium (SeqCode)
CACACGCCGATTTTCGACCTTGAGCGGCGCCACTCGATTCATCCGCGCCGCGGCGAGCGCGATTTCTACGTCCTTACCTCGACCGACTGGATCAATATCATTCCGCTCACGCGTGACCGCCGCGTCGTGATGGTGCGGCAGTATCGCCACGGAATTTCGGAGTTTACGCTCGAGGTTCCGGGCGGGATGGTCGATTTGACCGACGAATCCCCGATGCATGCGGCGCGGCGCGAAATGTTCGAGGAGACCGGCTACGACTCCGACGCGATCCTCGCGCTGGGCAAGGTCCATCCGAACCCCGCGATCGAATCGAACATCTGCCATTCGTTTCTGGCGCGCGACGTGACCCTCGGCCGCAAACCCAAGGAGCTGGGCGCGGAGGAAACTCACGTCGAACTGGTGCCGCTGGCAAGCATCAAGTCGATGATCGCAAGCGGCGAGATCATGCACGCGCTGACGATCGCGGCGTTCTCATTTTTTCACGTGTACAATCCGCCCCCGCGCCGCCGCTGAGCGCGGGCGCCAGCCTACGCGAGTTCCATCCGCAGCCGCTTGCCGAGGACCTTCGCTGCGCGAGCCATGGTGCGCAGCGTTACGGATTCGTTAGACGGGTCAAGCAAACGATCGAGCGCGGCGCGGCTGGTGCGCATCGCGCGCGCCATGTCCGACTTGGATATTCGTTTCTCACTCATCCCGCGTTCAACCTGAAAGGCGATCACCCGTTTGAGAGCCATCGCCTCCGCTTCGCCGAGGGTCCCTTCTTCTGTGAGCAGCTCGTCAAGCGACGAGCCGATATGATTTCGGTGTTTCATTGTTCCCGCTCCAGCGTGCGCTTTCGTGTTCTGGCCAAATCGAGTTCTGACCTCGGCGTCTTCTGTGATTTCTTGATGACTCCATGCAGGAGGACCATCTGATCGTCGTCAATACAGAAGAACACTCGGGCGATTCTGTTGGTTGGAAGGTTTGTTCTCACCTCGAAAAGTCCCTTTCCCATGGGTCGACATACCGGCATCCCGACCGGCCAGCCGATTTCAACCGTTTTGATGTCCGTACCGATCAGGAAGCGATCTTGCTTGTCCAGGGATTTGAGCCATTCGCGCACCGGTTCTCCTCCGCGCTCGGTCCGGTAAAAGAATGCCGGTATGCGCTTCCTCTGTTCAGACAATAGTCTATCGTATCAAAAATGGTACGCGCAAGTCCCCGCTAGCTGCTACCACAAAATCTATTCACGCACCGGTTTGGCGATAGACGGCGAGAGTGGCACGCCGGATTTTCTGTACTCGCGCGGGGAGCATCCGACTTCGCGGCGGAAGGCGTTGATGAAGTTCGACAAGTCGCCGAAGCCGACGTCGAAAGCAATGTCGGTTATCGGCTGGGAAGTTTCCCGCAAGAACTCAATTGCATTACGAATCCGTGTTTGGATCAGAAAGCGATAGGGCGTGACGCCGGTCTCGCGTTTGAAAATCCGCAGGAAGTGAAACGGGCTCAGATTCACCGATTGCGCAAGACCTGCGAGGTCGAGCTCTTCATGCGCGTGCTGCTCGATGCGCGCGATCGCGGCCAACACCTGCTCCCGCGCGCGAGGATTCTCCGGCACCGCCGCCGCCCCGGATCGCGCAGCCCCCGCACCCGCTTCGGCCAGCGCGTACGTGGCGATCGCGAGCCCCAACTCCTCGAGCCCTATCAGGGGTGCGCCCGAGCGAAGCCTCTGCTCGGCTAGCAGCATGATCGCGTCGGCGCGCGGATGGGGCGCGAGCACATTGCGCGCGAACGGACGGCGCGTTTCGCCGCGCCTGAGTAATCCCGCAAGTTCTTCGACAATCGGACGCTGATAATTGAATACGAGGCACGAGTCTCCTCCGGCGTGTTCGTGGGAGACTTCGTAATGCTGTCCGGCGTTGCCGAGCAGTAGGAACCCGGTCGTCAGCAATTGGGATTGCTTGCCGCTTCGGACTGCGAAGACGCCCGAGCGAACGATCGCGATCGCGTCCAGATCGAACTGGTCGTCCTGCGGCGGATCTCCCGCGGACGCGAGGCATCGGTACTCACGCACCTGCACCGGGCCGTCGCGAACCATTTCGCGCCACGGCTCGGAGCAGGGCGGAGCTGGGTGCGCTTCCATAGAGCAATTTTTACCAAGTTTCCCGAAAGCACGACAGGCTAGATTCCGCGTCACGAGCATCCGCAAACGCGGACTTGAACCAAAAACAGGAGACCCAGCCTTGATCGACCATATCGGACTCAAGGTGACGAGCTTCGAAACGAGCCGCGCGTTTTACGCCAAGGCGCTGGAACCGATCGGATATCGGGCGGAATATGACGACGCGAAGAACAAGGCCGCCGGTTTCGGCGCAAAAGGAGCGATCGATCTGTGGATCGGCGAAGGCGCTCCGGCCACGCGCGTGCATATCGCCCTCAAGAGCGCTACCCGCGCCGCGGTCAAGGAATTCCACACGGCGGCCCTGAAGGCCGGCGGCAAAGACAACGGCGCGCCAGGCCTGCGAACCGACTACAGCCCGACCTACTACGCCGCGTTCGTGCTCGATCCGGACGGCAATAACCTCGAGGTGGTTTGTCATGAACCTGCCTGACCCGAAAGAATCCGCAATAGGAGTGGGCACAATGGCTCTAACCGGCAGATGCGCCTGCGGGGCGGTGCGCTACAAGCTCACCGCAGATCCGCTAATCGTTCACGCCTGTCATTGCCGGGATTGTCAGCGCGTCAGCGGCAGCGCGTTTGTGATCAACCTGTGGATCGAGAAACACTTCGTGGAAGCCGATCACGCACTGCTCAAGTCGTACCGGCTGAAGGGTGGCAGCGGACAATCTCACGATCTGTACTTTTGCGACGCCTGCGGGACCTATCTTTGGAGCGACTACGGTGCTCCCGGTAAGAGTTATTTCGTTCGCGCAGGTACGCTCGACAACCCTGACGCGGTCACGCCCGACGTGCATATCTACACGCGGAGCAAATTGCCGTGGGTGATTCTTCCGAAGGATGCGCGCGCGTTCCCGGCGTTCTACAACATCAAGCAAGTCTGGCCGCAGGCGAGTCGCGACCGGATCGGTTACTGAGAATCCGCGCCGATTTGTTATGAAGCCCGGGAGCATGCGGACTATCGCCCGCTCCCGGGCACATGCTTCACGATCAGCCACACGGTGAAATGTTCGGTGCGCAGGACCGGACGATATCCGCTGCTGGCGAGAAAATCCGGCGGTACATCGACCAGCGGCAATAGCTGCACGGGCGAATCGGAAATCACTACCGGCACGCGATGCGCCGCGATCGCGTCGTGAATCCCGGCCGTCCAGTAGTGCGAGGTGGCGGCTATAAGCCCGAAGAAATCCGCACTGCCAAGCTTGCGCCGCGCCGCAAGGAACCCACCCTTGGCGAACTCGGCGCGCGCCTCGCGATACACGCCGTAGGTTTCGGGAAAGCGAATCAGCTCGATCCGGTTGGCCTCGAAACACAAAAACGACGGAGCGATAATCTCATCGCCGGGCGCGCTCGCGCGATCGATCGCCGCCGCGAGCTCGGCAACTTCCGCGCGCGGAACATAGCCGAAACCGTACACGCTGCCGCGCAGCCAGTTTTCGTTGACCAGCGGAGTTAGCCACGCAAGACCCACGATCACTAGCGCGCCCCCGCCTATGAGCCAGCGCCAATCCGCGGGGTCGTGGCGCTCGGCTGTGACGAGGTCCCGAATCGCCCGCGCGAGCCGCGTCGCGCCGAGTCCAGCGACGCTCGCGATAAACGGTAGCGCCTCCAGATAGTTGTGCCCCCACGCGGTCGGGCTGAGCACGCCGAAGAAAAGATATTCAGCGCCTGCCAGATACAGCACCAGGGCGGTTGCGCGATTTACCTTGCGCGTGATCGCGAGCCGAACCGCGCCCAGAATCGCGAGCGGGGCGAGAATATCGAGAATCTGCGCCGGATATAGCGTCGCGGCGGTTCCGCCAATCTCGCGTCCCTTCATGAAATGGAAGATGAAGGTCTGAAAGACGAAGTCGTAGCCGTAGCGCCAGTAACAAAACGCGCACAAAAGCGCGACCGCCGCCGCGATTGCCGCGCCGATTTCGATCGCACGGATTATTCGCCGCTCAGCAGCCGCGACGAACAGCAGTATCACCGCCGCCGGAATGACTGCCGTGAGCTTGATCGAGCATGCGAGCGCGAGCAATCCCGCGACTACCATTGCGCGCCAGAACCTCCCACTCGCGGCGCCGTCAAGAATCATGACCGTCGCGCCCACCACTATCGGCGCGACAAAACATTCGCGCTCGTAAACGTGGTAGCGAAAGACCAGCGAGCTGAAAGCGTATAGAATCGATGCGGCAATTCCGGCGCGCCGCCCGCCGGCACGCGCACCGAGCGCAAATACCATCACACTCGTGATATAAATCGCGGCTTCGTTCAGGAGTTCGATTCGATAATGGCTCGCGCCAAAGATCTTCAGATAACCACCCGCGATCCACTCGAGCATCGGCAGATGCGGATGCACGAAATCCAGGTACGGGCGCATCCCGGATGCGACCAGGTACGCGCTCTCGAGATAGAAGTCGTCCTCGACCCATATCTCCGGATACAGCAGCCGGATGATGCGCGGCGCGATAAGCACCAGCGCGAGCGCGAAGCCGATTCGCGCGTGAAGCTCCGGCGGCGCCTTGGAGCGCGCGTCTCGCGATGACTTCCGCTTCATCTGGTAGCCCTAGCCGCCGCCGTGGGGAATCTCGAGCTACGGTCGCGAGCTTCAACGCGCGTGACGGGGTCGTGCTCGCCGCAATTCTGGCCTTCGCGATACTGCTGATGCTGCACGCGGGCTCGCGCCGCGGCGCGGAGTTCATGCCGTGGCCGGACGGACTCGAATACGCCGCGATGTCGGTAAATCTCGCGCATGGGATGGGTCCGGTGCTCCATTTCGGAGGTTATACTTACCCGTCGCGGTACACCGCTGGCTACCCGCTGATCGTGGCGGCGATCGTGCCGCGCGTGGTCGCCGTCTCGCATGCGTATATCGTGACGATTGCTCTGGGACTGCTCGCGATCGCGGCGCTCTTCGCGCTCACGCGGCGGATGTTCGATCTCCAGTGCGCGACGATTGCGGCGCTGGTGCTCGCGTCCTCGCCGGTCTTCGTCACTTACTCGACGATGGTTTTGAGCGACGTGCCCGCGATGCTGGTGACGATCGTCGCGGTGTGGCTGCTCTTTGCGATCACGATCGAAGAGGAAAATCCGCACCCGCGGCCGCGCGCGGCGCTCGGGTTGTGGGCCGGGTTCGGACTGGCGGCGGGTTTTTCGGTCGCGATTCGTCCCACCAACGCGACGATGCTGACCGGACTCGCTCTGGCAATGGTAATCGCGCCGCCTCCGGATGTGCGGATCAAGGAACTGGCGAAGCCGCTGGCGGCCTTTGCGGTCGGGTTCGCGATCCCCGTCATCTGGCTTTTGCGCGTCAATGCGATCTATCTCGGCGGCGCGATGCGCAGCGGATACGCGTGGTGGGTGAAAGAGGTTTACGGCGCCGGCGGCACCGGCTTCTCGATCGCCTATCTGTTCGGGCCGACGCTGCCGCGAAATCCGCACGGCAACGTGCTGATCTACGTAAGCGCGCTGCTTGGCATTGACGGGATGCTGGGGGACCGCGGCGATGCGCGCTATTTTCTGTATCCGTTCGCGGCGGCGGCGTTCGCGATTATCGGGATCGTCGCGATTATACGTTCGCCGGCACTTCGCGCCACGCGGCGCGTCGTATGGTTCGGGCTGGGGTTTCTGGCCGCGCTGTTCGCGATCTATATCTTCCATGTTTTTACCGACGTGGTGTTTCTGCTGCCCGGTACCTTCGTGTTGTTTATCGGCGCGGGCTATGGAGCGATGCTTGCCAATCGGTGGGCATGGCCGATGCTCCGGAAGCCGCGCAAAACTCCGGGCCAGACTGTCGGCGCGATCGGCGTGATTATCCTCGACGCGATCCTGGTCGTCGCAATCGGCGGGGAGGTCGTAACTCGACTCTCGGCGCCGCCGATGGCGTCTCCGATCGTCGCCGCGCTTGCGCAGGTTGACGCGCAAATTCCACCCGACGCCACGATCGCCAGCAACATCTCACTTGAGTTTTTGCAACTCTACATTCCGGGAACCGGACGCCAATTTATCGGACTGAGCGCGTCCGATCCCGGCGAGAGTTTCACCGATTACCATCTGAACCGCTTGTTCGTGAAACGAACCCAAGGATGGACCGGTCCGATTCCGCCTACGCTGTTCGCCGGAAATTCGCTATCGCCGCAAGCCGAAACAATTCTCGCCGCGAAAGCGCGCACCAGCGGCGGCGCCTACCTGCTGCTATGCGCTCCCGAATCGAGCGAGTACGGCACCCTGCTGAAGGAGGAAATGGGGAAACTCGGCGAGGGTTTCACGATGACGCCGCTGCTCGAGGACCGCTCGCTCGCACTGTTTCGCCTCATCCCCACGTCCTAGCGACGCTGCCCCTTCCGCGAAATGCGTGATATTCCGCCACGTTACTCACATTTGGCGTGTTACGGTGAATTTAATCAATTTCTGGTTGATTGTTCGGCATAACTGTCCGGGTCCGAGAAATTCCCGCCGTATGTTGGATGGGTACCTAATTCGATGGAGGGACATCTGAATGCGCAGGTTTATCAAGGGCATAACGGTCGCTGCCGCGTCCGCGATCTTCGTCTCCGGCATGGTCGCCGCGTCGGCACGCTCCGCGCGCGCCCAGCAGAGCGACCAGAACGACGCTCAGTACGAAGGCGCGATGGGAGCGCCCGGCACTGTGGCGCAACCCGACAAGACCACGAAGACGCCACCGATCAATCTCAACGGATGCTGGTCGGGAACGCTGTTGGACGTGAATAGCGCCGGTCCGGGTAATGGTTATCTCAACTTTGACCAGGTGACGAACAAGAAAGGTCAACTTCAGAAGAAGCTCAAGCCGATGAAATCGACTCATAATATCGATATCCTCTGGAACGACGGTAGCTGCGCCTTTGGTTTCGGCGGAGGGGTCGCGACTTCGACGGGCTTTCACGAGAAGTTGCATGCGGGGGGCAAATGCAAGGTCACGGTGACCGGAAATACCACCGACAACGGCGACGAGATAACCGGGGCGTACGATTTTCGCGGGTGTCCCACGAGTTTTGGCCCGCATTCCGGAACATTTACCATGACCTTAACCAGCAGTGGCGCCTGCGGCCACATCGCCAACGGTTGCCCTGGAAACTGATTGTACCTCAGCCCGCCGCAATGCGGGCCAGAAAAGGATACGAGAGAGCGCCGCATGATGCGGCGCTCTCTATTTCGGCACGAGAAAGCAATTCGCCGCACAAACGTTATCGTCGCAACGCGTGAGGCGACAGGCCGAATCCATTGCGACCAGCCGAACGCAAGATTCATCATGACCGCTTCTTTCATCATAAATTGGGTTGGTTTGACATAAGCGTGCAAATTCGGAATATCTCTCCTTCTAATTTTATTTTTCAGGAGGGAGTTTCGTATGCGCAAAACCATTACGGGAATCACTGCGGCCGCGGCGACCGCAGTGCTGATTGCGGCGATGATCGCGGGTTCCGCGCACCCGTCACGCGCCCAGGATTCGCAAGCGTCCGCCTGGGACGCCCCGTCGTCCGGCGCCGCGCTGGCACAGCCCGACAAGCCAGCGCCGCCGCCAGATATCGCGGGATGCTGGAGCGGCACGATCCAGGATGCTGATTCCGGTCCGGGTACCGGAGCCATTTTTTTCGTTCAGCACAAGAACAAACTCGTCAAAGGAACCGGCGCGGTTCTTTCGATTCTCTCCTCCCCTGGTCCGCTCAAAGGCAAAGTGACCAGTACCTCATTTGTCGCTTCAGACCATGGCAAGCATTGCAAAACCGTTGCCTTCACTGGGCAGCCCTCAGGGCCTGACTTGACCGGTACTTATATCCTTCGCCGCTGTCTCGGTGTCACCTCGTCCGGCACCTTCGACTTTGCGTTTGACAGCTCCGGCAATAGCTGTGGAGGAAAATAGCCGCGGAATTGCTTCCGAATAATTACTCGGACTGGCCAAGCACCATTGAGCGAGCGCCGCACGAAGCGGCGCTCGCTTTCTTTTCTTGCGACTACAAATAGAGCAGGACGACATCGGTCGCGATCCAGAGCAGCACCGCCAGCAGCAGTGGCCGATCGCGAACCAAAAGCCGCGCCGGGTCGCCGCCCTCATTGCGTTCGTCGATCAGATACAGGTAGCGGAGAATCCCGAACGCGACGAACGGCACCGTCAGGGCAAGGCGATGCGTTCCGAGCTTTGCTTCTACTTCCGCCGACGCGGTGTAAATCATGTAGCTGACCAGAGTCGCGCCCGCGACGATCGCGATCATCTGATCGACCAGCCGGATGCTGTATTGCGACAGGGCGCCGCGATGCGCCGCGGCTCCGTCGCCCAGGACCACGAGCTCATGCCGGCGACGCCCCAGCACCAGCAGCATCGCAAGCACGAAGGTGATGAACGCGAGCCACGGCGATACTGCTGCGTTGATCGCGACTCCCCCTCCGAACGCGCGCAGAACGAAGCCAATCGCCACCGCAATCACGTCGAGCACGACGTACGGCTTCGCCCACAGCGAATAGCCGAACTGAAGGGCGATGTAGAGTGCGGCAATCCACAGGAAATCGGGTCCGAGCGCGAGACTCAGGAGCAGCGCAACCGCGCCGAGCGCGACGGCGAAAGCGGCCGCCTCGTTGACGCTGAGGTCTCCGCGTGCGAGCGGCCGATCGCGCTTTTCCGGATTGAGGCGATCAGCTTCTCGATCCGAAATATCGTTCAGCACATAGGCGAGGCTCGACAGAGCGCAGAATGCCACGAATGCGACCCCAGCCAGAACCGTATCGTGCAGGACAAACAGCCGACGGCTGAAGACCAGCGCTGCGAGCACCAGGCCGTTTTTGATCCACTGCCACGGCCGCGCGAGCTTGATCAGCGCGAAGGCGGCGCCGCGCTTTGCGCCGGTCTCGTCCGGGGCGGCATTCGCGATCGAGGCTGTGCGCATCGCGAAGCTCAATAAATTCCAC
>DATKSB010000074.1:0-4647 GCA_035531855.1 Binataceae bacterium (SeqCode)
ATCAGTGCGCGCGCCGACATGAGCGCGATTCCGTTTCGGTCCGACACGTTTAACCTGGTGCTGTCAAGCCACGTGCTCGAACACGTTGAGCATGAGCGCGCCGCGCTCGGCGAGATCGCGCGGGTGCTGACGCCCGGAGGACGCGCGGTGCTCATGGTGCCGATGGTGCCGAACTGGGAGCGAATGCCGACGGTGGAGTTTGGACGCGCCAATTTTCAGGGGCATTGGCGGCAGTACGGATGCGATCTGGCGGCGCGGATCGGCGCGAGCGGCCTTGGATGCGTGATCGTCCGGACGCGCGACTGCGCGGCGCCGGAGCTGCGTCTGCGCTATGAGATCGGCGACGCTCCGATTTTTGTCGCGAGCAAACCCGCCTGACCGCGGGGCGCACTAAAACGGATAATTGATTCCGGAGAAAACCGCCGCGCCCTCGCCGCCCCATCCGACGTCGACGTATCCGACCACGAACGGCTCCGCGATTCCGCGAAAGCCGACTCCGCCCACCGGATGCAGCGCCGACCACGCAACCGGATCATAACTCATCGAGCGAGCGACGCGGCCGGCCTCCGCGAACGGGGCGACTTCGAGCGTGCCGTGAGTGCCAAACAGATTCGCGTCGTAAACCCGCGTGCGCATCTCGAAATTCCCGACCGAGAGATTGTTGTCCACGAAGCGGCCAGTGCCGTAGCCGCGCAGCGGCTGCTGGTCGGCCAGCTCGCTGTCGTCGCCACCGAGCCGCGCCATCGCCCAAAACGGCATCTCGCCGCCTGCGGGTTGATATTCCGTGAATAGATGCCCCACCAGGGTGATGCGCGAACCGATTGAATAATACTGCCGAATCTCGGCGCCAAAGCGGTTGTAGGAAACCGAGCTTCCAAACCTCCGATCCGCGATTCCGTAAAAGACCCGGTAAAGTCCGCCGCTGCGCGGGATATCGACCGAATCGCGCGAGTCGTATTGAAGCATCGGCTGGGTCAGAATCTCGCTGCCGCCTCCCAGGCCTTTCTGGTGCGGGAACTCCTTCGCGATATCCGGCAGATTGTTGAACGCACCCTTCTGGATTCGAATCCATCGCGGGCGTTCCATCACCGAGAGCTGCAGCTTGTCGGTGAAATTCAGGCCGACGATTCCTTCCGCGTAGAGCTGCTGAGTCGTGTAGTTGGACTGGTTGCCATATGACGAATCATTACCGACGCCAAAAAAACGCTCGGTCGGATCGCGCTCGAAATACAGGCGCCCTTCGTACGACCACCAGTTCTTGTGGGTGCGTCCGCCCTGGTAGTCAAGGTCAACCTTGCGCGCGATCTTCCACGATCCGCCGGCGACCGCGTACCAGTTGGTATCCTCAGAGGGATAGGCGAGATAGCGGAAGTTTCCGCCCGCGCCGAGCGTGGTGTTCCAGTTGATATCGGGCGCGATGATGTTGCGAATCTGATCCTTCGAGTCGGTGTCGAGATAGACCGGCAGGATGCCGACCGTGGTTCCGGCGTTGGGATCGGTCGCGACCTCGGGGACGGGAATGACAGGCCAGGAGGTCGGATTCATCAGATCGAAGGCGCAGGCCGCCGTCGCCCAAAGCAACGCCGCGGTCAGCGCAATGATCGCGGCCATCGCGATCCTGCCGGCAAACTCGATCCTGATTGTCATTCGCAATTGTGAAACGTCCGCAACTTTGAAACTTCCGCAACTTTACGCCTTGTCGCGCGTCGGCCGAAGCGTCGTCAGCGCGACGCGATGAACAAAAGTGGCAGTCTTGGCGAGAGGGATCAACCATGCCTCGCGCGAAAGTTCCGCGCGCGCCGATCTTCCATGAATCTCTTGCATGAATCCTTGCGCAAGTCCTGCGCAAATTTCCGCCGGCGCGCGCCTGACAAACTTCGGCTTTTCGCTGCCACGGGAAATGTGCAAGGATTCGGACCGAACCAATCCCGTAGCGCGAAATTGGCGCGACGCGCACGGCGCGGGCGCGGACCGCGCCGTCATCGAGGGGCGGCGCGGCGCGGCGGGAATAATCGCACGGAGGAATTCCAGGATGGCTAAGCGAGACGGCGGCGAACTGATCGCCCGCGTGATGCGGGAAAATCGCGTTCGCTATTGCTTTGCAATTAACGGCGGGCATCTGTTCCCGATCCTCGCGCAACTGCGCGACAACGACATCAAGCTCATCCACATGCGCCACGAGCAGGCTACCGCCTACGCCGCCGACGCATACGCGCGCAGCTCGGGCGAGGTGGGCGTGTGCATGGTCACAGCGGGATGCGGCCTCACCAACGCGGTCACCGGACTGTGCGTCGCGGGACTGACCAACAGCGCGGTGGTCTGCATCTCGGGGCAGCATCCCAACACCGAAGACCATCTGGGATCATTCCAGGAAGCTTACGGATCGGAAGTCGTGAAGAGCTTTTCCAAGTTCACCAAACGGGTGACCGACTGGAGCTCGATCGAGTTCGACCTGCGCTCGGCCTTTCGCGAGGCGATCTCGCCGCCGCAAGGCGTCGCGCTGTTCGAGATTCCGCAGAACATCCTCTATCACCACGAAGACGAAGCTGGGCAGCGCAAAGGCGCGCGCGGCTTCACGATCGACGACGTGCGCGGCGCGGGCGACCCGGCCAAGATCGATCGCGCGGTCGAGATGCTGCACGCGGCCGAGCGCCCGGTCATCGCCGGTGGCGACGGACTCTTCTGGTCGCAGGCGGGTGCGGAGTTGCGCGAGTTCGTCGAGCTGACCGGAATTCCGGTTTATACCCGGCGCGCGGGCCAGGGCGCGGTTTCCGAGGAGCATCCTCTGGCGATTCGCGGCGCATGGAAGAAGCCGTTCACCGGAAAGGCCGACGTGGTGCTGGCGGTGGGCTTCCGTTTCTGGAGCGGCGAACATTTCGGACAGCCGCCCACCTGGACCGACAAGGCCAAGTACATCCAGGTCGATCCGACTCCGACCCGGATCGGATGGCAGGTCAACGCTGATCTTCCGATTGTCGGCGATTGCAAACTGGTGCTGCGCCAGATGATCGATCGGATCAAGGAACTCAAACTCGACTTCTCGAAAAACAAGAGCTCCGAATGGACCAAGGAAGTCGGCGCGACGCGCGCGCGCTTCGAGGCGCAGATCAAAGAGCAGAACGGCAAGGTCGTCGGAAACAAGCCGATTCATCCCGCCCGCCTGTGCGAGGATTTGATCAAGGTGCTCGACAAGAACGCGACCACAATCATTGACAGCTTCACGCTCTCAGGATGGATGAGCCGCGCGTTCACCTGCCGCTTCATGGGCCAGGTGGTTGACGCGGGCCCGCTGGCGCCCGTCGGCCACGGCGTCGGGATGGGCATCGGCGCGCAACTTGCGCGGCCGGGACAGCAGGTGGTGGTGATCGAGGGCGACGGCGGACTCGGCATCGGCGGCTGGGATATGGAAACCGCGGCGCGCTACAAGCTGCCGATCGTCACGGTGCTGTGGAACAACAGCTCCTGGGGTCCGAACTTCGACCAGATGCCGGGGCTCAAGGGCAAGACCGATCCGTTCAACATGCTGAAGGACATCCGCTACGACAAGATTTTCGCCGAGATGGGATGCCACGGCGAGCAGGTCGAGACGCCGGAGCAGATCATTCCGGCGCTCGAGCGCGCGTTCAAGTCGGGCAAGCCCGCGATGATCAACGTGATCGGCGACACCGCCGTCGGCAACGCGACGCTGGGCGGCAACCTGCTCGGATCAACCGGCTCGAAGGGCTGATCGAATTCACGGTTGGCGATTGCAAGGCGGGGTGCGCATCGCGCGCATCCCGCCTTTTCATTGGACGGAGATTCAGCACGGCCGGCGGATTGGTGTAATCTGTTTTTAAGGATGAGATTCCGCTCCTGAATCGAGGTTCCGATGAAACTTAAAGCGTTACTTCTCATTTTTCCGGCGGTGCTGTTCATCGCGTGCAAGTCGGGTACCGCGCCGGTCGCCTGCCCTTCGGGCACCACTGCGATGGGCTCGCCGCCGCCGGCCGGCGACGAGACCTGGTGCCAGAAAATGGTTGATGGTCAAGCGGTCAAGGATGGTCCGTTCGCGCTATATCGCGGCGGCGGAACGATGATGCTGCGGGGCTCGTATCACGACGGCAAGCAGGACGGAGAATGGACCACGTGGTACGACAACGGGCAGAAGGGCTCGATCGATCACTACAAGGACGGGGTCGAGGACGGCGAGCATATAGGCTGGTACACCAACGGCAAAATTTCCGCGCAGGGCAATTACAAGGACGGCAAGCGCGAAGGAACCTGGAAGCGCTGGGACGCGCAGGGCTTCAGGAACTGGGAGGAGGTTTACAAGGACGACAAGCGAATCTCGTGAGCGAGCGGATGACGACTGACTTCGCAATCATCGAGGCCGACCTGGCCGATCCCGCGCAGGCCGCGGCGCTGATCGAACTGTTCGATCGGTACATGCGCGACCCGATGGAGGGCGGCGTGGCGATGCCGCCGAATCTCCGGCGCGAGTTGGTGGGCGGTCTGCTCGCGCATCCGGCGAGCTATGTGTTCCTCGCGTACCAAGCAGACCAGCCGGTGGGCTTCGCGATCTGCTTTCTCGGGTTTTCGACTTTCAACGCGCGCCCGCTGCTCAATATCCACGACATCTCGGTGCTCGGAGCGATGCGCGGGAAGGGC
>DATKSB010000075.1:0-9350 GCA_035531855.1 Binataceae bacterium (SeqCode)
TGGGGAATCGCGTTTCCGGCGATTCCGGAACTGGATATCGAAGGCGTGGACGTCGGCGAGATCACGGCGGAAGATATTATTCCTGTATTTTGATTACGGCTCCGCAGGAGGAACGCGCGATGGCTGTCGATCTTCATATCACCGGCGCGGTCGCCGAGATCGTTCTCAATCGTCCCGACAAACTCAACGCCGTCAACGACGCGATGGCGGCCGAGCTGGGCGAGGTCCTCGATCGCGCGGAGAGCGCGGGAGTTCGCGCGATGCTGCTGCGGGGCGAAGGCGCGGGCTTTTGCGCCGGACGCGATCTGGCGGACGCCGACCCCGGCAACGAGGACGGCGAGGAAATTCTCGAGCGCGTCGCCAATCCACTCATCAAGCGGCTCGCGCTCTTTCCCGCTCCCACATTCGCCGCCGTGCACGGCGCTTGCCTTGGCCTTGGACTCGGCCTCGCGCTCGGCTGCGACGTGGTTTATATCGCCGACGACGCGAAGATCGGTTCTCCGTTCGCGCGAATTGGCGCAGTGCTCGATTCGGGGGGCCATTCGTTTTTCGTCGCGCGGCTTGGGACGCATCGCGCGCTCGAGTTGATCTACACCGGCCGCCTGCTTTCCGGGGCCGAGGCCGCCGCATGCGGGCTGGTCAACGCGAGCATGCCCAAGGACAAAGTACTCGAGCATGCGCGCGCGGTCGCGTCACAAGTGGCGGCTGGACCCACCGCCGCGTTCATGGAGTCGAAGCGGATCGTCCGGCGGATCGATGAGGAAGGGCTGGGGTTGCTCGCGGTGTTAAAGTGCGAGGCGCGCGCACAAGGAGCGGCGGGGCGCACAGCGGATTACAAAGAAGGAATAGGAGCGTTCCAGCAAAAGCGCGCGCCCAAGTTTATCGGAAAATAGACTGCGGCGGCTCACTCAGCGCCCGCGCCGCGGTGGATTCGCCATTCGCCGCGCGGTCTCGCCTAATGCGCCGGCGGGATGAAAGCGGCTATATTCCTCGACCGTTAATCCGCGCGCAACTTCCAGCGCGACCGACAATCCCGCCAGCACGAACACTTCCGCCAGCACGCTGATGCGCGGCGCGAGCCCCAGTCCTCCGCCTTCGTGCCGCACGGGCGCATACATCACCAGGTCGGCCAGGTTCGCCAAGTCGGAGTCGCGATTTCCGGTGACTGCGATTATATCCGCGCCCTGATCCTTGATCGCCGTCGCCGCGGTCGTGAGTTCGCTGGTATTGCCGCTGTTGGAGATCGCGATGACGACGTCGTGCGGATGCACCTGTCCCAAACTGCCGTGCAGCGTTTCGGTCGCGTGCAGAAACGTTGCGGGCGTGCCGACTGAGCAGAACAGGCTCGCCGCGTATCGCGCGACGTGCTCGGGTTTGCCGACTCCCGTCACGTGCACGCGCCCGCCGCGCGCCTGGGCCGCGCGAATCATCTCGACCGCGCGGGCGATAGCGTCAAGGTCGAGCGCGCGATGCAGCGCGGTCAGCTCCTCGAGCGATTGGCCGAAGAAGCGATCGATCTCGCGAACCTCGCGCCGGGCCTGCTCCGCGGGCGACGGTGGGCGCACGTCAGGCGCGATGGAGCGCGGCGCGGGGAGCGGCGCGCCGTAGAGCTTTTCGATCTCTCCGCGCAGCTCGAAGCGGTCGGGGAACGCGCCGAGCTGCGTGACGCAGACCGCGCCCGCGGCGTTGGCGAGGCGCACGGCTTTGTCCCACGGCAGGTTCCAGCGGATCGCAGCGAGCAGTCCGCCCAGGAACGCATCGCCTGCGCCGGTCGAATCGATCTGCTTGACTGGAAATGCGGGTGCGGCGAGCGCGACGCCTTTGGCGGCGATGACACATCCCTGGTCGCCGAGCGTGATAATCACCGCGCGATTCTTGTACTTCGCGCGGATATTCACCGCTTGCCCCAGCGGGTTCCTGCCGCTGGCGAAACTCGAGGCCGCGGCTTTGGCCGGCTTCAGGATCGTCGCCAGGCGCATCGCGCGTTCGAGTTCCGCGCGCGTCCCGAGCATCGGCGTCGCCTCGGCGACCGGCAGATCGACGTCGAGGATCGTCGGGATCGAATGTGCGCGCGCAAGTTTCAGGATTTCGATCACCGCAGGCAGCGGAAGCTGCGAAATTTCGGTCGATATCAGATGCGCGCCGCGGATGAACGCGCCGTGACGGCGCCGGATTTCCGCGGGCGTGAGCTCGGCGGTTGCGCCGCGGGCCATGTAGATTGCGCGATTGCCGGCGGAATCGACCAGCACGTTGGCAAACGAGCTTGCGCTGCCATCGAGCGTAAGATGATGCACGATTCCGAAGCGGTCCATTCCGGCGCGCAGGAATTCGCCGTGCCTGTCGTCGCCGATTTTTCCGAAAATGCCGGTGCGCAGTCCTAGCACGCGCGCCCACCCGAGATGATTAAGCGTCAGTCCGCCGACGCGCGCGCGCTCGATCGCGCCGTCGGAGTCGTGCGCGCTGAGCACGGTCTTTTCGTCGGCGCGAATGATCCGCGGCGCGCGGTAGAAAAGATCCACCACCATGCTGCCGCATCCTGCTACGTCGAGCTTGGTGTCAGGCATGGGGACGCGCGGCCCGGGGAACTTCCTTGAGGTGCGGGCGCGAGCTGGTCTCGCTGATCCATCCGGCTTCGAGCGTGTCGGCCGCAAACCGCCGCATCGCGCGGACTCGCGCGGCAAATTCGCGGCGTTCGCCGGCTTCGAGAGTGGGCGAGCCTGCCGCCATCGCGTCGCTTTCGATCACACCAAATTCCCGCAGCGCCGCCTTGTAGCATGCGATTACCGGACTGTAGGGCTTGCCCGAGCGTTTGAACTCGCACGCGACGCGCAACTGATCGGTGGCGTCGGCGTAGCGCCGCATCAGCGCGGGATTTCCAGCGCGGCACACTCGCCACGCGCGCTGCCATTCGCGCGGCATCACGTTCGACGCGCCGGAGACCACGCCGTAGGGCATCGCCCGCTGGGTCAGGTAGCGGTTCCATCGATGGCGGATGGTGCCCGATAATCCGCCCGCGGGCGCGAACAGATCGAAAATTAAATACGGGATTCCCGCGTACACCGCGAACTCGTGCGAGAGCTTGAAGTGCGAAGCCGCGCGCGTGTAGTTACCGAGCACGGCTTTGCCGGCGGTGACCTTGATGCCGCGCACGTAAGCCAGGCGCGCCATCTGTTTTACGTCGCGGGTATGCAGATGCGGTGATTTGCCGGGCGCCGCGATATCGGCGTTGTCGTAGAGAAAAATCGGAATGGTTTTGCCGCGGCGTTCGATGACCGCGCCGAGTTCGCGCTCGACGAACGCCGGCGGGGAGCCCAGGTCGCGAATCGAAAGGGGTGCTAGCACCGCGGCGTCGGCCTCGAGGTCGAGCGCGTACTCGAGGTTGGTGATCGTTTCGGCGCGCGTATGCGCAGTGATTCCGGCCCACGCCTCGACCTTGCGCCCGATCCGCGCCGAGACGCGGCGGCATTCGTCCACCGCGATTCGCATCACGTCCTGGCGGCGCCGATTGTCGATCCGATCCCACTCGCCGGTGGTGCCCGCGGCGAACACGATGTCGGCGCCGCGTCCGTCCTGTACGACGAAGCGCACCAAAGCGCGCTGCTCGTCTTCCAGCACCCGGCCCTCGCGATCGAAGATGGTGACGATCGGCGTCGAAAGCCCCGGGCGGGGAAGGTAGTCGTCAATTGCTGCCATCGCGGGAATCCTAGCAGAAAGCGGAGCGATCCGCCCCAAGTCCGGATGCTACAGCAGGGCGAGTCCGACAAAGGTTTTGAAGAACTTATGGTTTTCGTCCAGCGAGGCGTAGGGTTCCATTCTTAACTCGACGCGCACCCGGTAGAAGCCGTCGGGCATCGCGGCGTCACGCGGCGGGTTGGTTGCCCACAGCGCTTTTTTCGCGGCGTCGATGAACATCCGGTCCACAATTCCCTTGCCGCAGTGCTGTTCCAGCACTATTTCCTTGAGCTTGCCGCTCGGATCGAGCGTCGCCGTCAGGACCACGGGTTGCAGATTGGAAGGCAGATTCAGGCGCGATATTTCTTCGCTCTGTTCCTGCTTATGGACCGCCTGCCACAGGTGATCAACCAATATCCCCGAAAAATTCGCGAACTTTGCCGCCTTGGGATTTAGCAGCTTCTCGGTGCCGGGGGACTGCTCCGAACCAACGTGGCGGGTGGTGCCGGGCGCTTCTTCGGTGGCGCGCTCGGAGCCGGGCGCGGTGTAAGTGTGGGTGGCGGCAAACGCGGCCGACGGATCCATGATCGGGTTGATCGGCTGGGCCGAGAGTGCGGAAAGATCATCGACGAAATGCGGAGTCGAAACCGCCCCCGGCTCATCGGTGTTGGACGAACCGCATCCCGCGGCCGCAAGCCCGCAGCTGAGCGCGGCGCAAACCAGAATCCTGGATAGTCTCACTTATTCTTCGCCTGCGCCGCGTCGAGTGCCAAAATCCGCTGACGGGAATTATTGTAGTCGCTCGCGAAGGCGTCGAATAGTTCCTCGCCGAATTTGCGCTCGTCGGCCCGCACCGCGTCGTTGTGCTGATCGGCGATCCTGTCGCCCACTCTGGCAAGAAACTCCAGCGTCGGCGAGTACTCGAATTCGCCGGTAAAGCCGAGCGCGTAGCGATCAAGTCCGTCATCGGTGCGGCGCGACGCGAAGGTCGAGGTCAGGCCGCCGTTGCCCTGGGCCAGCACCCTCAGGAACTCGCCCGCTATCAGATCAATCACCTTATGAATCCCGGGCGGCGCGATCAGGTCGGGCACCTCGTTCATCGTGTTCATCGTGACTAGCGAGTCGCCGTCGCGCCGATAGTCGGTGGTGAAGCCGACCTTGTCCAGTCCGAAGACCATCCCCAGGCGGTACACGCGCACCGAGGCCTCGGTCCGGTAGCTGCCGTGCTCGACGCGCTGGAGCGCGACGCTTTCTCCGGCGGCGCGATAGTCTTTGTCGAACGGTGCGAGCAGCCCGTTTCGATCCATGAAGATCAGATGCATCCGTCCGCGATCGAACCGGGTGATCATCCAGTAGTTTCCCGCCGCGTCCTGGAGCGCGGACTCGGCCACCAGCACCGGCGCAACCTTGCGATAAAATTCGTACAGATGCGGATATGCCTTGAGCGCGTCCATCCGGACTTCAACGTCAGCGTTGAACAGCACGGTCGGACCGCCTGCGCCGTCAAATTCGTCGAGCAGGTTATGAAATATGAGATAGTGATCGAGCTTGGCCGCGAACGCGGGCATCTCGTGATGAAACCGCTCGATCGCGGCGCGATCGTGATGATTGAACTCGCCCGGCGCGGTATCCCACGGCGCTTTCAGATCGCCATGAATCTGCCGCAGCGCGTTGGCCGCCAGATCGACTACAGCGCTCGCCGGGTAGGTATTCATCAGCAGTTCTCCGCCGAGGAGTCCTTTCACGCTCGAGGTACCGGTATCCGGGGTCGGGAGCGGCGTGATCGTGAATTGGCCCGCCATGTGCCCGGGCGACTCCGGGCTAACGTATTCTTCGGACAGCTTGTACAGGTACTCGCCCGATTTTGGCGCGCCGGTAACGGAAATCTGATGCGCCCCGTTCTTGAGCGACTGCCATGGAATATCCGGTTGTGAGTACAGCGCGGCGGCGCGAATCAGGGTCGATTGGCGCGGCGGCATCTTTTCGACCAACTTGGTAAGCGCGTCGTCGAGCTCCGGATGAAACGAGATCGCGCGCTGGAAGGTTAGCTGGCGATCGAAGATTTGGATTGCGCGCGCCGCGCGGTCGGGGCCTGGCGATGCGAGCTCGATTATCGGCGCGAAGATCGTCTCGCTGGCGGGTGCAAACCCCGGCGCGGCCACCGGACGCGCCGGCGCGAGGTTCTTGGGCGCTGGCGTCCTGGTCCCTGCAGGGCGGGCGTCGGCTGCGCCTGCCGAGGCGGAAAACGCCAGTATCGCCAGCGTTGCGATTGTCGCGATCGTGCTTAGATTCCCTTTCGGAAAGGCACCGGATGTGCGAATTGTGTGGGATCGCAGTGGATGATATTCTCTGAAATAAGAGATTTGACGTCGAGAGTTGAACCAATGAAAGCCGCAATCCATCCCGTTTACCGTCGCTGCGTGGTTACCTGCGCTTGCGGCAACACTTTTGAAACCCGCTCGACGGTGGGCGAACTCCACGTCGAAGTCTGTTCCAAGTGCCATCCGTTCTACACCGGACAGCAGCGCCTGGTCGATACCGCGGGCCGCGTCGAGCGGTTCAAGCGCAGGTACGGAATAAAGTAGCATAGTAACTCCCGCCGCCCGAGGTTGCGGTCCCCGGATAGGGATCGCGGTGCCTGCGGGTGCGCGAGGGATTGGTCTTGCGGCGGGTAACTTCCCGCCGCGTTTGTTTTGGGGATCGGGGGTCATTTCATCGAGGCGGGACGCGCAATCGCCTGAACCGGAAATGCTCGACAAACTACAAGGGATCGAGGATCGCTACGTGGAGCTCGAACGCAAGCTCAGCGATCCGGCCGTTACCGCGAATAATCGCGAGTACGCGAAGCTGGCCAAGGAGCGCGCTTCGCTCTCCGAGCTGATCGAATCGGCGCGCGAGTATCGCAAGCTCTTGGGCGAAATCGGCGAGCACAAGGCGCTGCTCGAAGGCGACGATCCGGAACTGCGCGAGCTCGCGAAGGCCGAGCTGCCCTCGATGCAGAAGCGCCAGGTTCCGCTCGAAGAAAAAATCCGCCAACTGCTGATCCCTCGCGACCCCAACGACGATCGCAACGTGCTGCTCGAAATTCGCGCCGGCACCGGCGGCGCCGAGGCGTCGCTGTTCGCGGGCGAGTTGTTCCGGATGTATTCGCGCTACGCCGAACGCCACGGCTGGAAAGTCGAAACGATGAGTCTCTCCGACACCGGGCTCGGCGGAATCAAGGAAGTTATCGCGCTTATCGCAGGCCGCGGCGCGTACTCGCGCCTCAAGTTCGAGGGCGGGGTGCATCGCGTGCAGCGCGTGCCCGAGACCGAAGGCTCCGGCCGCATCCACACCTCGGCGGTAACGATCGCGGTGATGCCTGAGGCCGACGAGGTCGAGGTCAATATCAACGAAGAAAAAGATTTGCGTATCGACGTGATGCGCGCGTCGGGTCCCGGCGGGCAGAGCGTCAACACCACTGATTCGGCCGTGCGGATAACGCACATTCCATCAGGGATGGTGATCATCTGCCGCGACGAAAAATCGCAGCACAAGAACAAGGCGCGAGCGCTAAAAATCCTGCGCACCCGGCTTTTAGAAAAGGCGCGCGCCGATCAGGACGCGCAAATCGCGGCGACGCGGCGCTCGATGGTAGGGACCGGCGACCGCTCCGAGCGTATCCGCACTTACAACTTTCCCCAATCCCGCGTCACGGACCATCGCGTCAACGTCACGATTCATCAGCTCGACCAGTTCCTCGACGGCGCGATCGATTCGCTGATCGACGCGCTCGCCACTGCCGAGCAGGCGCAGTTACTTAGCGCCTGAGGCCACGCGATGGCGGCCCCGAACGACGCCGAAGACCGTCGCGCACGCCTGCTTCGCGTGCTCGAGACTGCGACCGTTCGCCTGGCGCATGCGGGTGTCGAGTCGCCGCGGCTGGACGCGGAACTGATGCTCGCGCGAGCGACGGACACCTCTCGCAGCGCGATCCACTCCGCGCCGATCGCGATTTCCTCCGGTGCCGCCGAGCGCTTTGAGGCGATGCTTTCGCGGCGGGCGGCGCGCGAGCCGATTGCCTATATCCTCGGTTCCAAAGAATTCTACTCGCTCGAATTTGAGGTCACACCCGCAGTGCTGATTCCCCGTCCGGAAACGGAGTTCCTGGTCGCGGCCGCGCTCGAATTCGCGGCGGAGCATTCGGGCCTGCGCGTACTGGATATCGGAACCGGTTCGGGCGCGATCGCGATTTCGATTGCGGTCAACGCGGCGCGCGCGATCGTCGTCGCCGCCGATATCTCGCCAGACGCGCTCGCCGTTGCGCGCCGCAACGTCGCGCGTCATGACGCGGACGGCAGCGTCAAGCTGCGGCTCGCGGATATCTTCGAACCTCTCGATGGGGGCGGTGCGCTCGGGAATTTCGATTTGATCGTCTCCAATCCGCCCTATATTGAGGTGTCGGCGATCGATTCACTGGCGCCCGAGGTCCGCGATTTCGAGCCGCCCGCCGCGCTGTTCTCCGGCGCCGGCGCGCTCGAATGCTATACGAGGATTGCGGGCGGCGCGGGGGAACATCTGAATCGCGGCGGTGCGGTGATGGTCGAAGTCGGCGCGGGGCAGGCCGAGGCGGTTGGCGCGCTCTTTCGCGAGGCAGGATTGCACCTCACGGGTGTGATAAACGATCTGGCCGGGATCGCCCGCGTCGTGACGGCGCGAGTCTGAATTTCAAATGGACAAGATGATCATTCGCGGCGGCAAGCCGCTGCGCGGCACCGTGTCGGTAAGCGGCAGCAAGAATACCGCGCTGCCGATTTTGATCGCGTCGCTGCTCACCGACGAGCCGGTGAAGCTCTACAACGTGCCGCGCCTGCGCGATGTTACCACGACGCTCGGCCTTCTCGGCGATCTTGGCGCCGAAGCGCGATGGACCGGCGACAACGAGGTCGAGGTTTGCGCGAAGAAGATCACCTCGCACGTCGCGCCGTACGAATTGGTCAAGACGATGCGCGCGTCGTTCTTGGTGCTGGGTCCTCTCCTCGCGCGCCAGGGCAGGGCGCGCGTCTCGACTCCCGGAGGATGCGCGATCGGCGCGCGGCCGGTAAATCTGCATATCACCGGAATCCGCGCGCTCGGCGCGAAAGTCCAGTTCCGCAACGGATACGTGGAAGCGCATGCGCGGCGGCTGGTGGGCGCACGTATCTGGCTCGACAATCCTTCTGTAGGCGCGACTGAAAACATCATGATGGCCGCGGTGCGCGCGCGAGGGCATACGCAGATAGAGAATGCCGCACGCGAGCCGGAGATTATCGATCTCGCCGCGATGCTCTCGGCGATGGGCGCGAAGATCACCGGCGCAGGCTCGCACGTGATCGAAATCGACGGCGTCGAGCATCTAAGCGGCGTCGAGCACGAAGTCGTTCCCGACCGAATCGAAGCCGGATCGCTGATGGTTGCGGCCGCAATCACCGGCGGCGACATCATGATCAACAACGCGCCGCTGCCGCATCTGCAGGCATTCACCGCCAAGCTGGCCGAAGCCGGCGTCGAGATTACGTCCGACAACGGCTCCGTCCGTGTGCGCAGAACCGGCAAGCTCAATCCGGTCGAGCTGCGTACGCTGCCGTATCCCGGTTTTCCGACCGATTTGCAGGCCCAGATGATGGCGCTCCTGACGCAGGCCTCGGGCACCTCGGTGA
>DATKSB010000076.1:0-2997 GCA_035531855.1 Binataceae bacterium (SeqCode)
CAACTGGCGGATGGTGAAGATCGGCACCACGCAGGCACAGCGCAAGCTGTTCTTCAACCTGCGCAAGGAGACCGAGCGGCTCGAGGCGCAGGGCTTTGCGCCGCAGCCAAAGCTTTTGGCGCAGCGCATGGGAGTGAAGGAAAGCGAAGTGCGCGAGATGCAGGATCGGATGGCCCAGAGCGAGGTCTCGCTCGATCAGCCGACCGGGGCGGACGAGGACACGCGGCTGATCGACGTGCTGCCGGACCGCGAGAGCAATCCGGAAGAGGCGGCGGCCGAAGGCCAGTGGCGCAAGTTCGCGCACCAGCGGGTCACGGAATTCGAGGTGACGCTGCGCGACAAGGAACTCGAGATTTTTCGCGCGCGGCTGCTCGCCGAGTCGCCGGCCACGCTTCAGGAAATTGGCGCGAAGTTCGGCATCAGCCGCGAGCGTGTACGGCAGATTGAAACGCGGCTCAAGAAGCGGCTCAAGGAATTTATCAAATCGAAGGAACAGGGTATCGACGGCTCCGGGGCGAACTGAAGAAAAAGACAATCCACAGATTACACAGATTTCTCAGATTTCCAGATAAGATCGGCCTAATCCCTTTCTCCTTCCCGCATGGAAAGGGGAATTTTGACCCCAAGAGCCTTAATCAGTGAAATCTGTGTAATCTGTGGATTGTTTTGCTTTGCCTTACACGGCGCGGGCGATTGCGGCGTCGAGCAGTTCGATTACTCGTGCCGGGGTCGCCAGGCGGATGAACGCGCCCAGGCGCGGGCCGCGGTCCTGGCCCAGGATCGCGCGATACATCAGCGGGAAGATCTTGCCGGGCTTGTCGTAGTTGGCGCGGCCGAGATCGTAGATAGTTTTTTCGATCTCGTCCGCGCCGGCCTCCGGATGCGCGCGCAGGAAATCGGCCAGGCTTTTTAGCTGCGTGCTTTCGGCGGCGCTGGGGGCGTAGGGTTTTTTCCCGGGCTCGATGAAATCCCGGTAGAAATTGAGCGTGCAATCCATTAGCGCACGGCCCAGCGCGCGGGTCTCGGGATCGGCCGCGATCGCCGCGTCGTAGCCGGTCAGATAGTTCCAGATGAAATCGGGATCGGAGCTGCCGAGCGCACCGACCAGGTTCATCATCATCGCGAAAGAAAGCTGCGAGTCGAAGCGGCGCGCGCTGGTGCTCTGGAGAACGAATTCTAGCGGCGCGTTGTGGCGCGCCTCGTTGTTGGGCGCGGCAGCGTACTCGCGCAGCGCGTCGAGGTATTCATCGACATACTGCGGAATCGATTCGAGGAACAATTTTTTGGCCCGGCGCGGATTCTGGAGCAGAAAAAATTTCAGCACCTCGACCGGAGCATAGCGCTGCCATTGATCGACGCTGACCCCGCGGCCGACCGATTTCGAGACCTTGTGTCCCGCTTCGTCCAGGAACATTTCGAATGGAAAGCCGAGCGGCGGATTGCCGCCCATGATGCGCACAATCGGCCCGGACAGCCGCACCGAATCGGTCAGGTCTTTTCCGTACAGTTCGTAATCGACCGCGAGCGTGTACCAGCGGAGCGCCCAGTCCACCTTCCACTGCGCCTTGGCCAAGCCGCCGAGCACGCTCTGCTCGCCGGTAAAGCCGCATCCCTGCTTCGCCTTGGTGCTGCGCGCGCACGTGAACTCGATCGTGTTGCGTTCGGGATGGTAAGCGGTAACCGAGCGCTCGACGATCTGCCCGCAGCTCGGGCATAGCGGCATGATCGGCGACCATCCGGCGCGATTTTCCTCTCGCAGCGTAGGCGCGACGAGCGCGATAATCTCGCGATGCTTCGCCAGGATGATCTTGAGCCCAGCATCGAAGTTGCCGGCGCGGTACATCTCGGAGGAGCGGATCAGCTCGTAATCGACCTCGACCGGCGCAAGGAAATCGCGCAGCAGCGATAGCATATGGTCGGCGAAGCTCGGGCAGCATCCGAACGGATCCGGAATCCGCGAGACCGGCTCGCCCAGATGCGCTGCTATCGCCTCGCGGTTGGGCACGTTCTCGGGAACCTTGCGCAGGCCGTCCATATCGTCGATGAAGACGATCAGGCGCGAGGGGCGCGCAGGATCGCTCAGTTTGAGCGCGTGGCGAACATACGACGGGCGCAGGATTTCGCACATCGTGCCGAGATGCGGCAGGCCCGAGGGACCAAACCCGCTTTGGAATATGACAGGACGCTTGGGCGGATAGGCGCGCACGCGATCGCCAAGGCGCGCGGCCTCCTCATGCGGCCAGAGGTCGTTGCTGGCGGGAGCGCCGTGCGCGGATGGTTCGGGACCAGGTGACATCGGATTGGTTTCCTTGAATTATGCCTGCTAGAATTGCTCGGGTTCGATACCGCGCAGGATGCGCGCGACCGCGTCATGAATCCACGGGTCGATTTGCAGGTCGCGGTTTTTTTCGGAGGCGAGCCTGAGCTTAACCGCGCAATTGGCGCAGATAAAGCCCTCCTGCTTGAGGCCGCCGCTGTCCTCGACGGTCACGCGCAGGAGCCATTCGGGAGCGGGACGTCGGCACACGATGCATTTGTCCGTGGCGGGCGGAGCTTTGGATGAAAAATCCGGTTGGGTCTGCATAGGGGTGCTTGATTTATAGCATTGATTCGCCGCGCAAGGCTGTGGTATTTCGAGAAACCTCATGCAGCCCATGATCGGCAGGATCATCGGCGCCAAGCGCATCACCTGTTTCGACGCACTGCATTAAATCGAGGTAAGCCAGGGCTTGCGGCGCCCGGGCGATGCGATCGCAGATGGATCAAACCGACACCAGACAAAAACTGCGCGAGTTGCGGGCGATCGTCAACGAAGGCGACCGGGTCGCCATTGTGCTGCAGGATGATCCCGACCCCGACGCGATGTCGAGCGCTATCGCGCTGCGCACGCTGCTCGGCCGCAACCGCCAGACCACGCCCTTGTTCAGCTTCAAGCCGGTGACCAGGCCGGAGAATCGCACGATGGTGCATCTGCTCGAAATCGGAATTTTGCCCGCG
>DATKSB010000077.1:0-9710 GCA_035531855.1 Binataceae bacterium (SeqCode)
GTTTTTCTTCGCCGGTCTGCATCGCCTAGTACTGCGCCAGTTCCTCTTCCATCAATTGGCGATGGAACAGCTCGGCGTAGGTTCCGCGCCGCGCCATAAGCTCGGCGTGAGTTCCGCGCTCGGCGATCGCGCCGTCTTCGAGCACGATAATTTCGTCGGCGTCGCGCACGGTCGAGGCGCGATGCGCCACCACGATCGTGGTGCGTCCGACGACGCTCTCCTCAAGGCTGTGGAGCACGGATTTTTCGGTCTCGGTATCGACGCTCGAAAGCGCGTCGTCCAGCACCACGACGCCGGGCCGATAGGTGAGCAGCCGCGCGATCGTGGTGCGCTGCTTCTGCCCGCCCGACAGCGACATCCCGCGCTCGCCGACGACAGTGTCGAGCCCATGCGGGAGAGTCGCGATGTCGGGCTCGAGTCCGGCGATTCGCGCGGCGTCGAGAATTTCAGCGGCGGTCGCGTCGGGGCGCCCGAACGCGATATTGCGCGCCATCGTGTCGGTGAATAGAACCGGCTCCTGCGGCACGACACCGAGCGTCTTGCGCAGTGAGTGCAGCGGAATTTCGCGGATATCTTTTCCGTCGAGCAGGATTCGGCCGCTGGTCGGTTCAAACTGCCGGGTCAGCAGTTTTACCATCGTGGATTTTCCCGAACCGGTGCGGCCGACGATCGCAAGCTTGCCGCCGGCCGGCACCGTCACCGACACGTCCCTGAGCGCGTAGTCGTAGTGCTGGCCATTGGAGGCGGCGCCGTTGGATTCGGCGACCGCGCCCTCGATTTGGTCGCGCAAAAAATAGCTGAACGAAACGTGATCCCATTGGATTGCGCCGCGCACTTCGAGCCGCACTCCTCCGTCGTCGAGCTCGCCCGGCTGCGGAGGCGCCGAGAATACTTCGTTGAGGCGTCCCATCGCCGCTTTCGCGCGCTGATAGATCGAGATCATCCAGCCGAGCGAGGTGACCGGCCACGCCAGACGCCCGAGGTAGCCCATGAATGCGACCAGGTCGCCGATCTGGAGCGTTCCGCTGCGCACCAGCGAACCGCCATAGATCAGCACCACCATCACGGCGAACGCCGAGGTCCCGCGGATCATCGGAAACATCGCACCGCGCAGCCGCGCCAGCGCAAGCCCGAGTTCGTTGTAGTCGTCGTTGGATTTGCGGAACAGGCCGGCCTCGTGATCTTCGAGCGCGTAGGCCTTGACCACGTGGATTCCGGCCAGGCTTTCCTGCACCTTCGACTCGATTCCGCCGAGCCCCTGCTGCACGCGCAGATTGCGCACCATCAGCGAGCGCGACAGCCGCTTGATCCCGATCATCAGCAGGATGTAAGGCGCGACCACCGCGATCGTCAGGCGCATGCTGACGTTGAGCATGAAGGTGAGCGCGAAAAAGGTCGTCGCGGGCGCGTCGGCAAAAGTCACCACGCCCATTCCGACCATCATCCGCACGGCAGTGAGATCGTTGACCAGGCGCGACATCAGATCGCCGATTTTGTGGCGATCATAAAAGACCGGACCGAGATGAGTCAGATGGACGAACAGGTCGTTGCGCAGATCGTACTCGATATCGCGGCCGGTGTTGAAAATCGTAAAGCGCGAAAGCCATCTGGCGGTCCCGCCGATAAGCGCGACCACGCAAAGCATCAGCACGATTCGGCCGAGCGTCTCCTGCGCGGGCAGGCCCATGCGCGCGAGCGTGCCGAAGGTCATCGCATGATGGAACTGAATCGATTTGATCGCGGCGCCGCTTAAGTAGGCCACGGTCATTCCGCACGCGGAAGCGACCAGCGTGCAGAGCATTCCGAAGCCGTACCAGGCCGAGTAGCGGCGGACGTAAAGCAGAAGACGTTTCATGGAGCCGCTGCCTAACTTATCAGGATTGCGCCGCGAGAGAAGTGACCGCGGTCGCGGGTTTGAGTCATCGTGATGATTTTGCGGCGTGCTCCTCACCCGCGCGTCGCACTCTTCACCGCGGATGGCGGTCGTGGATTCGGCGCTCGTACATCTTGGCGTACTTGAGGAATACGTAGAATGCCGCCGTCATCGCGGCGTACAGACCGCGGCCGCCGTCGCGGAAACCGCCGCGCAGGATATAGAAGTTGAAAAATCGCCAGATCGGGTTCGCGATCATCTTGATCGGCGTGAACGCGGTGGGCTGATGCTCCAGCGCGGCGCGGGTGCTGAAGCGGTTGATCGTCGCAACGTGATCGGCGACGTCGCGATAGCTGAAGTGCAGGATCGGCGCGGCGAGCCTGCCGACCTCGCCCTCGACCACCACTTTGTCGTGCGGGTCGCGCCCGCCAATATGGCCGCGCGCGCGCCGGAATAGCCTCACGGGAGTATCGGGATAAATCCCGTGCGGATAGTAGTGATCAAGATGATACAAAATCCGGCGGATGTGGTAACCGTCTTTCGGTGAGGGCGCCGATATGGTGCGCAGAATCTCTTCACCCAGGTCGTGCGTCGCCTGCTCGTCGGCGTCCATCAACAGAACCCAGTCGCCGGTCGCGCGATCCAGCGCCATCTGCTTCTGCGTCACGTAGTTGGTGAATTCGTGCTGATAGACTTGAGCGCCGGCGGCGCGCGCGATCACGACCGTGCGATCGTCGGAGAACGAATCGACGACGATCTTCTCCGCGCAAAACCACGCGCTCGCGAGGCACTGGCCGATCAGCGCCTGCTCGTTCTTCGTGATCGTGATGAGCGAGATTTTGGGTGAGTCGCCCATGCGTAACGTCAGTTGCGTGCCGTATCGATACTCGCGATGACCTTCGCTGCAATTTCCTTGAACGCGCCGCTGATCGCGTGGCCCGGATTCACCGCGACGATCGGGCTGGCCGTATCTCCGCCCTCGCGCAGTTCGCGGGTTATCGGAATCTCGCCCAGAAACGGCACTCCCAGCTCGGCCGCGTAGCGTCCTCCTCCCCCGTGCGAAAAGATTTCGTGGCGTTTGCCGCACTTGCGGCACACGTAATAGCTCATGTTCTCGACCACGCCGAGCACGGGAACATTGACCTCGCGAAACATCTCGACTCCGCGTTTCACATCAACCAGCGCGATTTCCTGCGGCGTTGTGACGACTACGCCGCCGTCAAGCTCGACCCGCTGCGTGATTGTCAGTTGCGCGTCGCCGGTGCCGGGCGGCAAGTCGAGCACCAAACAATCCAGCTCGCCCCATTCGACGTTGAACAGAAATTCCGTCTCGAGCTTGGTGACCATCGGGCCGCGCCAGATGACGGCGGTTTCGTCGTTGATGAACAGCGCCATCGAGACGTAGCGGATGCCGAAGCGCTCCAGCGGAATAATCCGCCGCTCAGGCGTCAGCGTAACCGCCTTCTCCGCGCCTACCATCATCGCGATCGACGGACCGTACACGTCCGCGTCCATCAGCCCGACGCGCCATCCGAGTGCGCGCATCGCGAGCGCGAGATTCACCGCGACGGTGGATTTCCCCACTCCGCCTTTGCCGCTGGCGACCGCGACGATATGCGCTACTCCCGGGATACTGCGGCGCGCCATCGTTTGCTGCGGCCGCGCCTTGGCGTCCGGAGCGGGTTGTTCGAGCCGCACCTCGACGGCGGCCGGGACGCCCGGCATCGCGCGAATCACGCGCTTCACCTCTTCGGCGATCTGAGTGACGACCTCGGGCTTTGCCGACGGCGCGGCTACGACGACCGTGATGCCGGCGGAGGCGACTTCGACGTCCTTGATAATCCCGAACGACACGATATCGCGTGTGAAGCCGGGATATTTGACTTTTTTTAATTCGGCGAGAATCTCGTTGGGACTGGGCATCTGGATGCGCTCTCGGCGCGAGGCTTGAGGCTCTGACGACGGCCGATACTAAATTCGATGAGTCATGTTATCATTCCCAGGTATTCGCCGCGACAATCGCGGCTCGCGCGGTCTGGAGTCAGAACGTGAGCGCAAATCGTGAATCGAAAACCGAATTTCCGCGAATCATTGTTTCGGACGCCACGCCCGATACTCGCCAGGCGCAAGTCACTGCGACTGCCGCCGGCGAACTCGCGGCGGGACTCGCTGCGATGCTCTCCCGGCCGGTGAATGTCGCGCATGACCCCACACTCGGCTCAAGTCGCATGCGAGTCGAGCTCGATGCGCGTCGCGGCGGCGCCCCGGCGGATCCCTTCGCTCGCGATACGCTTGCGGGCGATTCGTTCGCGATCGCGCGAGCGGATGATTCGACGATCGCGGTCGGCGCGGGCAGCGCGCGCGGGCTGATCCACGCGGCGGCCGATCTGCTCGAGCATCTCGGCGCGCGCTTCGCAGCCGGCGCGAGCGCCCTGTATCCGCAAATCGACGCGGATGCGCTCCGCGCGATCACGCCGTATCGGGTCACGCCGTCGTTTTCGCGCCGCGCATTTGTCTCGGACATCATGACCTGGAACTACGGCTTCGCCGACCGGCTGGAGCTGCATCTGCGCCACGACCGCGAGTTCATCCCATGGCTCGGGCGGCGCGGAGCCAACGCGTTTTCATATATCAGGCACGCGCACGATACTCGGCTCAAAATCGACGAGATCCAGCCGCTGTTCGAGGACTACGGAATCGCGCTGGAGTACGGCGGCCACGTCTTGCAGATTCTGCTTCCGCGCGAGCGCTTCCAGAGCGACCCCGCGATGTTTCCCGCGGGCGACGATGGAACCCGGATGGCGCGCGGCAACTTGTGCGTCTCGAATCCCGCGGCGCTCGAACTGGTGCGCGAAGGCGCGGTCAAGTATGTGGCCGACTATCCGGAGAACGAGCTGCTGCACATCTGGGGCGCCGACGTATGGAAGGGCGCGTGGTGCAGATGCGGCAAATGCCGCGAGCTCGCGCCGCAGTTGCAGTATATGGATGTCGTCAACGCCGTCGCCGAGTCGCTTGCCGAGCGTGGCGCCGCCGCGCCGCCGGTCGCCTACCTCGCGTATCACGACACGCTCGAGCCGCATCCGGGTTTGCGTCCTCTTCCCAACGTATGGTTCGAGTGGGCGCCGCGCGAGCGCTGCTACTCGCACGCCATCGATGATCCCGCTTGCGAGATCAATCCTCCGTTTCTCGAGTCGCTCAAGCGCTATCTCGAAATCTTCGACGGGCGTGCGCATATCTTCGAGTATTACGCCGACGCGATATTGTTCGGCGGACTCGCCTTCGCAACTCCCGGCGTAGTCGCACGCGATCTGCGCGCGTACCGCAGCCTCGGGATCTCGAGTGTCACCTGCCTGACGTTCGGCGCGTTCAGCACGCTCGCCTATCCGGTGAATCTCGAGGCGTTCGTGCGCTGCGCCCGCGACGTCGCCTTCGAGCCTGACGCCGCGATTTCCGACACCGCCCTGGGGCGGCATCCGCGATGCGCTCCCGCGCTCGACGCTGCCTATCGCGCGGTCGAGCGCGCATCACTGCTATCGCTGGATTTTGCCGACGTGATGCGTCCGCAGATGTCCGCGGAAAAAGGCCTCCGCAAACGCGGCGAGCTGAAAAACGCCGCACGCGCCTTTGATGACGCGATCGCGGCGGCCGAATCGATCTCACGCGCTGGCGGAAATCCGCTCGCGCGAGCGGAACAGCAGCTATGGACCTATAGCGGACGGGTGCTCGACGGCCTGTCGGCGTATCTCGCTGCGAAGGAACAGACGGGCGCCGGGCGGATCAAAATGGGTGACGCCGCGATCGCGCAAATTGCCGACGCGATTGCGCACGTTCGCGAAATCGATCTCGAGGTCAAAGGAACCTGGGGCGCGTACGACCTTGAATGGATTCGCGAGCTGTGGATCGCCGCATTGAAGCGCGGACTCGAAGAGAAGGCGCATGCGCACGAGGAGATCTTCTGATGGAAAGTGGCGGCTATCAAATTCCCGAAGAGCTTGCGGCGCTGCGCGATCAGGTCCGCCGCATCATCCGCGACGAGATTATTCCGATCGAGGCTAAGGGCGATCCTGACGCCGCCGAAATTCCCGAAGACGACTACTGGCGAATCGCCAAAAAAGTTCAGGCCGCCGGAATGTGGTGCATGGGCGCGCCCAAAGAATATGGCGGCCAGGGACTCGACACGTTCCAGATGTGCGTGCTGACCGAGGAGATGGCGCAGCATCGCATGGGCCTTTACAACCCCGGCGCGGGAGTGTTCGGGCGCACGCCGCCGCCGGTCATCTGGGCGGGAAATAAAGCTCAGATCGAAAAATACGCCGCCGGCTCGATCAAGAACGCGTGGCACACCTTCTATGCGGTCACGGAACCTTCCGGCGGATCCGATCCCGCCGGCGCGATCCAGTGCCGCGCCGTGCGCAAGGGCGATACCTACGTTATCAACGGCACCAAAATTTTTATCTCGCACGCGCACGAGGCCGAGTGGGGCGTCGTGTTCACGCGCACCGATCCCAAGGCGGGCCGCGAAGGAATTACCGCGTTTATCATCAACAAGGGCCAGCCCGGTTTTACCGCGCGTCCGATTCGGACGCTGCGCACCTCGGCGATTCCCAATGAAGTCTCGTTCGAGGATTGCGTGGTGCCGGTCGAGCAGCGCCTGGGAGAAGAGGGCAAGGGACTGAGCCTCGCGCTGGGGCTGCTGACCCGGCTGCGCTTTCCATATTCGGCGTGCAACATTGGAGTTGGCGTCGCGGCGCTTAAAATGGCGATCGAGCATTCCAAGACTCGCAGCACCTTTGGCGAGTTGCTCTCGAAGCGGCAGGCGATCCAGTGGATGCTCGCCGATTCGGAGGTCGAGTTGCGCGCGGCGCGCTGGCTCACCTGGGACGGCGCATGGAAAGCCGGCCGCGGCGAGGACTTCCGCACCGAGGCCTCGATCGCGAAACTCTATTCGAGCGAGGTGCTGGGCCGCGTGATCGATCGCGCGGTGCAGATTCACGGTGGGTACGGCGTGAGCAAGGAATTTCCGCTCGAACGATGGTACCGTGAGGCGCGTATCCGGCGTATCGGCGAAGGGCCGTCCGAGGTGCATCGGATGGTCATCGCGCGCACGCTGCTGCGCTAGGGCATATTCAAATGGCAGCTTCGGACAAGACTCTTCCGCTCGCCGGGATTCGCGTGATCGATTTCGGCCAGGTGTACGCCGCGCCGTACTGCACCATGCAGCTCGCCTACCTGGGCGCCGACGTGATCAAGATCGAGCCTCCCACGACCGGCGAGGTTCTCCGGCGTCCCGATTCTCCCGGCGGCGTCGGCTACTCGTTCCTGATGCTGAATGCGCAAAAAAAATCCGTCACGCTGAATCTCAAAAAGAAGCGCGCGCAGGAGATCGCGCTCGAACTGCTCGAAGACGCCGATGTGCTGGTCGAGAATTATCTCGACGGCGTGATGGCCTCGTTCGGTCTCGCGTACGAGCAGATCAAGGTTCGCTGTCCGCGCCTGATTTACGCTTCCGGAAAAGGCTACGGCTCGGATAGCCGCTGGGCGAAGCTCGGCTCGATGGACAATACGATCCAGGCGTCCTCGGGATTTATCAGCGTGACGGGATTTCCCGACGCCAAGGTCAAAACCTCGGCGACTTTTATCGACATGGGCACCGGCAGTCATCTGGTAAGCGGAATCCTCGCGGCGCTTATCCAGCGCGGCAAATCCGGACGCGGGCAGAAGGTGGAAGTCGCGATGCTTGATGTCGCGATACCGGCTTTGATGAGCGCGACCGCGCCCGCTCTGCAGGGGATGAAGTTCAAGCGCCTGGGAAATCGCCATTGGGGCGCGTGTCCGACCAACATTTATTCCACCAGCGATGGCGAAATATTGATCTTCTGCCTGACCGAGGCGCATTGGCGCACGATCGCAAAGCTGATGGGTCATGAGGAACTGATCGCCGATCCGCGCTACGCAAATCACGGCACTCGCCTGCGTATCGCCGACGAGGTTGACGCGCTGGTCGCGGGATGGACCGTGAAGCACCAGCGTGACGCGCTGATCACGATTCTGATCGAAGCCGGCGTGCCCTGCGCTCCGGTGCGCAACGTCGAGGAAGTGATCACCGATCCTGAAACCGCGATGCGCGGGATGCTGGTCGATAGCAACTATCCCAGCCGCGGCGCGATTCGCGTCTCCGGCTCACCAGTGAAACTCTCCGACGCGCCGCAGCCAAATCGCGCCAGCCTGCGCCGGCCGCCCGAGTTGGGAGAGCATACGGCAGAAGTCCTTGAGTCGATAGGCATAAGTGCGCAGGAGATAGCGGATTTGCGCGCCGCTGGAGTGGTCTGACTCGCGGCGCAGTTTCGTTCAGTCGTTCGCGCGATTATTTATTCTCTACCCAGCTGCTATCCGCATAGTTCGCCAATAGCGACTTGACACGCGAAATCGCGCGGCGCGGAATTCTTTGTGATGGTCATCATAGCTCGCTGTCACTGAACTTAGCTCGCTGTGGATTTCTGGTCTCGAAGATGCCATTCATGTAGATAGTAGCTATGGCGAATCAAAGGGGGATGCGCCATGCCGACGGTCGCGAGGTTATTGCGCTCGCGCCGGCGGCATCAGAGCGCGCTGAGTTCGAACTTGCGCCGCGCGAGCATACGGTCGCGTCGTTCGTGATGACGCGCGCGGCGCAGCGATCGTGGGAGATCATTAATCGCGCGATCGCCGGCCCGCACGGCGCGATGTTCTGGATCGTCGGTCCGGCAGGCTCGGGCAAAACCCACTTCCTCAACTACGTGCTCGCACTCGAGAGCCGCGCGGCGACTCCCGCCGCCGAGCCGGGACGGCATCTGGTATGCGGCTTCGAGCTGGCGGGCCGGATTCTTGGCGGCGAGCTTGAAGCGTATCTGCTCGAGACCCTTGCCGAGCAGATCGCCGCCGAGCGCGAAAGTCTCGCACTATGGCGCGGGCTTGGCGGCGCGGATGCGGTTTCATTGGCGATGGAACACGCGCGGCGCATGGGAGTGCGCGCGCTGACAATCGCGATCGATTTCAGCGCCTCGGATTCCGAGCCGGGCGCCGCGTACTTCCGCGCGCTCGCGAACCTGGCGCGAACCTGCTCGATCGTGCGTTTGACCGTCGTCGGCGCGAGCCGCGCTCCCGCGCCCGAAGGATCGATCGCTCTGGCCGTGACGCCCGAGAATCGCGACGAGCTGATGCGAGTCGCAATCGCGCGCGCGCGCGCCGTCCGGGAAGACGTTCAGGAATTGATTCACGAGCTGTATGCCGGCGTTGACCTGCGCGGCTTCGATCCGCCGGCGATCTTTCCGTTTCATCCGCTGACGGTCCGCGCGTTGGGCGCGCTCGCCGAGCCTCCTGGAACCGTCGGTTTCGCGACGCGGCTCGCGCGTGAGGTGATCGCCTCGGAGCTCGAAGCCGGCGGCGTCGCGCGCATGCGCCTTCTCTATTGCGCCGATCTAATGGAGAACGCCGCGATCAGGCGGCGGGTCGAGACCCGCCTGGGCGACGCGGGCCGCGCCGCGCTCAAGACGGCGGCGGACGCGCTCGCGGCATTTCATGGCAACGAGCAAACGCTGGCGCGGGAGGTCATGCACGCAGTTGCCGTCGAATACTCGCTCGGCCCCAGACCGCTGCCGGTTGCGGAACTCGAACAGCGGGTGCCGATGATGGCGGCAGGCGCGGGCGTATCGGCGGGCGCGCTCGCGGATATTCTCCGCCGCCTCGAAGCCCGCACCGCGGGCGTGATGCGCACCGACTATTCTGGCGCGATCGTGTTCGATCCGGCCGCCGCGCTGGCGCCGGAGGCCGCGCGATTCAACGCGGCGCTCGCGCTGGC
>DATKSB010000078.1:0-16441 GCA_035531855.1 Binataceae bacterium (SeqCode)
GTTGCTACTCGCCGCAATCGCGCTGACGGCCTTTGCCGGCCTCGGCACCACCGGCCAGAAGATTACCGCGTCGATAGGAATCTCGGCCTCCCGAGCGGGCAGCGGAGCCACCGCCGGCGGCGGCGTCAGCGTCATTATCCCGGACCCAAGCTGACCCGCGCCGCCTTCCGCGCTACTGCGGTCCGATTTGCAGGGTGCCGTGTTCGTCGTGGGTATGCGGCCCGCACGCCGTGAAATGATATTTCCCCGCTATATCGGTGTCGCTGGCGTGCGCGTCGCTCATCGAAAACTTGCAATGGACGAACGGCGCCTTCGGGGTGAATATAAACTGAATCGCAACCTTCTTCGAGGTTGCCTTGCCGACAATAGTCCCGAAGTCGGTGCCCGATGAAAATGCGAACGACCAGTTGCCGCTGAGCTGCCCGTTGGGAGCTTCAGTAAAATCGACATCCAGCGTACCCGGTCCCGCCAAATTATCTTCGAGCGTTCCGGTCCAAGTTCCCGAAACCGTCAGCGGAGGTTTTTTCGCGTCCGGCGAGGTTGCCGCATCGCTCTGCGACGGCTGCTGGCTACCAAAGACAGAGCTATCTTGAGCGCGGGCAACCGACGCAGTGAGAGCCATCACTATGCCGCCAAGAACGACGACGGTGCCGATTGACGAAAGAAGCCGTAAAGTCTTCATCTTTTGTTACGCCTGGAGAACAAATTTTTGATTCCGATGAAATATTATAGATTGCTTAGCTATGTCAAGGATTGAACCCGAACGACACAACGCTCTACTTGGTCAAATTACACTCGATAAAGTGATTACGCGGGCGGATTTTGCGTTGCTGTAATTTCCGCCCGACGCCACTGAGCGAGGAATCCCGGATTCAATTTGGACCACTCTTATGCCCTCTCCCTCCGCCTGGAGGTGCCACCGGCACGCGGGCGGAGCGGCGCGATGCTTACGCTCTTTTCGCAAGCATTCGTGACGCGCGGATGGGGGTATGACCTGCTGTCCGCTTGGCATCGGAATTCGGGATTCTTCGCGCGCGGCAGCCACGCGCGCGGGAATGACACGGCCTGAGCCGGTAAGTCCTCGACTCAAAATGTTCCACTACCCAATGCCAGTCAGCGCTTACGCCTTTCGCGGGAGGCCGTACACGTCGCGGATTTTTTCGCCGCGATCGAAGCGGGCCTGAATCTGGCGCATCGTCGCGATCGATTCCGGAGTCGTCGCGACCGACTGGAACAGGCGCTGCTCGTTGGTTAACGCGTCGGTCAGATTCAAATCATCGTTGGCGATTAGAATCTGCTTGAGCGTCGCGAGCGCTTTCGCCGGCCGCGCAGCAAGCGTCCGCGCCCATTCCAGCGCCACCTCGACTGACTTGCCCTCCGGCACGACTTCGTTCACTCCGCCAAGTTCATAGATTCGCCGCGCCGTCATCGGCCGTCCGAGCATCACCATTTCAGCCGCCGCCGTGCGTCCGATAAGCCGCCCGAGCCTGCACGTCCCGCCGATTCCCGTGGTCAGCGCGATCTGCACCTCCGGCTGGCCGAAACGCGCCTGCTCTTCGGCAATCCTCATGTCGCAAGCCCATCCGAGCTCCGCACCTCCGCCGGAGCAGTCGCCCGAGACGGCGGCGATCGTGACCACGTTGGTCTTGCCGATTTCCACCAACGCATGAAACCACACCGCGCCTTCCGCGGTCGTCGGCTTGCCCTCGATTCCGTCGGCCAGATCCTGCAGCCATGCGTGCTCGAACCAATGCCCCGGCACGCCCGACGCCAACACCGCGACGCGGGCGCCGGTCTCGCGCGCCTGCTTGATCGACGCGGCCAGCTCCGCGATTGCTATCCACGAGCCGTGATTGTTGATCGCGGGATTGGTCATCGTGACCAGCGCGACTCCCTCGCACGGCGTTTCCAGCTTGACGAACTCAGTCATCGCGAACCTCCAAGCTCCCAATTGATGCGCCAGAATCTACACCTCCCGCGCCGCGGTAGCACAGGCTTCGGCCTGTGATTCTTCACCGGCTAAAGCCGGTGCCACTAAAGCCGCGGCTACGGGACTACTTTCCCTCGGCCCGCAATCTCTGGACGCTGCTCTTCGACCAGAATCAATCCCGCGATAAACGCGCAGCTCGGAACCAGATAGGTCGGCAGCAAATTCTTGAACAGGGCCGCGTACTCGCGCCCGACGAGCACCGTCAGCATCGCGATCGCGATCACGAAAAATCCCACCCGCGCATAAGTGGTGAGCTCCGCTTCGCGCACGATACGCGCGATGCAAAGCGCTCCAAAAAAATACAGCGGAAACAAGAGGACGATCTCATGATGCCATGCGATCGGCGCGAGCAGCAGACCGAGCGCGAGCCACAGGCTGAAATAGATCCCGTCGAGCGACCGCGCGCGCGCGGCCGTGGTCTCGATTGCGGCTGCGACTACCAAGACCAGGCTCACAGCGGCGGCAGGAGCGAATACCGTCCACCACGAAGGCGCCGCAATCGCCGCTTCCAGCCCCCAGACCAGATTGAAGATAGAGACCCGGTCCCGCCAAAACCCTCTGGCCAGAATCTCGCCGGAGTGCGGCAATCCATAGACGATGAATCCGCGCCAATTCCCGAAACCGGTTGCGAACATTCCGAGCGCGAAGAACGCCGCCGTCCAAATCAGCACGCGCCACTTCCCGCATACCAGGTAGTAGCCCAGCAGGATGCCGGGATAGAGCTTCAACAGGATCGCCAGCGCCAGCAGCAGCGCGCTGGCGGCGTCGCGGCGCGCGCGCGCAAGCGTCCACGACCCCACCATCAGCAGAAGCAGCATCGGTGCGAACTGGCCGAAGAACAGCACCTGGTCGGAGGTGCGGGAGAGGACGCTCGCCGCGGCCAGCGCGACGATTGCGCGCGCCGAAAAAACTCCGGCGCTCTGCGCAACCAGGATCATCGCGCCGATCAGGCAGGCGAGCTGGAAAATTTGCCATCCGGGATGCAGCCAGCGGGGGTCGATTCGCGTAAGCGGCGCAAACCCGGCGACGAAAAACGGCGTGTAGTTACAATGCGACCGCGCCCACCACTCGATCCCGCCCTGATATTGCCGGCCCCACTTGTAATACGCGGCAAAGTCATACAGCGCATAGCGCCCCGACAACCGCCGCAGAGTTTGAACGATGTGAAAAATCGCGAGAGCGGCGAGCGCCGCCGCGGCAACCGCGGAAGCGATCGGGAAGAAATCACCGTCGCGCCGATTCCGACTCCGAGCTGCTGCGGCCGGTTCCATGGCGTCAGGAAATCGCGCGCGCCAGTGGGTTACAAAGAGCAGACGGCTTCACAACCAGCGATCACACCACAGCCGCCGCCAGTTCGCCAGACGGTCGGAGCAACGCTCAATAACGATCGCGATCCTGCGCCGGAAGCTGCGCGAGAAAATCGGGGCGACGGTGTGCAGCGGCGGATCCCGCCCGCTATCACCGCGCGGCTACTCGCCTGCGCTTGATGATCTTGATCTTCAAGCTGCGCCTTTCAACTGGTGATCCCAGCGGGAGTCGAACCCGCGTACCCGACGTGAGAGGCCGGTGTCCTAACCACTAGACGATGGGACCGTCCGTCGAATCGATGCGCGCCCCATCGCGAAGATGGGGAGGTTGGCTGAGGAGGAAGGATTCGAACCTTCAATCCCCTGATTCAGAGTCAGGTGCCTTGCCAGTTTGGCCACTCCTCAGCGCTGAGCGAAATATATCCAACCAACAACGCTCGCGCCACTGGCGCATGAGGCCCCTGCATGGGTTGCGACAAGAGCGGACGCGATCGTGTCAGCGGCCTCCCGAGGCTGAGGTGCGTAGCGTCTCGGCGTGGCGGTTGCACAACGCGTCGCAGCGGCTCAGCAAGCCGACGTCGGCGCAGTGACGTTCGATCATGAAGCCCAGCTCGCCCAGATCGTGGACCAGCAGCCGCAGGCATCGCTCGTATTCGTCGGGCGCCTGCACCGCTTTGAGCAGTTCGGCAACCAGATCTTCGAGCTCAGTCTCTTCGACTTCCAGCGCCATCGCGAGCGCGCGCGGAATTTTGAGTCCGGGTCCGGCCTCGCGATGAAACCGCTCGAGCATCGCGCGCAGCTTCAGGATGGTCGAGTCTTCGAGCGAGATCGGACTCGGCCGGTCGAGCAGGCCGTCGATCTCGAGCACGGTCGAGACCAGGTCGAGCGCGCCGACGTGGCGGGCTTCGTCGCGCGCCATCCCGAACCAGAAATCGCGCAGCTTTGCGTCGCCGGCAAAAATTTTCGCCATCAGCGCATACAAAGACATGCTCTGTTTTTCGAGCGCGATCGTAGTCTCGAGTGCTTCGCGTGTGGTCGGCATCGGCGTTGCCATAATATCGCGCGCCGCCGCATGGCGTAAAGCACACAGGCGCGGCCACTTGCGCGGCCGCGCCTGCGATTTGCGACTTATCTCCGGCGCGGCGGCTACTTGGCCAGCTCGGTCGCGCGCGTCTCGCGGATGACCGTCACCCGGATCTGTCCGGGATAAGTCATGTCGGTTTCGATCTTGCGCGCCACGTCGCGCGCGAGCATCACCGTGTCCTCGTCGGTTATCTGGCTCGGCTCGACGATCACGCGCATCTCGCGGCCGGCCTGCACCGCGAAACATTTCTCGACGCCCTTGAACGACTTGGCGATCTTCTCGAGATCTTCGAGCCGCTTGACGTAGCTCTCGAGCACCTCGCGCCGCGCGCCCGGCCGTGCTCCTGACAGCGCGTCGGCGGCATCCACCAGAGGCGCCAGGATGGTCTCGGCTTTCACTTCCTCGTGATGCGCCGCGATCGCGTTGACGATCTTCGCCGACTCGCCGTACTTGCGCGCAAGCTCGCCGCCGATAAGCGCGTGCGAGCCTTCGACCTCATGCGTGAGCGCCTTGCCGATATCGTGCAGCAGCGCGGCGCGGCGCGCCTGCTTTTCGTTGAGGCCCAGCTCCGCGGCCATCGCGCCGCAGATAAACGCCGCCTCGATCGAATGCATCAGCACATTCTGCGCGTATGAGTACCGGTACTTGAGCATCCCGAGCAGCTTGACCAGCTCCGGATGAATCCCGTGCACGCCGACTTCGATAATCGCGCGCTGTCCGGCTTCGCGGATCGATTCCTCGACATCCTGCTCCGCCTTGCGCACGACTTCCTCGATCCGCCCCGGATGAATCCTGCCGTCGGAGATGAGCTTCTCGAGCGCGACCCGCGCGATCTCGCGCCGAATCGGATTGTGGCACGAGATGACCACCGCTTCGGGCGTATCGTCGATAATTATATCGACCCCGGTGGCGGCCTCGATCGCGCGGATATTGCGTCCCTCGCGTCCGATGATGCGGCCCTTCATTTCGTCCGATGGCAGCGCGATCACCGACACGGTGCGCTCGGCTACGAACTCGCCCGCCAGCCGCTCGATCGCGATCGACACGATTCGCTTGGCGCGGCGGTCGGCTTCCTCGCGCGCCTCTTCCTCGACCACGCGGATGTGTTTCGCCGATTCGGTGCGCGCCTGCCCCAGCATCTCGTCCATCAGGGTGCGCTTGGCTTCCTCGCGCGTGAGGCCCGCGACCGCTTCGAGCTTGGTGCGGGCTTCGTCGATAAGCGCCTGATGCTGTGCGAGCTTCTCATCGAAGAGCGCCTGGTTCTGCGCCTCCTTGTCGGTGATATTTTTCTCGCGAGTACGGATTCCCTGGTCGCGGCGGTTGAGATCGGCCTCGCGCCGCTCGAACGCATCTTGCCGTTTCTCGAACGCTTCTTCGCGCGACTCGTGCTTGGATTCCGCCGCCTGCAACTCGCGCCTGCGGTCGCGAACTTCGCGCTCCGCGTCGGCACGCGCGCCAACGACCAGATCCTTGGCCTTCACTTCGGCCTCTTTGATGATCAGTTCGCTTCGGGTCTGAGCCTCCCTGGCTATCTCTTTGCTAATTTCTTCGGCCTGAGCGCGCGCGGCTTCATGATCGACGGCGTCTGTGCGCCGCCGCATCATTCCCCACATAAAGAAGACCGCGCCACCAACCACGAAACCCAGGATTGCGGTTATCAGGGCCATCCTGGCGTACCTCCTTGGCCCGCCGTATCGCGCGGACGCGCGTTCGCATCCGCGGCGGAAATGACGGCAGACTCGGTGACGATCAAGTTGAGCCGCCGATCGAAGGAATCTTCAGGAATCCGATCGAGCAGCTGAAACGAATAGGCAAGACCAACCGTGATCGCTTCCACGCAGAACTCCGCGAGGAAACGATCATAATGGCCTTGGCCGCGTCCCAGCCGCTGGCCCACCTTTCCGAACCCGACGCCGGGAACGCATACCAGAGCGCCGCTCAGATCGCCGGGGGAAGCAGGAGGCGCGTCCGCCGACGGTTCGAGAATTCCGAACGCTCCCGGCGCGAGCTCTTCGAGCGCGGTGATACGCGCGGCCTCGAAGCGGCGGCGAGCGCGGTCGTAGCGCGGTAGCATCACGATTTTGCGCGACGCGAGCGCGTCGGCCAGGATGGATTCGGTCGAGACTTCGTTGTCCTTGGAAGCGTAGAGCAGAACCGTGCGCGCGCGGCGGTAGAAATGGGCTGCGAGCAATCGCCGCGCGATATCCTGCGAACGCGCGAATGCGCACTCGGCGGTGATTGCGGCGCGGCAGTCCGTAAGGATCGCGCGCAGGTATTTCTTTTCGTCCGCCACGGACCCTCGCCATGGCGGGAGCGGGATTAACTACTCAACCACTGAACGCATCGGCGCCGTATAGTGGATTGCGCCAGATCCCCGGGCGGCGCGCCCATCAGCGCGCCACGATGCCGACCGCATCTATTCGCCACGGCCTTCAAAACCTCTCACGGGCCCAAAAAAATTTGGTCTCGCGTTGTGGTTAGTTGCTATCAAACCGACTTCCCCGCCCCCGTACCGTAAAGTTCGGGAAATCCATCAAATGGGCTGTGCGCCGGCTACGGCTATGCCTGGGTGCCGTCAATTGCCGCACTGAGCCTCTTGTTCATCGCCTCGATACGCTCGACCAATGCCTGATGCTCAAGGCGCAGGCGTTCGAGCTCGTCGGCGAAGTTAAGCGCGGCCAGAATCGCAAGATGAATCGAGCTTACTGCTTGCGTTCCGCCGCCACGAATCTGCTTGATCTTGGCGTCAACCGCGTGGGCCAAGTCCTGGACATAATTGTCGCCGCCGTCGCTGGCGACAGTGAGTGACTGGCCCATTATTTCGACGTTGACGCCTTTCATATCGCGGCCGTGTCTTTAGCCGAGTTCTATCCCGTCAAACCGCGACAGGATTTTTTCGATCCTGCTGCGCACCTCGGTACGCTCGGTTTCGTGCAGCTTGCGTTCCTGCTCAAACTGGCGCGCCTGCGCGTGAGCGTCGGCCAGGCGCTTTTCGCTTTCGGCCAGCTTCTGCGCCAGCGAATCGTTTTCGCGGCGCAACTGCTGGAGCCGATTTACCGAGGACTGAATCCGCTCGTCGAGCTGCTTTAGAACGTCAATCGGGGTCGCCATAAGACAAAACTTCTACCTTTAGTTTAATTTTCGATAAAGCAGCCTGTCAAGCTGCATAAGAACCACTTGCACTCGCGCTATCGCCGTCGCCGCTGTCGAACAGCGCCTCGACAAATTCGTGGGCATCGAACTCCCGCAGATCCTCGATCGCTTCGCCCAGGCCCACGAACCTGACCGGCACGCCGAGCCGGTCCGCGATCGCGACGATCACGCCGCCCTTGGCGGTGCTGTCGAGTTTCGCCAGCACCACGCCGGTCAGCGGCACCGCGTCGCCAAAAATCCGCGCCTGGCTGAGCGCGTTCTGACCGGTGTTCGCGTCGAGCACCAGCCAGGTCTCGTGCGGCGCGCCGGGCAACTCGCGCGCGACCACCCGCGCGATCTTCTTCAGCTCCTCCATCAGGTTCACCTTGGTTTGCAGGCGTCCCGCGGTGTCGATTATCACTGCGCCAGCGTTACGCGCGAGCCCGGCCCTGACCGCGTCGAACGCGACCGCGGCGGGGTCGCTGCCCGGCTGATGCTTGATCATCGCGGCGCCGACGCGATCGCACCAGACTTCGAGCTGCTCGATCGCGGCGGCGCGAAAAGTATCCGCCGCTGCGACCACCACTTGTCCGCGCTCGACCCGCAGCCGCGCCGCGAGCTTGGCGACGGTCGTAGTCTTGCCGACGCCGTTGACTCCCACCAGCATGATTACGAGCGGACCTTCGACCGGTGCGGCCGGCGCGCGCTCCGCACTGGCGAGCATCGCGGAGATCTCCGCCTTCAGCGCGTCGCGAATCACGTCGGGACGATTGTCGTTGCCCAGACGCGCGCGCACCGCGGCGGCAAGTTTCATCGAGGCCTCGACGCCGACATCGGCGGCGATCAGAGCTTCTTCAAGGCCTTCGTAAATCTCATCGGCTTTCTTGGCTCCAGTGATCGCGGCGCGAATTCGGGCGAGAAAATTTTCCCGCGTCTTGCGCAGCCCGATCCCGATTCGTACTGGCGCTCGAACCGTGTCCGCGGACGCAACCGGCACGTGCGCAGCCTCGGGCGGAATCTCGTCCGCGCCAAGCGGCGGCGTCGCTGAGGGTCCGTGGGGCGCGGCAGGTGGGGGCTGCAAATCGTCGATCGAGGGTGCCTGCGGAGGAATTTCTGGAGGCGCGGATTGCGACCGAGCCACCTTGCCGGGCCGCGCTTTGCGCAGGCTCCATTGGATCAGCACGCCGACAAAGGTGATGCCGGCACCCACGACTATCGCAATGAAAACAATTATCAGGGTGTCAACTGCGGTCACGATCTCGCCTCGGAAAGGCGCCGCGGGAACCGGGCGCGAAGTTAGAATAACAGCATCGCCGCTCGATCTGAAATGGGGGCGCGAAAATGGCGCATCGCGAGTCCACAGCCGCGCGCGAGGAATTCCGATCGATAGGCTATTTGCATGAGTCGTGAACCCGGAGCATGTCCGCCTCGGGATTTCTCCCTGCGCTCGAAATGACGGATGTGGGCTTGGCAGATAAGTATCGTAGCCTCAGCCAAGCCCACATCCGTCATTCCGAGCCATAGGCGAGGAATCCCGAGGCGGCCATGCATTGGCTCGCGAGTGGCGGAGAGCCTGAGGGATCAGACCTGCGCTGGAAGCTTTCCCCGCTATACGGCTATAACATTGTTCGATGCGCACCCGACGGCGCGCGCGGAAACGGGGCGCGCCGTCATCGGCACAATCACATATAGGAGTTACTCCGATGGGCAAGCTCGAAGGCAAAGTTGCGATCGTAACCGGTGCGAGCCGCGGAATTGGAAAGGCGATCGCCGACCTCTTCGCCGCCGAAGGCGCGCGCGTGGTCTGCAGCGCCCGCACGCTGCACGAAGGCGACCATCCGCTCGAAGGCTCGCTCGAGACCACGGTCGCGGCAATCAAGAAAGCGGGCGGCCAAGCGGCGGCAATCACTTGCGACGTCTCGTCCGAAGAAGATTGCGAGAAGCTGGTCGCGGAGACTCATCGCCTCTACGGACCGGTCGATGTGCTGGTCAACAACGCTGCGCTGACCTACTTCATCCCGGTCAAGGATTTCCAGCCCAAGCGCTGGATGCGCTCGTTCCAGGTGAATGTGCACGGCCCGTTCATGCTCTCGCGCCTGGTGCTGCACGACATGATTCCGCGCAAGTCCGGATCGATCGTCAACATCTCATCGGGCGCCGCGATTGGACCGGGCCGCGGACCCTACGACGGCAAGGAGCTGCACATGGGGAGTGTGTGCTACGGCGCGGAGAAGGCCGCGCTCGAGCGGATGACCCAGGGACTAGCGTCCGAGGTCTATGCCGAGAATATCTCCGTCACCTGCCTGTCGCCGTCGGAAGTGGTGGCGACGCCGGGCACCGTTTATCACCATCTGGTAACGGGACCGCAGGACGGCGAGCCGCTCGAGTACATGGCGCGCTCGACGCTGATCCTCGCAACCGAGCCCGTGAACAAAATCACGGGCCGGGTGACCTATAGCCAGGAGCTGATGAAGGAGTACGGACTGTTGAAAGAGGGCCGCGGGATCGGATTCGATCGCAAAGGCAGCGGCTACAGTTTGATTTAGGAACCTTGTAATCCGTAGCTCCGTCTGATCCCTCGCCCTGTCAGGGCGAGGTGACAGACTATGCGCCACGTTTGAGAGCTACTCGCGGTTCGGGTTGCGCATCGGGCTTGGCCGAGAATCCGGTGCGCTTTAGATCCGGACGCACGACTTCGATCGGATCGCGCAGGTCATCGACGTAGCCGAGCGCGTATGCGCCGAGCCGATAGCCCATCAGGCGCAATAGATCGACCGGCAGCGTGCGCGCGATCTCGGGCGGCGTCGCAAGGTACTGATTCTCTTCCTGCCGGAGCCACGAAACATTGTAGGTGATGTTGATGCCGTAGCGCGTCTGGTTCGAGCGGTTCGCGCCGCCACCATGATAGACGCTGCCCGAGTAGAACAGGATCGAGCCCTTGGTCATCTCGGCCGGGATAGTGTCCTTCTCTTCGAAGCGCAGGCGATCCTCGAGATGGTTGCTGCCGGGGATCACGCGGGTCGCGCCGTTCTCTTCGGTGAAATCGGTCATCGCCCAAATCGTGTTGCACTGGACCTCGTAACCCTTGGGGAAGGGAAAGAAGTCGAACGCCCACTGGTCGCGATGAATTGTCTGCGCCGGCTCATTCGGGCCGATCGCGATCACCTGAGTCAGATGAATCTGATAGCTGGTCGCGTGGCCCAGAAACTTCGCGCATGCCGCGAGCACCAGCGGATGCATCACGAAGTCGCGGCTCATCGGCGATCGCGCGATTAGGCCGCCCGTGCGTTGGGTGCGCCGGCCGGAAAAATCATCGGGTCCTACCGCAGTCGCGTCTATCCACGGCCGCAGCTCGGCGTGCAGCGCGTCGATCGCGGCGGGTGCGGCGACGTTGTCAACGATCACGGCGCCATCGGCGGCGAGCGCCGCGGAAATCTCCTCTCCGGATGTCGTCGCGGGCAGATGCTTCAATACTTTGCGAGATTCGGTCGCGGTAGTCATCGGGTCGTCCTCCGTCCGAACAACCATTAGCACAAGTCGCGGCGTCTGTGGCGGGGCAGCGGGTTCCGGCGTGAAGCTCGGAGCAGGCGGCCACTTAAGACACCAGGACACGAAGAAGAAAGAATGCAGGAAAAAGCTACTTTGCCCTTAGGGTCTTCGTGTCTTAGTGGCCGCTTGCCGCCGCGGGATTAGGCGGCGGCTGGGATCTTCAGCGAAATTATCTTCGAGATTCCGGGGCGATCCATCGTGACGCCGTGGATCTGATCGGCGCGCTGCATCGTGCGCTGATTGTGCGTGATTACGATGAACTGCGAGCGATCCTTAAGCTCGGCCAGCAGATCGGTGAAGCGCGCGAGGCTGAACTCGTCCAACGGCGCATCGACTTCGTCCATCACGCAAAACGGGCTCGGGTTGAGCAGGAACAACGAGAACACCAGCGCCATCGCGGAGAGCGCCTTTTCGCCGCCCGAGAGCAAGCCGATCTCCTTGACCTTCTTGCCCGCGGGCTGCACCAGGATCGTGACTCCAGCCTCGGACACTTCGGTTGCTTCGATCAATTCCAGGCGACCCTTTCCGCCACGCATCAGCTTGGGGAACAGTTCCTCGAAATTCTTCGCCGCGCCCTCGAAAGTTTCGGCGAAGCGGCGGCGCGCCTCTCGATTGAGCTTGGTGATGGTCTGAGTCAGGTCTTGCAACGCGGATTCGAGATCGTTCTTCTCGGCTTCCAGAGCGGTCGAGCGCTCTTCGAGCTCCTTGACCTCGCTTTCGGCGGCAAGATTGACCTCGCCGATCCGTTCCGCGCGGGCGCGCAATTCGGCCAGGCGCAAATCGTCAGCGGCGGCATCGCGAGCCTCGAGCGCGGCGACGAGCTCGGCTGAGGCGGAGTCGAAATCGAGCTCGAATTTTTCGCGGAAGTTGCGCTCGAGCTCTTCTGCGAGGGCGCGTGCGCGCTCGCGGCGCAGGTTGCACTCGATCGCGTCGTTTTCTAACGCACGCAGCCGCTCCTGCGCGGCTTTAAGCCGGATACGGCCGGATTCGAGGTCCGCTTCGCGCTCGGCGCAATCCGCGCCCAGCCGCTCGACAGCGGCGGCGAGCTCAATTTCGCGGGCGCGGGCGAGCGCGCCCTGCTCGGCAATTTTTTCGAGCTCGCGCTCGAACTCAACGCGTTCGGCGCGCGCCCGTTCGAGGCTTTCGCGATGCTCCCCAATTTGCGACTCGATCTGCGCGGCGGTTTCGATCGCGTGGGCCAGCTCCCGGCGCATCGCGGCTAGTTCCGACTTCCGCGCTTCAACGCGCGCGGTCGCTTCCATCACGGCTGCGCCGAGTTGCTCGGCGCCCGCGCGATCGGCAGCGACCTGATCGCGAACCACCGACAGCCGCGAGCGCGCATCCTGCTCGGCCATCGCAAGCGCTTCCATCCGCGCGTTCGACGCGAGGCACACCTCGGCGATTTCTTCGAGCCTGGCGCGCGCACTGACGATCCGCTGCGCCGCGAGAGCCGCGTCCTGCTCTGCGCGCGCAACCGACGCGCGCGCGGCGGCAACATTGCGCTCGGCGTCGTGCCCACGCGCGCGCGCGGGGGCGAGTGCTGAATCGGCGGCCTCGCGCGCGCCGCGATGCTCTGCGAACCGGGCGGAGAGCTCGCGATGTTCTTCCTCGGCGCGGCCGACTTCGCGCTCGGCGCTTTCGCGAGCCGCGAGATCGGCGGCACGCACGGCGGAGGCGGAATCATCGGCGCTTCCACCGACGATCATGCGCCCCGGACTGAGGACATCGCCGTCGCGGGTCACGAACAAAGTTCCGTGGCCGTTCAGATTCGACGCGGCGAGCGCGGAATTCAGATCATCGGCGAGCATCACATGGCCGAGCATCGCCTCGGCGACGTGGCGATAGCGCGGATCGATTTCGAGCATATCGACCAAGCGCCCCGCGACACCGGGCGCGTCGATCGCGGGATGCGAGATTGAGGGAGCGTCGGGTTCCTGCACGAAGCTTAAGCGGCCCGCGCGGGTCTCTTTGAGGATCTCGATTGCGCGCAGCGCGAATGCCGGCGACTCGGCGACGATCGCTTCGAGTTCGTTGCCGAGCACGGCATGCAGCGCGGGCGCGACCTCGGCGGGCGCGCGCAAAACGTCGCGCAGCCATGCGGGTGTGGTCGTCGGGCGGTCGCCGTTCATCGATTCAAGGACGGTGTTCAGGCGGCGGCCCGCGTCGGCCATCGCGGCCTCGGGTGCGGTGCGCGCCGAAAGCGAAGATCGCAGGGCAACGACGCGCTGGCCCAGATGCTCGAGCGCGGCGCGGGTTTCGATTTCGCGTTCCTTGGCGTCGCGTTGTCCGTTTTCGAGCGCGGTGATTTCGGCGCGGACGCGTTCGATATCGCGCTCGGCTTCGGCCAGCGCCGCGAGCGCGGACGCGCCCTGCTCTGCCATCGCGGGCGCGGCGGCGGAGTGCGCGGCGAGTAGTTCCTCGAGTTCGGCGCGTTCGCCGGCCAGATCGCCCAAACGTCCGCGAATAACGGCGCCCTCGCGGACCATTTCTGACAATTCGTCTTTCAGATCTTCGGCGCGGCGCTCACCGTCTTTGAGCTCGCGCTGCGCGGCTTCCAGACGGCGAGTCAGATCGGCGAGCGCGTGTTCTCCGATCGATTCTCCCGCCGCGGTCTCGCGCGCCAGCCGCGCGGCGGCGCAAGCGTAGGCGGCGCGGGACACAGTCGCGCGAGTTTCAAGTTCAGCCAGACGCTCGGCGAGCGCGGGTTGCATCTCGGCGATCGATCCGAGCCGCCGGTTGAGAAAATCCCGCGTGCGTTCGCGCTCAGCCGCGCCCGCGTGGAGATTTTGAAGCTCGCGTTCCGCGGCGGACAACTCGCCGCGCGCGGCCTGCGCCGCAATCTGCGCGCCTTCGGTTTCGCTCCGCAGGGCGGCGGCTTCCGCGCGCGCCGTTTCGCCTGAGGCGGAGAGTTCGTCGGCAAGCGCGCTCTCGTGCGCGACCGCACCGCGATGCTCGAGCAGGCGGCGCGCGGCGGATAGCCGCTCGAGCTCGGACAGCTCGGCGCGGATGAGCTTGTACTGCTCAGCCTTTTTGGCTTGCCGGCGCGCGTAATTCAGTTGGCGATCGATTTCGCTCAGCACGTCGCTCAGGCGTGAGAGGTTTTCCTTGACCCGTTCGAGCTTGCGCTCGGACAGCTCGCGCCGTCCCTTGAACAGCGAAAGGCCGGCGGCCTCTTCGATCATCGCGCGCAGCTCGTGCGGCTTGGCCTGGATGATTTCTTCGATCTTGCCCTGCTCGATCAGCGAGTAGCCGCGGCTGTGAATTTGCGCGGCCATGAAGAACTCGGTGATGTCCTTCAGGCGGCAGGGAATCTTGTTGAGCAGATATTCGGAATCGCCCGAACGATAGACGCGGCGGGTGACGGCGACCTCGCTAAGCGCGGCGTACGGCTCGGGAAGCAGGCTGCTGTCTTCGGCCTCGAGGATGAGCGAAACCTCGGCCATCCCGGCGGCGGGATTCTGATCGTTGCCGATGTAGATGAGATCTTCAGTGCTCTTGCCGCGCAGCCGCGTGGGCGCCTGCTCGCCGAGCACCCATCGGATCGCGTCAACGACGTTCGACTTGCCGCATCCGTTGGGGCCGACCACGGCGGTCATCCCGGACGCGAAACTAATCGACGTGGAATCGAAAAAAGATTTGAAGCCTAATAACTCAAGGCTCTTAAGACGCATACTGCCGACGCCTCCACCACACCACCACCACCGTTGGATTGCTTATCCCAAACCCGCAGCTTGGGATCAAGTATACGCCCCAACCCGCAGTGTGGATAACCCTGGGGAGGCCCGAGAACTAGTGGTTTTGGGGCGCGGCTGACCCAGTGGTCAGTCCTGGATCAGCTCGGTGTTCCAATAGGCGCTATCCACCTGCGACAGGAATGGCATCCATTCGCGGTAGCGCCTGAGCGAGAACATCTCGGCGCTGAACGGAGTCCATTCGGGCCGACGCGGCCGACGGACCAGAACCATCGCGGCCTCCTCCGGAGTGCGTCCGCCTTTTCTGCGGTTGCAGTGATGGCAGGAGCAGACGATATTCTCCCAGGTCGAGGTGCCGCCGCGCGACCGCGGCATCACGTGATCGAGATTGAGCTCGGTGCGCGGCAGGCGCCGGCCGCAGTACTGGCAAGTGTTGTTATCGCGGGCGAAGATATTGAAGCGCGAAAAACGCACGTGGCGCTTGGGAATACGCTCGTACGCGGTCAGCAGCAGCACGCGCGGCACACGGATAAATCCGCCGACGACGCCAAGGCGCTCGTGATGGACATCGATTGCGAGGTCGCGCCACGAATCGAAATCGAAGGTGCGGTACTGGTCGTCCACCACCCGGGCGACGCCCTGGTAGAGCAGCGCAAAGGCCCGCTTCACCGAGGTCACGTGAACCGGCAGGTACGAGCGGTTCAGCACCAGCACTTTGGTGTTAAGAACGCTGGCGCCGGACAGGGGTACCGCAAATGTCTGGGCGGCGGAGGACATTATAACTCTCGTACTGGCGCGGAGATGCGCTGTCAAGCCCGGAGGTGTGAAAAGCCCGTAAAATCAGGCTAATTGGAGATTGCCTTGCGCGCGATAAGGCTGCTCCGTATGATTCGCGAGGAGGCGCGGGCGGAGGCGGATGCGAGATTAGGCGGGCGCGCCAGCCCATCCAAGTCAGGCGAAAGCCAGCCCCGCACGCGATCCGGATTTGCGCTACGCTAATTTGAAAGATTCGCATCGTGCGGGGTAGAACCAAGCTCAAGTGAAACGTGAAATCGTAATCAACGCTTCCGCACTCGAAGTGCGCGTCGCGCTAATGGAAGACAATTCGCTGGCCGAGTTTTTTCTCGAGCGCACGGCGCATCGCGGCTTGGCCGGCAATATATACAAAGGCAAAGTGACCCGGGTGCTGCCCGGGATGCAGGCGGCGTTCGTTGATATCGGCCTGGAGAAAGCGGGCTTCCTGCACGTCTCGGATTTCCACGGCGGCGCCGACGCGTTCAGCTCGATCGCGGAAGTTATCGGCGAGGGAGATGTCGAGACTGACGAAGTCGCCGCGCAAAACGGCGATCATGGGGGCGAACAGGACCTCGACCAGGATTCCGACCACCAACAATTCGCAGGCGAGGGTGAAGACTCCGGCGTCAATCAGGATCCCGCATCCGATTCCGCCGAAGGCGGCGGCCAGGGACGCGGACGGCGCGGCCGCCGCGGAGGACGGCATCATCAGCGCAGCGAGCCCCAGCGCAGCAGACTTCCGATCGAGCAACAGCTTCATCGCGGACAAGAGATCATCGTCCAGATCGCGAAGGAGCCGATGGGGACCAAAGGCGCGCGGCTGACCTCCTCGATCTCGCTGCCCGGACGCTACCTGGTTTACACGCCAACCAGCAATCATCTGGGAGTCTCG
>DATKSB010000079.1:0-4998 GCA_035531855.1 Binataceae bacterium (SeqCode)
ATCGAATGCGCCCGCGGAATCGATCCAGGCGATAACTTCGCCGCACCCGGTCGCATTGGCAGCGAACGCCGCCGCGAGCGAGGTCCTGCCGGTGCCGGCGCGTCCAATAATTTCGCTGACCCGCCCGCGCGCGATTCCACCGTCGAGCAGGGCATCGAGTACAGCAATTCCGGAAGCAAGCCTCCGCGCTTTGCGAGTAAGCTCCCGCCCCCGAAAAACTCCAGCAAAATCAGGCAATTGGGTTGTTTTTAGCGGAACAGGTGAAGATCCAAGGGCAGAGGTTATCGTCGAGGATTGGAGTGAGATCCATGGAGCTTTGATCGCCGCCGCCATGGAACGATTTTCGCTTTTTTTTCGCTATTAAGTCAAACGACAATACAGCTCGCGCAGGAACTGAACGACGCGGCGCGCGATCGCGCGATCGAGGCTTTTAGGTCCGCGTTTGCGGCGCGATTGAACTCAATCGTCCAGGCCAAGCTCGCGCGCCACTTCCTTGAGCGAGATGCGTCCGGTGCTCTGTTCCAGACGGGCGAGACCGAGCAGGTAATCTTCGCGATCCTCAAGGAAATCGAGAATCGCTTTCTTCACATAAAAGCTCTTGGTGCGGCCGGTCTTGCGCGCGAGATTATCGAGGCGCCGATCGATGCTGCCTGGCAATCTTACCGCCAACATCTTAGATGCTATTGCCATATGTATTACTCTGTATAACAAATGATACAGAGACTGCAAATGACGCATCGTGGAGTTATAAGGCGCTAGCCCATATACGTCGCGAGCCACCAGGTGTTGCCGTAGGAGTCGGTCACGCCGGCGGCGCGTTCCTGATAGGGCTTGTCCGCGGGTTCCGCGATTGAACTCGCGCCGGCTTCCAGCGCGCGCCTGTAGGCCGCGTCCACGTCTTCTACATAGACATAGATCGAGGCGCGCGTGCCGCCGGGATGAGGCGGGTCGCCGGCTTCGATCACGATCATCGAGTCGCCGATTCTGGCTTCGATATGAAAACCGTTACCGACCGGTAGACGTTCGAGCTCCTGGGCGCCGAAAGCATGCTTCACCAATTCAGGCACTTTGAGATCGCCGTACAGATACGGGCGGACGCTGCCGATTCCGTGGCGGACATGTTTGTGTGCGGTGCTCATCGAGATTCCTCCCGGCCGAGTTGATCGCAATTGGATGCTTACTACAGATCAACCGTCGAGGCGCACTTTGGTTACGCCGGCAGCGTCGGAACAATGCCGCGTAAGACGGGAGCGTTCAGACTTCGCGGTCGATCTGTTCGTCGATAATCGCGGCCAGGCTGTCGCGATAGGGCGACGGGCGCAGCTCGCGCAGAATATCACGTGCGATCTTGACCTCGGCGGCGGCCATCGCGCGCGCCTCTGCGATCAAAGCCGGTTCGCGCAGGATCGCGAGTGCGCGCTCGAACGCCGCTCCCGTCATCTCGACGCCGTCCTGCAGCATCTGTTTCAGCTCGGGATTTCGCGCCGCCGCCAGCACCACCGGCAGCGAAGGAATCCCCTCGCGCAGATCGGAGCCGACAGGCTTGCCGATTTTTTCCTCGGGTCCCAGCACGTCGAGCAGGTCGTCGATCATCTGGAAGGCGAGTCCCATCGCAAGGCCCAGGCGCGCCATCGCGTCGATTCCGGCGGGGCGCATCCCGGCCAGATCGGCGGCGACTTTTCCGCCCGCGTAAAACAGCGACGCGGTTTTGCGCGCGATCACCTGCCGATAGTCGGCGACGCTGGCCGACGCGCTATGCCGCAGCCTTCCCTCCATCACTTCGCCTTCCGTCAGCTCGATACAGGCCTGCGCCGCGGTGCGGACCAGATGCTCCTCGAAGCGGCCGCAGATCTCGAAGGCGCGGCAGAACAGGTAGTCGCCCGCGATCAGCGTGGGTGCGAAGCCGTAGCGCGCGAGCGCCGACGGTTTGCCGCGGCGCAGGCGGCCGCCGTCGATAATGTCGTCGTGCAGAAGCGTGGCCGAGTGAATCAGTTCGAGCGCGATCGCGGCGTCGATTGCGTCTTCGATTTTTTCCTCGGATCCGCCGCATGCGCGATAGACCAGCAGGATAAAAGTAGGGCGCAGCCGCTTGCCGGCGCCATCGACGAGGTAATGGCAAATCTCCGCGATCAGCGATTCGTTGGAATCGAGCAGGCGCGTGAGCTTGGCCTCGGCCGCGACCAGATCGGCTTCGACGATGGCTCCTGGACTGGTTCCGGTTCGGCGGGCAGCGGCGGAATTGGACGCGGCCGCGTCGCGGCGGCTGGCAAGATCGATGGCCTTGGCTTTTTTCACGGTTAGCGGAATAGATCGGCTTCGGCTGGTCGAATGAGTATTTTTGCACTGCCGTCGAAGGGTTGATAGGGGTAACCGCGCACCAGCACGGCCGGAATCGCGCCGGCTTTTTCCATCAGCAGGCCCGCGGCGCAGGCCAGCTCGTCGGCGATCGCGACTACAGTATGATGCAGCTCGCGGCCCGCAAGGTCGGTGGTGCCGCGCAGATCGAGCATCGCGTTCATCCCCGCGATACCGAGGCAAATCTCGGTCAGCCCATCGCGCCACGGACGTCCGAAAGTGTCGGTGACGAGCACCGCGAGATCGACGCCGTAGCGCGTGCGGATTCCGGCGCGGATTTTTCGCGCCGAGGCATCGGGATCGACCGGCAGCAGAATCGCGCTGTCGTTTTCGAGGCTGTTGGATTCATCGACGCCGGCATTCGCGCAGACCCATCCGGGACCGGTCTCGACGATAATCACGCCGCGATCGTTGCGCACGATCCGGTTGGTCTGGCGCAAGACCAGCTCGACGGCGCGCGGATCTTTCTCCCATCTTGCGGCGACGGATTTGGCGAATTCAGATGGCTCGATATCGCTCAGATGAACCGTGCGGCCCTCTGACTTCGATACGATCTTCTGGCATACGACGATAATGTCCCGCGCCGCGGGAGCGAGCCCTGTCTGTTTAAGTCCTTCACCGATCAATGCGGCCAGATCGTCGCCGGCGTTGATCATCGGGATTCCTTCGATCGCGGTGAGTGTAATCGAACCCATCGGCTGAACAACCTACACGGGAAGCGCGCGCAGGACTATATCGGCCAGGCGCGCGGCCTTTGCGGGAGTGGTCATAATGGTATCAGTCACGACCGCGCGCATCCCAAGCTTTTCGATTTCGGGTGCGAGAGAGCGATCGACATTATCGATCACAAAGGTTCCGGCGATATCTTCATAGAGCCGCGCGACCCCGAGCGCCGTGGCCTCGCTGCCGAGTCCGCGCAGCATCTTGTCCGCGGGTCCCTTGATCGTTTTACCGCCGACGATAGGGCTTATCGCGGCGACGCGCCCACGGATTCGCCGCAGTGTTTCGCGCACGCCGCGCAGCGCGAATATAGGACCGAGCGAGACGAAGGGATTCGACGGCGCGAGGATCACGGCGGCGGACTCGCGAATCGCGCGGATCGCGGCGGGCAGAGGACGCGCGGTATTAGCGCCGCGCAGCTCGATCTTCTCGACGATTCCGCGTGCGCGTCCGCGCACGAAGTATTGCTGGAACGCGAGCGGCGCGCGTCCGCGGATTTTCACGAACGTGCGCACCGGGTCGTCGCTCATCGGCAGAACCTGCGCGCGGACGCCCAGCGCGTGCGCGACTTCCGCCGTCACTTGGGACAGGCGCGCGCCGGCGCGCATCCTGTCGGTGCGGTAGATGTGGGTTGCGAAGTCGCGATCGCCGAGCGTGAACCAGTGCGGCCCGTACAGCCCGTCCAGCGCCTCGAGCGTGGCGAAAGATTCGCCCTCGCGGCCCCATCCCTGTGCGCGATTCACCACGCCCGCCAGCGTGTAGGTTACGGTGTCGATATCGGGCGAGACGTAGAGATCATAGAACAGGTCGTCATCGCCAGTGTTGACGACGACGACTATATTCTCCTGCGCGATCCGTCTTGCCAGACCGCGGATGAACTTAGCTGCACCCACTCCCCCCGCTAGCGTGGTTATCCGCATGCGACGGGGAAGGGGAGATCGGGCGCGCGCCATTGGGAGCCTTTTTTCCGTAGAGCTTCTTGTAGAGGGTGTTGCGTTCGACGGCGGTGCGGCCCATCGCGCGCGCTTTTTCTTCGATCAGATCGACCGGCACGAACTCGCCCGCCTCGCCTCCGGCTTGCGCCGTGATGCTTTCTTCCATCAGGGTGCCGGAGAAATCATTGCATCCGGCCTTGAGCGTCAGCGCCGCGAGTTCGACCCCGAGCTTCACCCAAGAGGTCTGCAGATTGTCGATTTGGCCGCGCAGGAATATGCGCGAGAACGCGTACATCTGGAAGTCGAGCGCGCCGCTGGGAATCTCCTTCACCAGGCCTTTGCGGAACATCACCGTGTTCTGATGGATAAATCGCAGCGGCACGAATTCGGTAAAGCCGTGGGTTTGTTTCTGGATCGTGCGCAGCAGGTTCAGATGATTCACCACCTGGCGCGGCGTCTCGATATGCCCGTACATCACGGTCGAAGTAGTCGGCACTCTGGCGGCGTGCGCGCTGGTGATGATATCAACCCACGCGGCGACATCGACTTTTTTGTGCGACAGGATCTCGCGCACCGAGTCATCCAGGATCTCGGCGGCGGTGCCGGGAATCGAACCCAAACCGTGATCGCGCAGCATCGCGATATACTCGGGATATTCCATCCGGGTGCGCTTGGCGCCGTACATGATCTCCATCGGGGAGAATGCATGCACATGAATTGCAGGGAACGCGCCTTTGATCGCGTCGAGCAGGTCGCGATACTTGAAGGTCGGCATCTCGGGATTGATCCCGCCTTGCATGCAAACTTCAGTGGCGCCGCGAGCGACCGCGTCGGCGACTTTGGCGACGATCGTCGCGTCGGAATGATCGTAGGCGTCCGACTCCCAGCGCTGGCGCTTGAAACCGCAGAACTGGCATCCGACGAAGCAGATATTGGTGAAGTTGAGGTTGCGGTTTACGACGTAGGTAACTTCCTCGCCAACGTCTTC
>DATKSB010000080.1:0-83528 GCA_035531855.1 Binataceae bacterium (SeqCode)
TGCCATTTAAGCAGGGTCTTGAAGTTCGAGACCACCCATCCGAAGCGGCGGCTGAGCTCGCGATGCTCCTGCGCTTCGCCGCCGTACATCGTGATCGATTCCGCGTTATCGCGCACGTGAACCAGGTCGAAGCGGAAGTCCGCCTCGTAGCGTTCCTGATTGAAATTGATCACCACCAGGCGGCGGCCCACGATGATGGCAATGTAGGTGCCGATAACTGAGTAGGCGATCAGCGAGATCGCCAGCCAGTGCGAAATCGTCCACAGAATTCCGAAGAACGCGGCCGCCATCACGACGGAACCGATCGTGATGTTCAGGTAGTTGAGGGTCGCGTCGGTAAACGAGTTGAGATCCTGCTGGATGCGCTGGTCGGGATTGTCAATCTGGCCGTCGAGGTTCATCTGGTAGAAGGCATGATGGCCGAATCCGGCTCCGACGAACCATTCGGTCATCCATTCGCGCCACAGGATTTGAAGCCTGCCGATCAGATAGGAGAGCAGAGGGTTAACCACCATGGCGAAAGAAATCCAGATGAAAAAGAGCATCAGCAGGAAGTGAAATCGCTTCGCATCGTACTTCTGGAGCGCGTCGACCACGTCGCGGTTGATGTAGCTGAAGACCGCCGAGAACCCGACCAATAGCAGGATCATCACGAGCACTACTGCAAGCAAGGTGCGCGCTTTGCGCTTTTGATCCGAAACCCAGAACGGCTTCGCAAGCCGCCACAATCGATGCCAGAAGACCCGATCAAACCTTTCCATCGAGTTCACAGAAATACCTCGTCACGCGACGTGAATTGACTGCCACTCAATCTATAGGTGGATCGGAAATAGCGCAGCAGTGCGCCGAAAGTGAACCGGGCTGGTTTGCGAGGGACCGCGAAACGGGCGGGCGGCCGCGATCGGCCGCCCGTATCCCGGAAGTATGAATTAATCTTGCGGCTTGGACGCGATCGCGCCGGATTTGCGCAACCGATCGAGATCGCCCGCGCTGAAGCCCCAATCGCCGAGCGCGGCTTCCGTATGCTCGCCCGGCCGCGCGGGCGGACGCTGGATCTTGCTCGGCGTACGGCTAAAACGCGGCGCCGGACCCGGCTGGGTAACGCCGCCGCTTTCTACGAAGGTGCCGCGATGCCGATTGTGCGGATGATGCGGAGCCTCGTCCATGCTGAGCACCGGCGCGAAGCAGATGTCGCTGCCCTCCATGATCGCGCACCATTCGTCGCGCGTCTTGGTCAGGAATAGAGCCTTCAGCCGCTCCTTCATTTTCGGCCACGACGCGCGGTCGTTCTGGCGCGGCAATTCCTGGCCCTTGAGGCCGGACAGGCGCAGCAGCTCGTCATAGAATTTGGCTTCGATCGATCCGATCGCGACATGTTTGGCGTCTTTGGTCTCGTAAACCTCGTAGTAGTGCGCGCCCGTGTCGAGAATATTTTCGCCGCGCTTGTCGTTCCACACGCCCGACAGGCGCAGCCCGTAGATCGCCGTCATCAGCGACGCCGCTCCATCGACCATCGCCGCATCGACCACCTGACCCTTGCCCGACTTCTGCGCCTCGAGCAGCCCCGCGACGACTCCTAGCGCCAGGTAGAGCGCGCCTCCGCCAAAATCACCCACCAGGTTGAGTGGTGGAACCGGCGCATCACCTTTGCGGCCGATACTGGCGAGCGCGCCCGACAGCGCGATGTAATTGATATCGTGGCCTGCGGCATGCGCTAGCGGACCTTCCTGCCCCCATCCGGTCATGCGTCCATAGATCAGGCGCGGATTGCGCTTGAGGCAGTGCTCGGGACCGAGTCCAAGCCGTTCGGTTACACCGGGCCGAAAGCCTTCGATAAGCGCATCAGCCTTTTCGACCAGCTTCAGCACCGCCTCTATCCCCTCGGGACGTTTGAGATCGAGCGCGACCGAGCGGCGGCCGCGGTTCAGCAGGCTGTACTTGGTTTCCATCGCAATGCCCAGCGCCGCGTCCGCCGTGCGATCAATCCGCAGCACGTCCGCGCCCATGTCCGACAGCAGCATCGCGCACATCGGTCCCGGACCGATCCCGGCGAGTTCAATTATTTTGTAGCCTGACAACACTCCCATGATTCACCTCGTGTTCTCGCGCTTGGCGCTGTATCCCTTCTCTCTAGTATAGATTCAAGAGAACATCACGGGGCGACGAGCAAATAAATGATGGCGACGACAATGCCGCGGCTGCATCTCGAGGGGCGATGGTTCGTTGACGAATCCGGGCGGCGCGTGATTCTGCGCGGCGTCAACCTGGGCGGCGATTGCAAGGTCCCGTACCCGGAAGGCGGCACCAACTTTCCTTCCGACTTCTCCGACCATCGCGAGGTCTCATTCATCGGGCGTCCGTTTCCGCTAAACGAAGCCACCGAACATTTCGCGCGTCTGCGCCATTGGGGGTTCAACTGCGTGCGGATGCTGACGACGTGGGAAGCCGTCGAGCATCGCGGACCCGGAGAATTCGATGGCGAGTACCTCGACTATTACGCCGAGTTATGCCGCCGCGCCGGTGACTACGGGCTCTACGTTTTCGTCGATTTTCATCAGGACGTATGGAGCCGGATGAGCGGCGGCGACGGCGCTCCGTGCTGGATGTTCGACAAGGTCGGAATCGATTACCGGCGCCTGGGAGAGTCGGAATCCGCGCATGTGATGCAAAATCTCTACGACTACGCGCACGGCGGCCGGCAGGAAGAACGCTACCCGACCATGAGCTGGTCGCAGAACGCGCATTGGCCGGCCAACGGAATCATGTGGACGCTGTTTTTCGCGGGCAGTGATTTCGCGCCCGGCCTCCTTATCGATGGGCTCAACGTGCAGGACTACATGCAGGAGCATTATCTTGCCTCGCAAGCCGAGATCGCGCGGCGGGTGCGCGACCTTCCCAACGTGATGGGCTTCGATACGCTGAACGAGCCCCACGAAGGATGGATCGGGCACTCGCTCAGCTATCGCCATCTTGGTCCGAGTGAGGAACATTCTTTTCCCGCGGGTGCGGGCCTCGCATGGTCGCCAATCGATGGGATGCTGGTCGCGCACGGAGCAACTCGGAAAATACCGGTTCTCGGCTACGACAAAGGGCTCAAGCGCACGGTCGTGCGGCGCGAACGCGCGATCAATGAGCGCGGCGTTTCGATCTGGCAGGACGGTCACGTCGATCCATTTGAGCAGGCGGGCGCGTGGCGGCGTGGCGTTGGCGGCAGCTACGAAATTTTGCGCGAAGACTTTTTTCAGCGCGTCGGCGATCGCAAGGTGAACTTTATCGAAGACTACATGGGTCCGTTTTTCACCCGTGTCGCCGAGAACATGCGCGCGATCAATCCGGACTGGATTCTGTTCGCCGAACTCGACCCGCTTTCCGGCTTCCTCGGACCCGGCTTTCCGGCAGAGACTCCGGAAAACAGCGTCAATGCGGGCCACTGGTACGATATCGTGACGCTGGGCACGAAAACCTTCCGCACCGATTTAAGTCTGGACGCGATGACCGGAGAAATGGCCGCCGTATCGGCACAGATTCAGACCCGCTACGAGCAGCAGCTCGGGCGACTGGCGAAAACCTCAGAGCGAATCGGCGACGGAGTTCCGACGATGGTCGGCGAGTTCGGAATTCCGTTCGACCTAAACGGCGCGCAGGCTTACCGCGCCTTCCGCGAGGGCGACCGCACCGATACGCCTTGGACCCCGCATATCGTCGCGCTCGACCTGATGTACAACGCGCTCGACGCGCTGCTGATCAACAGCACGCACTGGAACTACACCGCGTCCAATCGCAACGATCTTGCGATCGGTGACGGATGGAACCAGGAAGACTTGAGCATCTTCTCGCGCGATCAGCAGCTCGATCCCAAAGACCTCGACAGCGGCGGACGCGCGCTCGCTGGCTTCGTTCGCCCTTTCGCTCAGGTAACGCAGGGAACGCCGCGCAGGATGAAGTTCGATCGCCTGTCGGGCGCCTTTGAATTCGTCTTCGACGCCGCTCCAAACGCGTCGCCTGAGACCGAGATCTTCGTACCACGCCTGCAATATCCCCGCGGATACGATTTCGATATTTCGGGGGGCGAAGGCCGCGCTGACACCGAGCATCAGCGACTGCTCGTCACCGTTCGCCGTCCGGGCGAGGTTCGCGTGACGCTGCGCCGCCGCTAGACTGTAATCCAATGATGAGAGCCGATGACGCCGATTATTGATTTTCGCACCGAGCCTTCGCGCTACCGCCATTGGAAGCTTTCGATCTCGGGAGCAGTCGCCACACTCGCGATGGACGTGGACGAAACCGGCGGCCTGGTTCCGGGCTACGAGCTCAAGCTCAATTCCTATGACTTGGGCGTCGATATCGAACTCAACGACGCGATCCAGCGCCTGCGCTTCGAGCATCCGGAGGTCGGATGCGTGATGATCACGTCGGCGCGGGATCGGGTGTTCTCGGCCGGCGCGAACATCAGGATGCTCGCGCAGTCGAGTCATCCGTTCAAAGTAAATTTTTGCAAGTTCACCAATGAGACCAGGATCGCGATCGAGGACGCGACGCTCAATTCGCGGCAATTTTATATGACCGCGATCGGGGGACCGTGCGCGGGCGGAGGCTACGAACTCGCGCTCGCGACTGACTACATCATTATGGCCGACGACGGCTCGACCAGCGTTTCGCTTCCGGAGCTGCCATTGCTGGCGGTGCTGCCGGGAACGGGAGGGCTGACGCGCCTGGTGGACAAGCGGCACGTGCGGCGCGACCACGCGGATTTTTTCTGCACCACCGAAGAAGGCATCAAGGGCGCGCGCGCGGTCGATTGGCGGCTGGTCGATGAAGTTGCGCCGCGTTCCGCGCTTCAGGAAATCGCGGCGCGCAAGGCGGTTGAGTTCGCGGCGCGCTCGGATCGCGGCGCGGCGGCTCACGGCGGAATCGCGCTGCGCCCGCTCGCGCGAACGATCGAGGGCAACCGAATTAGCTATCCGCATATGACCATTGAGCTCGATCGCGCGCGCTCCGCTGCCGCCTTTCGTATCGAGGGTCCGGCAGAGTCTGCACCGGCGCAAATCGATCAGGCGATCGCGCTCGGGTGTGATTTCTGGCCTCTGGCTTTCGCGCGCGAGCTCGAGGACTCGATCCTTCATCTGCGCTTCAACGAAGACACGATTCACACCTGGATCTTCCGGACCGAGGGAGACCTCGCGCGGGTAAAGTCTCACGACGATTTTTTGTCCGCGCACGCCGGCGATTGGCTTATTCGTGAGATCGTTCTTTATCTGAAGCGCACCCTCAAGCGGCTCGACGTGAGCTCGCGCTCGATGTTTGCGTTCATCGAGCCGGGTTCGTGCTTCTGCGGATTTCTGATGGAACTCGCGCTCGCCGCGGATCGCACGTATATGATGCGCGGGAAACGCGGCGATGATGAACTCGGTCCGGCGCGAGTCGCGCTGTCCAAGATGAACTTCGGCGCGCTGCAGATGGGCAATGGCCTCGCGCGGCTGCAAACGCGCTTTCTGGCCGCTCCCGAGCAAGTCGAGGCCCTGCAGGGTCGTATCGGCGAGGAGCTTGATGGCGAAAGAGCCGACGCGCTTGGACTGGTCGGATTCACTCCCGACGATATCGACTGGGACGACGAGACCCGGCTTGCGATCGAAGAACGTGCCGCGTTTTCCTCTGACGCGCTCAGCGGATTGGAGGCGTCGCTGCGTTTCGCCGGACCCGAGACGATCGAATCGAAAATCTTCGCGCGCCTCTCGGCGTGGCAGAACTGGATCTTTCAGCGGCCCAACGCGATCGGTGAAAAAGGCGCGCTCAAACTTTACGGAACCGGACGCCGGCCCGAGTTCGATCCGAGGCGAGTGTAATGGCGATCGATTACTCCGAGCGGATTCCAAATAACGTCAACCTGGACGGTGATCGCCGCCTGCAACGCGCGCTTGAGGCGTGGCAGCCGGAGTTCCTTAAATGGTGGGGCGAGATGGGGCCCGAGGGTTTTCAGTCCTGCGACGTTTACCTGCGCACCGCAACTTCAGTGGACGCGAAAGGTTGGGCGACGTTTGGCTATGTGAAGATGCCCGAGTACAGGTGGGGAGTATTCCTCGCGGAGCACGCGTCAGACGAACGTATCGGCTTCGGCGAGCATAAGGGCGACCCAGTCTGGCGCGAGGTCCCGGGGGAGCATCGCGGCGTCCTGCGCCGCTTGATCGTGACACAGGGTGACACGGAACCCGCCTCCGTCGAGCAGCAGCGTCATCTCGGTCGCACCTGCCCGTCGCTCTACGATCTGCGCAATCTCTTCCAGGTGAACGTCGAGGAAGGGCGGCATCTGTGGGCGATGGTCTATCTGCTGCACGCGCATTTTGGACGCGATGGACGCGAAGAAGCCGATGCGCTGCTCAGGCGGCGCTCCGGCAGCGCCGATAATCCGCGCATCCTGGGCGCGTTCAATGAGCGCACCCCGGACTGGCTCGCGTATTTCATGTTCGCGCACTTCACCGATCGCGACGGCAAATTCCAGCTCGGCAGCCTGGCGGAATCCGGCTTCGATCCGCTCGCGCGGACCTGCCGCTTCATGCTGACCGAGGAAGCGCATCACCTGTTCGTCGGCGAAGCCGGAGTCGGACGCGTGATTGCGCGTACCTGCGAGCTCATGAAGCAGCACGACACCGATCGGGTAGGCGAGCTCGGCGGAATCGATCTGGCGATCATCCAGCGCTATCTGAATTTCCATTTTTCGGTCTCGCTGGATCTGTTCGGCTCCGAGCTTTCGACCAACGCCGCGAACTATTTCAGCGCCGGACTCAAAGGCCGTTTCAGAGAAACCGACCTGACCGACGATCATCGGCTAACCGAAAGCGTGCGGCGAATCTTGAAACCTCAGGATGGCGCGATCGTCGAAGTCGAACAGCCAGCTCTGGCCGCGCTCAACGAGACGCTGCGCGATTCGTACGTCGCCGATTGTGAGCGCGCGCTCGCGCGCTGGAACAAGATCATTCACGACGCGGAAGTTGATTACTCACTCGCGCTGCCGCATCGCGGCTTCAATCGCGCAATCGGGCACTTCAGCGCAACCAGCGTCACCCCGGCGGGTGAGGTCGTCACGCGCGAGGCGTGGCTCGAGCGCCAGGCCGAATGGCTGCCGACCCGCGCCGACCGCGAATTCGTAGCCTCTTTGATGAAGCCGGTTACCGAACAGGGAAGATTCTCCGGATGGATCGCGTCTCCGGTGCGCGGGATCAATCATCAACCGATTGAGTTCGACTACGTGACCGGACTCCCCGCCGCTTGAGCTGCAAGCCTGACCAGCCACGAATCCTCCTGTTCCTGAACTATATCCCTGCGCTGAAACTGCACTGCCATTCGTCGCGCGCAGCAGTGAAGATCGCATTGTTTGGCAATGCAAAGTGCAATCAACCACGATTCCACCGGGCGATAATAGGAGCATCCGCGGGCAGGTTGCAGATGGCACGGTGAGTGCACGGTAGGGTTGCATGTACGACCTGCTATCCATCCTCGGAACTTTCGCATTTTTCATCGTCTGCGTTGCATACGTCGCGGGATGCCAAAAGCTATGAGCACCCTGGATCTTGCAATGGGCGCGACCATCGCAATTGTTCTCTGCGTCTATCTGATCTATGCGCTGATCAATCCTGAAAAGTTCTAACCTCGCTCGTCTAACCTCGCTCAATTGAGTAATGACAATGCTTTTGAATGAAGTATTGCAACTGGGTATTTTCTGCCTGCTCATCCTGCTGCTGACCGTCCCGCTGGGGCGCTTCATCAAGCACGTCTTCTCGGATGAACGGACTTTTCTCGATCCGATCCTGCGCCCGATCGAGCGGATCGTTTATCGCGTCTGCCAAATCAATCCCGCCGCCGAAATGACCTGGGCCGAATACGCGATAGCGATGCTGGTGTTCAGCATGGCCGGGATGCTGCTGCTATACGCAATCGAGCGGTTGCAGGATTTCCTGCCGCTTAATCCGCAGGCGCTCGGCGCAGTGGGCCCGTCGCTCGCGTTCAACACCGCGGCAAGCTTCACCACCAATACCAACTGGCAGGCCTATGGCGGCGAATCGACCATGAGCTACCTGACCCAGATGGCAGGACTGGCGTTCCACAACTTCGTGTCGGCAGCCGCGGGAATCGCGGTCGCGATTGCGATTATCCGTGGTTTCGTCCGCCGCAGCGCGCGCACGCTCGGAAATTTCTGGTTCGATCTGACGCGCGCCACGCTATGGATTCTGCTCCCGCTCTCGATCGTGCTGGCGCTGGTGCTGGTCTGGCAGGGGGTGCCGGATAATTTCGAGCTTTACGTTCACGCGCGGACCGTCGAAGGCGCCGAGCAGATTATCGCCGAGGGGCCGGTCGCGTCACAGGAGGCGATCAAGGAGCTCGGCACCAACGGCGGCGGATTTTTCAACGCCAACTCCGCGCATCCGTATGAGAATCCGACGCCGCTGACCAATCTGCTCGAGATGCTAGCAATATTCGCGATCGCCGCCGGACTGACGCACACTTTCGGCTTGATGGCGGGAGACCCGCGCCAGGGCTGGGCGCTGTTCACCGCGATGGGACTTCTGTTCCTCGCCGGCGCGACCTCCGCGATGTGGGCCGAGCAACGCGGCAATCCTGAGCTGGCGCGAATTGGCGTGGATCAGCATGCGAGCGCAAATCAATCCGGCGGCAACATGGAGGGCAAGGAAGTTCGCTTCGGGATCGTCAACTCCGCGCTGTGGGCGACAGTCACCACCGATACCTCCTGCGGCGCGGTCAACGCGATGCACGACAGTTTCACGCCGCTGGGCGGATTAGTGCCGATGGTCAATATGCAGATCGGCGAAATAATTTTCGGCGGCGTCGGCTCCGGGCTGTACGGAATGCTGGTGATGGCGGTGCTGTCGGTGTTTATCGCAGGACTGATGGTCGGGCGAACACCCGAATACTTGGGCAAGAAGATCGAATCACGCGAGATGAAGCTCGCGATGTTTTATGTGCTGATTTTTCCGGCGGCGATCCTGCTGCCGGCAGCGGTCGCGATCGCCACGAAGGCGGGACTGGCCGGAATCTCGAATCCGGGACCGCATGGATTCTCGCAAATCCTCTATGCGTACACGGAAGGCGCGGCGAACAACGGCTCGGCGTTTGCCGGCCTTAACGCCAACACCGCGTTTTTCAACATCACGCTCGCGCTCTCGATGCTGTTCGGGCGGTTCATGATGAAGGTTCCCGCGCTGGCGCTGGCGGGATCTCTCGCCGGCAAACGCGTGGTGCCGCAAAGCGCAGGCACTTTTCCAACCACCGGCACAGTCTTCGTAGTCCTGCTGGTTGGCGTGATCCTGATCGTCGCCGCGCTCACTTTTTTCCCGGCGGATGCGCTCGGACCGATCGTCGAACACTTGTCGATGATTTCCGGCAAACTTTACTGAATCGCGCCGGTTACCTACGGAGGAATGCTCGGATGGCTGAACGAAAAGCGCCCGTACTCTGGGACCGCGACATCGTGGGGCGCGCGCTGGTTGATTCTTTTCGCAAGCTCGACCCTCGCGTCCAGTTGCGCAACCCGGTGATGTTCGTGGTCGAGGTTACCGCACTTGCGGTCACGGTTATCCTGCTGCGCGACTGGTTTGCCGCGCGCGCAGCCTTGGTGAAGTTCGAGCTGCAAATCGCGCTGTGGCTGTGGTTCACCGTCGTGTTCGCGAACTTCGCGGAGGCGATGGCGGAAGGACGCGGCAAAGCGCAGGCCGACAATCTGCGCAAAACCCGCACCGAGACCTTCGCCAAGCTGGTCGCCGCCGATAATTCGATCTCGACCGTGCCGGCAACCAACCTGCGGCGCGGCGACGTGGTGATGGTCGAAGCAGGCGACGTGATTCCCGGCGACGGCGAGGTTATCGAAGGTATCGCCGCGGTTAACGAAGCCGCGATCACCGGAGAATCCGCCCCCGTCATCCGTGAGAGCGGCGGCGACCGCAGCGCCGTGACCGGAGGCACCACGGTGATATCGGATTTCATCAAGGTCAAAATCACGGCGAACCCGGGCGAGACCTTTATGGACCGCATGATCGGGCTGGTCGAGGGCGCGCAACGCCAGAAAACGCCAAACGAGATCGCGCTGAGCATCCTGCTCTCGGGTCTGACCATAATCTTTCTGCTCGTGTGCGTAACGCTGTATCCATTCGCGCTGTATGGCGGAACGGTCCTGTCGCTGCCGGTGATCGTCGCGCTGCTGGTGTGCCTGATTCCGACCACGATCGGCGGACTGCTCTCCGCGATCGGAATCGCCGGGATGGATCGCCTGGTGCAGCACAACGTGCTCGCGATGTCCGGACGCGCGGTCGAAGCGGCGGGCGACGTTGACACTCTACTGCTCGACAAAACCGGGACCATCACGCTCGGCAACCGGATGGCCACGGAATTCCTGCCGGTGCCGGGTGTCGCGGTCGCTGAACTAGCCGAAGCCGCGCAACTCGCGTCGCTGGCCGACGAAACCCCTGAGGGCCGCTCGATCACGGTGCTCGCGAAGCGCGAATTCAATCTGCGCGGACACGATCTGGCGGAGCACGACGCGACGTTCATCGCATTCTCGGCGCAAACCCGAATGAGCGGCGTCGATATTGACGACCGGATGATCCGCAAGGGCGCCAGCGAGCAGGTGCTCGAGTTCGCGCGGCAAAACGGCGGCGTGGTGCCGGCGGAGATTGCCGGGATCGTCGAGGCGATCGCAAAGGCGGGCGGAACTCCGCTGGCCGTCGCCGATCGCGGACGCGTGCTCGGCGTCATTCATCTGAAAGACGTCGTGAAAGAGGGTATCCGCGAACGTTTCGAGCGCCTGCGCGCGATGGGCCTGCGCACCGTCATGATCACCGGCGACAACCCGCTCACCGCCGCCGCAATCGCGCGCGAAGCGGGAGTGGACGACTTTCGCGCCGAGGCGACACCCGAAACCAAGCTGCGCCTGATTCGCGAGGAACAGGCGCAGGGCAAGCTGGTCGCGATGATCGGCGACGGCACCAACGACGCCCCCGCGCTCGCGCAGGCGGATGTCGGCGTCGCGATGAATGCGGGCACCCAGGCCGCGCGCGAAGCCGGTAACATGATCGACCTCGATTCGAATCCGACCAAGATCATGGAAGTGGTCGAGATCGGGAAACAACTGCTCATCACGCGCGGCGCGCTGACCACCTTCTCGATCGCCAACGACGTCGCGAAATATTTCGCGATCATCCCCGCGATGTTCGTGCTCGGCTATCCGCAGCTCCAGGCGCTCAACGTGATGCATCTGTCCACGCCGCAAAGCGCGATCCTGTCGGCCGTCATCTTCAACGCACTAATCATTATCGCGCTGATTCCGCTGGCGCTGCGCGGCGTGGCCTATCGCCCGGTGGGAGCGGCCGCGATCCTGACCCGCAATCTGCTGATCTATGGCCTGGGCGGCGTGATCATTCCGTTTATCGGGATCAAAGCGATCGACATGATCGTCGCAGCGATGCATCTGGCATGAGGTGATTCGAGGTGTTCCAATGATACGCAACCAAATCAAACCCGCGATCATCATGACGATCCTCCTTACCGTGCTGACCGGGTTCATCTATCCCGCCGTGGTATGGGGAATCGCGCAGATTGCTTTCCCCGCGCAGGCTAATGGCAGTCTGGTGATACGCGGCGGCCATCCAATCGGCTCGACCCTGATCGGCCAGAATTTTTCCCAGGACAGGTATTTTCATCCTCGCCCTTCGGCGGCCGGCGACAAAGGCTACGACGCGACGAACTCCGGCGGCTCGAATCTCGGGCCCACCAATCAGGCGCTGAACGACGCGGTGCGCGCGCGCGTGTCCGCGGTATCAAAAGAGGACGCTCCGATCGCGTCCGGCGGCGTTCCCGCCGATCTGGTGACCGCGTCCGGCAGCGGGCTCGATCCGGAGATCAGTCCAGCCGCCGCCGAACTTCAGGTGGCCCGGGTGGCTCGCACGCGCGGAATCGGAGAGGATGCGGTTCGCGCGGTCGTGCGTCAGAATACTCGTCAGAGATGGGCGGGGGTGCTGGGCGAGCCCGGGGTTAACGTCCTGGAACTGAATCTCGCTCTGGACGATTTGCCGGGTGCCCGAAGATGAACCGCCGTCTCCGAGGAGCACTGCCGTCCCAATATGACGTTTCGGCGAAAGGAAAATTTCGGCGTATGGTTCAAGCGCAACGCGCCACGCGCGGCATTGGCCGCCGCGCCGATCGCGCGCGTTGCGGTGGCAGAGCGCAGGGAACCGATACCGCTGATCGAGTTGCTGTGGGCACTCGGCGCGATCGCCGTCTGGTCCATCATGATCGGCGCATGCTTCGCCATCGCTCGCGCACGGCGCAGGCGTGTTGCACGGGAGCGAATTCAAAGCGTGCAGGTCACGCGCTACCTCGATCTCACGCGCAAATCTTCGGCCGCCGCGTCCAAGCCGGGCAGTGAGCGGTAGCGATGGAAGGTTCGCGCGACCTTAAGCACGGAGAACGACCCGACCCCGAGTCGTTCCTGGACCTGGTTGCACGATCGCAAAAGGGCCGCCTGAAAGTTTACCTCGGCGCCGCGGCCGGCGTCGGCAAAACCTGGAAGATGCTCGAAGAGGCGCACCAGTTGCGCGCCAAGGACGTCGACGTCGTGGTGGCAGTCGTGGAGACTCATCGCCGCGCGGAAACCGAGGAGAAGCTCGCAGGCCTAGAAATTATCCCGCGCAAGACGTATCCGCATAAAGGCGTCGAACTATCGGAAATGGATCTTGACGCGGTTCTCGCGCGCAATCCGGAGATCGCGATCGTCGATGAGTTGGCCCACACCAACGCGGCCGGCGCAAAGCATGAGAAGCGCTGGCAGGATGTCGAAGCGCTCACCCGCGCCGGCATCAACGTGATCACCGCGGTCAACATCCAGCATATCGAGAGCCTCAGTCCCGTCATCCGGCGGATCACGGGCATCGATGTGCGCGAGACCGTGCCCGATTCGATCCTGACCCGCGCCGATCAGGTCGTCAATGTTGACGTTACGGTCGAAGCGCTGCGCGAACGCCTGCGCGAAGGAAAAATTTATCCCGCCCCGCAGATCGAACAGGCGCTGCGCAATTTCTTCACTCCCGCAAATCTCGCGTCGCTGCGCGAGCTGGCGCTGCGCGAAGTCGCGCGCGGCCTTACCCGCCAGCGCCATGACGCCGAAACCTTCAAGCGCGAGGGACGGGCGCGGGTCGTCGAGAAAATCATGGTCGGGTTATCCTCGAACTCCGGCGACGGCGCCAAGCTTTTGCGCAAAGCGTGCCGTGTCGCCACGCAACTCAGCGCCGACTGGTACGCGGTGCATATCGAGACTCCGGCCGAGTCGGTCAAAAAGATCCGCACTGGAGATTTCGTCGCGCTGCTCGACAACATCAACCTCGCCAGCGACCTGGGCGCTGAAACCGTATGGCTCAAGGCGCCCGACCCGGTCAAGGGAATGCTCGACTACGCGCGTGACAATGGCATCTCGAAGATCATCGTCGGAAGGTCGCATCAGCCGCGATGGCGCCGCGCTCTGCGGCGCGACGTGACCGCGCGAATCATCGCGAGCGCACCCGACCTCGACGTGGAGATCCTCGGCGATGAACCCGGTGAGGAACAATGAGAACGCCTTCACTTCGGCACCGGATTCGGAACGGCACCTTGCTGCTACTGGTATTGGTCTTGCTGCTCGGCGCGTTCACTCTTCCGCGCGTATACAGCCTGGGCGGCGCGATTCGCCTGACGCTCTACCGCAACTACGTCAGCATCGAGGCCGCGCAGCATATGCATGCGTCGCTGGCGCGCTTGGAGTTGGCCCAACGCGACGGCCGCGTGAAGGACGCACTTGCGCCCGAGCGCGCCGAGTTCATGCGCTGGATGGATACGGAAGATCACGACTATACCGAGACCGGCGAGCCGGAGCTGGCGCATGCGATTCGCGCCGGTGCCGACGAATTATTCAGCCAGATCGCGGTGGCTACCGACACGCGCCACGACGCGGAGTTCGATGCGCTGCATGCGCGGCTTGACGATCTGATCGCGATGAATCGCGCCGCGATGTTTCGCGCCGACAGCCGCTCTGCTGCGCTCGGCCGGCGGCTCACCTATCAATTCGCAGCGAGCCTGACGCTGGTGCTGATCTTCGGCGCCGCGATCTCGTGGAGGCTCGGATGGTCGCTGTCGCAGCCGCTTATCGAAGTTGCCGAGCGGCTGCGCGGCGTCGGCCAGCGCCGCGGGCAAGTCAGGCTCGGTCCGCAGAAATTCGCCGAGCTCGACGCAGTCGCGCGCGAGTTCAACCAGATGGCCGAGCGGCTCGAACGCTTCGAAAAGCTCAACGTCGATCGCCTGGTGTACGAGAAAAGCAAGACCGAGGCGATCATCGAAAGCCTTGAAGACGGTGTGGTGCTGATCGACTCCGAAGGGATGGTCGCGCACATCAACGAAATTGCGGCGCTGATCATGGGGGTCGAACCCAAGGACGCGCTCGGCAGCCCGTTCGAGGATCTGAGCAGCAATCATCCGCACTACCTCCGCGTGCGCGACGCGCTGCGAAATCTGCGCAAAGCCGACCCGGCCAGCCAGCGAATTGAGGTGCAGCTCCACGTGCGCGGCCGCGACCACACTTACGTTCTCAAACCGATGCCGCTACATCACGATGAAGGCGCGCCCCTTGGCACGCTGCTGATCCTGCAGGACGTGACTTATCTGCGCGATCAGGATCGCGCGCGCGCAAACCTGATCGCCACGCTGTCGCATGAATTGCGCACCCCGCTGACCTCGCTCGCGCTCTCGGCCGAGCTGTTGCGCCGCGACGGTGCGGCCCTCGATTCCAAGCAGCGCGATCTGCTCGAAGCGATTCTCGAAGAATGCGCGCGCATGAAGGCGCTCAGCGATAACCTGCTCAACCTCGCGCGCGGCGAGCTGGCGTCAATCTCGGTGCAGCGCGAGCGGCTCGATCTGCGGCAGATCATCGAAGAAGTCGTCCACCGTTTCGCGCTTCAAGCCGAAGAAAAGCACGTGCACCTGACCGAGCATCTCGAATCCGTTCCCGAGATATCGGGCGACGCGGTTAAGCTGTCGTGGGTGGTTTCAAATCTGATTGGCAATGCGCTGCGCTATACGCCCGAGGGCGGCGAGATCGAAGTTGCGGCTTGCTCGATCGATACCAAGGTGCGGCTCGAGGTCTCGGATTCCGGCCCCGGAATTCCGCCGGAGATTCGCGAACACATTTTCGAGCGGTTCGCGCAGTACGGCCGCGGCGGAATCGAAAAAGGTTCGGCGGGCCTGGGCCTCGCGATTGCAAAAGATATCGTCGCCGCCCACGGTGGACGGATTTTCGTCGATAGCAACGCGAGCGCGGGCAGCCGCTTCGTGGTCGAGCTGCCGGCCGGAGGAACTCTGTGATGTCTTCCCTGCTGATCGTTGACGACGAAAAAAATATCCGCCGCAGCCTCGCCTCATTCTTCGAGTCGATCGGCCATTCGGTCGCGTCCGCCGAAAACGGCCGCGAGGCTGCCGCGATGCTCGCGGGCCGCGCCTTTGACCTGGTATTGACTGATTTTCGGATGGCCGAGATGAATGGCCTCGAGTTGATCGGCGAAGTGCGCCGCCGCCAGCCCGATTGCCTGATCATCCTGATGACCGCGTACGCGACGGTCGAGAATGCGGTCACCGCGATGAAGGCCGGCGCGTACGACTACGTGACCAAGCCGTTCTCGCTCGAACAGATTCAGCACATCGTCGAGCGCGCGCTCGAGCTGCGCGGCCTGCAGGCGGAAAATCGCGCGCTGCGCGACACCATCGACGAAGCGCCGCTGCTCGAATCGCACAGCGCCACGATGACGCATCAGCTCGAACTCGCGCGCCAGGCCGCCGCCAGCGACGCGACTATCCTGCTGACCGGCGAAAGCGGAACCGGCAAGAACGTGCTCGCCCGCCAGATGCATCGATGGAGCCGGCGCCGGGAAGGCCCCTTCGTCGTGGTCAACTGCACAACTTTGTCCGACGAGCTGCTCGAAAGCGAACTATTCGGACACATGCGCGGGTCATTCACCGGAGCGGTGAAGGACAAGCCGGGACGGCTCGAAGCGGCGGACAACGGATCGGTCTTTCTCGACGAGATCGCTGACTTGACGCCCACGTTGCAGACCAAGTTTCTGCGCTTCGTGCAGGAGCAGAGTTTCGAGCGTGTTGGCGGCGACAAAACGATTCGCGTCAACGCGCGGATCATCGCCGCCTCCAATCGCGATCTTGAAGCCGAGGTCGCGGGGCGCCGTTTCCGCGAGGATCTTTTCTACCGTCTCAACGTCATCACGATTCGGGTTCCTCCGCTGCGTGAGCGGCGCGAGGACGTGCCGGCATTGGCGCTGTGGATGCTCAAGGCCGCCGCGATCCGGCATCAGCGGCCCGCGATGCGGCTGACGCCGGAAGCGTCCGCGGCGATCTCGAAGTATCGATGGCCCGGCAATGTGCGCGAGTTGCGCAACGCGCTCGAGCGCGCCGCGGTGCTCTCGCGCAGTGACGAGATTACGCGCGAGGATTTACCGGATTCGCTTTTTCGCGAGGCCGTCGATATTCCTTCCGGCGCAGTGCATTCAGCGGGATCGTATTCGCCGAGCCTCGAAGACCTCGAGCGCGAGCACATTCGCCGCGTGCTCGCCGAGAGCGCAACTCTGGACGAAGCCGCCGCCGCGCTCGGGATCAACGTCACCACGCTGTGGCGCAAGCGCAAACGTTACGGAATCGAATGATCGAGCACGCGCCGCGCGCTAGCGGATGTAGTAGCCCGAGACGCGCCAGTGCCCGTCCCTCTCCAGCCTCGGAGTGACGATCTCTTTCGCCGCACGATGTCCGGCGAAATCCGTGGCATAAACCACAACCACGTATTTTCCCGTCGGCGCGCCCGGCAGCGACCTGGCGTAGGTGGCGGACTCGAACTTGCGCGAGGTCACGGCACCGAGCTGCGCGCGCGTCTCGTCCATCTTTTTTTTCGAATTGATCCGCGGTCGCCGCCGCTTTGACCGGCGCAGCGGCCTGCCGCCAGGCTTGCGCGTATTGACCAGCGTCGATTTCATGCAGCCATCCTAGCGCGACGGTTCGCGCCGCGGCCTCGTCCGCCTTTTCGTCGGCTCTGACCAAGGCCGCCACCGCAATGATCAGAATCGCCGCGATCACTCCGATTCGAATTGCGCGCTTCATCCGTAGCAGTCCTCCCGTCGCCGGGTTTCTTAGCAGGCGTGCGCGCACCGCGACAAGTCGCTGCTCATCAATCGATCGCGAGGCTCGCGAACGAAACGCACGACTCGGTCTGCGGTTCCATCGCGATCCCATACTTAAGCAACCGCGCGGTGCATCCGCGCAAAAGTTCGAGCTGGGTGTACATCGGCGCTAGCCCGCAGATTTTCCGCGCGTCGCGGTCCGCCGCGATCGCGGCAAAAAACCCAGCCGGATCGCCGCGCTTGAGATTTTCGATCAGCGCAAGGTCTTCGCGTTCAACCTGCTTGGCCACCGTTTCATCGGCCGCAAACGCGTCGCCGAATTTCCTGCCGACATGCGCGAAATCCACGCCCGCAAGCACCAGCACGCTGCGCTTTTCAGCCGCGATCATTGCGCCCAGCGCTTCGATAAACGAACCCACGCGCGGATCCTCCGCGGGCATCCGCCCGGACCGGATCATTTCATGGAACGAGCTTACGAGGATCGGAACCACCTGGTAGCCGCGCACCCCCATCGCATAGGCCAGGAACAGCGCCTGAAATTCGATCGAATGCTCACCGCGATGCAAAAATTCGTCGGCAAACAAATCGCCGCCCGAGTAGCCGCCCGCAAGCTGATCCACGAACTCGCGGTCGGTCTCAACCGTTCCAAGCGGTGTCAGATAATTCTTGCGCGTCGCGCTGAACAGTGAAGGCCCCGCGCCGTAATGCGAAGTGCCAAGGATGATCACCAGCTCGGGCGGTTCGTGCGCCATCAGCTCGGCGTATGCGTGCGCATAGGCGGCCGCTCCGCGGCGCGGATCGATATGCGGGGCGATCAGGCCGCGCAGCCTTGCGCCGCTTTTGCGCGCGGGCTTGCGGCCGGGTCCGTCGGGAGGATCGAAGAACCCCGCGAGTTCCATCCGCAGTTGCGCGGGCTCCGGGGAGTAGCACAATCCAGCGAGGGCGGCAGGGCGGTCGGCCTGCGCGCGAAATTCCTCGCGCACGCGGCGTTCATGCTCCTGAAACGCGGGCGAATCCAGAAAACGCGCCTGATCGAGCGTGCCGACCAGCTCGCTTATCTTTTCGAGTTCCAAAGTCTCGCCGAAGCGCTTGGTGAACGCGGCCTGCACCTCGTGCAGATCGTTGCGCCCGTCAAACAGCGAGACGATGAAATATGCGCCCATCCCGAGCACGATCGACTCGGGCGCGAGGCCCGTCGGATCGCGCAGGCATATATAGGTTTGTCCGTCCTGATCGACCGGAAAGGCTTCGACTCCGCGAATTATCGGTTTTTCCATTCGAAAGATTTCTCGAAAAATTCTTCGGCCGCGCACGCTAACCGCAGGCCCAACCCGCATCCAGTGCCGCAAGCGCGTGAAAGATGCTATGGCCTTTGTCACACCCCGGCAAGCGCGGTTTACCCGTGCCGCGCGATACGTGAGAATTTAGTGCGGTAGAAGTATGAAAATCGTTCGTTACATTTCTAATGGCAAAGTCAGTTTCGGCGCGCTCGATGGCCCATCGATCACCCCGCTTGCGGGCCCGCTCGACGCGCTTAAACCAGTCGCCGGCGCGCAGCCGCTTGCGGCGGCGGCGGTTGCGATGCTCGCGCCGATCGCGCCGGGCAAAATCGTCGCGGTTGGCGTCAACTATCGCGACCACGCGCAGGAGATGGGCCGCCAACTTCCGGAAGAGCCGCTGTTGTTCATCAAACCCTCGACCTGCGTGATCGGCCCGGGCGACGAGATCATCTACCCGCCGCAATCCAAGCTGATGCATTACGAGGGCGAGCTCGCGATCGTGATTTCCCGCACGGCGACCAAAATCGCGGCGGCGAACGCACGCGCCTACGTGCTCGGATACACCTGCATGAATGACGTGACCGCCCGCGACCTGCAGCGCAAGGACGTGCAGTTCACCCGCGGCAAGGGTTTCGACACGTTCGCCCCGCTGGGCCCGATCATCGAAACCGGCATCGCCAACCCCGACGATCTTGCGCTGACCACGCGCCTGGGCGGCGAGGTCCGGCAGCATAGCCGCACCTCGAATCTGATTTTCAAGTGCGATTTTTTGGTCAGCTACATTTCCCATATCATGACGCTGCTGCCGGGCGACGTGATCTCGACCGGCACGCCGTCGGGCGTGGGCGAGATGAAGCCGGGCGACACGGTTGAAGTCGAAATCGAGAGGATCGGATGTCTTCGGAGCATCGTCGCCGCGCCTCGCTGACGCGCAGCCGCGCGCGCGCCACGCCCGCGCCGACGCATCGACGCTACCGGGTGGGGCCCGCGCAGGATTTGGCGCCGGGAGAATCGCAGAAATTCATGCTGCCGATTCGCGGAGCCGACGAAGAATGCTTCGTGATCAATTTCTCGGGTGAGTTCCGTGCCTACGTCAACCGATGCCGTCACGTGCCGATGGCGATGGATTGGGTCGATAACCAGTTTTTTGCCGAAGAAGGGCGCTACCTGATGTGCCAGACGCACAACGCCTACTACGAACCCGGATCGGGCGAGTGTATTGCCGGTCCAGAATCCGCGTGCGGAAAATTTCTCTATCGAGTGCCGATCGAAATCGAAGACGGAATGATTTATGCGCGCGCCCCCGAGCAGGAATTCGACGACTGAGGGAACCGGCGCTTATTCGTACTCGTCGCCGAAATGGGCGCGCACGATACGCGCCTTTAAGTATTCAAGCGTGCCGAGGTCTTCGACGATATCCCCGCCGGTGTCATAAAAGAACAGTTCCCCGTTCTTCGTGCGTCCCACGGCGATTATCCACTCCAGATCATCGCGATCTTCGAGCAAATAATTGATGGTTTGAGCCACGCCCCGCCCGGGGATGATGGTGATCTTTGGGCGGGCGATCTTTTCCTTTTCCTGCTTGGGCATCGTTCTGAATAACCCTCTGGCGGGAAGGTACGAACCGACTCACCTACATTAAGGATGCCCCATGATTTAAGTCAATACCGCGTTCGCCGCGATCTCGGCGTGATGGGTGTTGGGAAAAAAATCGAATGCGCGCACGCGCGATAACTTGTACCCACGCGCCGCGAGCGCGCGCAGATCCCGCGCCAGAGTCGCCGCGTCGCAAGATACATACACCACCCGCGCGGGCCCCAGCTTCGCAATCGGCTCAATCAACGCCGTCGCGCCGGTGCGCGGCGGATCCAGAATCACGACGTCGGGCCGAAATCGCGCAAGCCGCAGGAACGCCGCCAGTTCATGCGCCTGCATCGCGGCGAATTGTGCCTCGCCGAGCCCCATCCGCTCGGCGTTGCGCGCAGCAGCCGCTGCCGCCGGCGGATCCGAGTCCACCCCGGTAACGTTCGCGCCTCGCCGCGCGGCGGGGATACTGAAATTTCCGGCGCCGCAAAACAGATCGAGCAGCTTCGCGCCCGGCGCCGGCGCCGCCATCGCCATCACCTCCGCGACCAGCCGCAGGTTTTGCGCGCGATTCACCTGGCTGAACAAGTCCGCGCCCGCGCGCAGCATGACGCCAGGTTCGATCTCCGATTCGATCTCGACGTCGCCCAGGATCGCGCGAGACCCACCAGCACGCAGCACTATTCCCCCGATACGCGAATCGGCTTCAAGCGTGTGGCGCGCCCGTTCGATCTGCTCCGTGCCGGCCGGCTTCTTCAGATATCCAACCAGCACCGTGCGATCGCCGCCGGCCGCAACCGCCTCGATTTCGCTCAGATCGCGCGCGAGCACCCGCGCCAATACCGAGGGCATCGCGATGCCGTCCTCCGCGACCAGGCATTGCTCGATCGCGACCAGATCATTGCTGCCCAGCTCATGGAACCCGAGCGCGCCGCCGCGGCCGACCTTGAGCCGGATCCGTGCGCGATATCCGAACTCGGCGGGAGCAGGCTCGACCAAACTCGAAGGATCGATCTCGACGCCGAGCGCGCGGCCGAGTTCCCGCGCGATCAGCTCAGACTTCAGCCTGACCTGCGTCGGATATTCGATCTGCTGCCAATCGCATCCTCCGCAACGCGGCAGATACGGGCATGGAGTGGCCCGGCGCTGGGGACCGCCGGCGACGACCCGCTCGATCACGCCAACGCTGTAGTCGCGCCGCTCAGATCGAATTGCGACCTCGAGCCGATCTCCCGGCGCGGCATTCGGCACCATCACCGTCTTGCCGTCGCGGTGCCCCACGCCGTATGGCCCAAGCGTCATTGTGGTGATTTCGATTTCTGCCATCGCCAAGAGTCTCTGCGGCCGGGCCGGATATTGCGCTATGAGTGCCGGGCCGGGAAACAATATAATAATCGATCGAGCGGATTCAGTCGCCGCGCAGAGTTTATGGTCGTAATGAAAGGTGATCGTCTTGGCGAGAGCAGGTGCCCTGTCCGAAATTATCGCGCGTAACTTTACCGGTGACGAGGCGCCGCGCCTCAAGCTATTCGCTGAGCGACTGTTCGCGCGTGAGCCGCACGACCGTCTCGATCATTCCGCGCCAGACCACTACCTGGCGGCGCTGAAGTCGGCCTACGCGTTCTTCCTCACGCGCACGGAACCGATCGCGGTATCGGTTACCCCCGCGCCTGATTCCGCCGGCGTTACGGTGGTTGAAACCGCGATGCAGGATCGCCCGTTCATCGTCGATAGCCTGCTCGCCTACTTTCATCATCTCGGCGCTCCCGTGCTCGCGATGCTGCATCCGGTTTACAAGCTCACGCGCGACGCCGGGGGAACCATCGTCTCGTTCGAGCAGACCTCAGCGGTCGAACAGGGCGAATCGCTGACCTACACCGAGCTGGAACTTGCGGCGTCCGCCGCGGACGCCGAGCGGATCGCGCGCGAGGTGCGCGCTGTGCTGCTCGAGGTGCGGCAGGCGACCGACGACTTCGAACCGATGGTAGCGCGCGCGCTGCAGATTTGCGAAGAGACCGCCGCAAACCGCGAGATCGTGGACGTGCGCGATTTTCTGCGCTGGCTGGTGCAGGGTGGCTTTGTTTTTCTCGGCTACCGCCATTACGACATTTCCGGTGACGGCCACGCCGCCAAGTTTTCGGTCCAGTCCGGCAGCGAACTCGGCATCATGCACGACCACGATGAATCGCGTTTCCGCAGCGCGGGTTCGCTTGATGAGATCGCGCCGGCACGGCGCAAACTGTTTTTCGATGGCGCTGCGCTGGTGATAGGAAAAACCCTCGCCGAGTCCCTGGTGCATCGCCGCGCCCCGATGGACAGCGTGACGATTCGCCGCACGGGCGCCGCGCGCCGCGTTACGGGCTTCGATCACTTCGTGGGTTTGTTCACTTCCAAAGCATATGCCGAAGAGGCGCAGCACATTCCGACCCTGCGCGCCAAGCTGCAGGCGGTGCTCGAGGCGGAAGGCGCGGTCGCGGGCTCGCACGATTACAAGGAGCTGGTGAGCGCGTTCAACAGCTTTCCCAAGGATGAACTATTTCGTGCTCCGGTTTCCGAGCTAAGTGCTCAACTGCGCCTGATCCTTGACGTGAAGAACGAAGCCACCGTGCGCCTGTGCGTGCTCAGCGATCCATACCGCGGCAATGTGATCGCGATGGTGGTGATGCCGCGCGAGGCATTCTCGGCGCGCGTGCGCCTGAACATCCAGGACGCTCTGGCGGCGGGATTTGGGGGCACGCTCATCTACTACTACCTCGCGATGGGCGAGGGTTACACAGCGCGGCTGCATTTCTGCTTCGCGGCAGAGCCGCCCAAGGCGCAAAAGATCAGGGAGCTCGAAATCGAGATCGCCCGCCTGGCGCATCGATGGGAAGAGCGGCTGACTGAACGGCTGGTAGGAAAATTGGGCGCTTCGCGCGGGCGGGCGCTCGGTGCGCGATGGACCGGCGCGTTCACTGACGAGTACCGCGCCGCGGTCCCCGCGAAACGCGCGCTCGTTGATATCGAGCGCATCGAAGAGCTGCTTCAAACCGGCGCGACGTTTCACGTGGAACTTGGCCATAACCCAGTGGCGGACGAAACCGCGGACGAACTGCGGATGCTGGGGGTCGGAGAACCGCCGATGCTCTCGGATCTAATGCCGATGCTGCAGAACTTCGGCATCAAGGTGCTTGCCGAGGAGTTTCACACTTTCAAACCCACGATCGGCGGGCAAGTCGCGGGCGCATACGTGCAAGCGTTCTCGGCCGAGGGTCCTGACGGCCAGCCGCTGCTGAAATCCGCAGGCGCGCAAACGGTTGCCGACGCGATCGCGGCGGTGCGCGCCGGTCTCGCGGAAGACGATCCGCTAAACGGGCTCGTGGTTTCGGCGGGACTCAAATGGCGCGACGCCGCATTGCTGCGCGCGTATCTGGAAGCCGCATTTCAGATGCGGCTGGCACCGGCGCGGCCCGCATTGCGCCGCCTGTTGCTTAACTATCCGGCGCTTCCTCGCGCGATGTTCGATCTGTTCGCCGCGCGCCTTGATCCCGATCGCGAGGACGACCCCGCGAAGATCGCCGAACTGCGCGCCGCATACCTGGGTCAACTTGGATCGATCGAAAATATCGCCGACGACCGCGCCGCACGCATGCTGCTTGCGATGCTCGAGGCGACGGTGCGCACGAACTTCTTCTGTCCCATGCCCGCGCCCGATCCATATATCGCACTCAAATTCGAAAGCGGAAAAATCGCCGGCCTGCACGACACTCCGCCGCTGTACGAGATTCACGTCAACAGCCCTCGGATGGAGGGATGTCATCTGCGCGCAGGCAAGGTCGCACGCGGCGGAATCCGCTTCAGCGATCGCCCCGACGATTTCCGCACCGAAATTCTCGGCTTGATGAAAACCCAGACGATCAAGAACGCGATTATCGTACCGATCGGCTCGAAGGGCGGATTCGTGGTCAAATGCGCCCCGGAAAATTCCGCGCCAGGGGTCGAGGCGTACGAGACGCTGATGCGCGCAATGCTCGACCTGACCGACAATCGCACCGAGCACGGCGTCGCGCATCCGCCGCGGGTCAAGGTGCTCGATACCGACGGCTCCTATCTGGTGGTCGCGGCCGACAAGGGCACCGCGGCGTTCTCGGATATCGCAAACACCATCGCACTCGAGCGCGGCTTCTGGCTGGGCGACGCGTTCGCTTCCGGCGGCGAGCACGGCTTCGATCACAAGGCGATGGGAATCACCGCGCGCGGCGCGTGGGAATCCGCGCGGCGGCATCTGCGCGAGATCGGCCGCGACCCCGACCGCGGCCAGCCGATCACGATGATCGGAATCGGCGATATGTCGGGCGACGTGTTCGGCAACGGGCTCCTGCGGTCCCGAAATATCGCGCTCATCGCGGCGTTCGATCATCGGCATATCTTTATCGATCCCACGCCCGATCCCGCCGTGAGCTTTGACGAACGCCGGCGGCTCTACGAGCTGCCGCGCTCGGCGTGGACGGATTACAATCCCGCGCTCATCAGCAAGGGAGGCGGCGTATGGCGCCGCGGACAGAAGCGGATCGAACTGAGCCCGCAAGCGCGCGGCGCGCTCGCTATCGAAGAGGACGCGCTCGACGGCGAGAGCCTTGTGCGAGCAATCCTGCGCGCGCCCGTGGACATGCTTTACAACGGCGGGATCGGCACCTATGTGCGTGCAACCGACGAGACCGATGAACAGGTCGGCGACCACGCCAACGACGGATGCCGGATCACAGGCGCCGAGTTGCGCGCGAAAATCGCAGTCGAGGGCGGCAACCTGGGCTTCACGCAGAAGGCGCGCATCGAGTTCGCGCTCGCCGGCGGACGCATCAACACCGACGCGATCGATAATTCCGCCGGCGTGGATACCTCCGACCACGAAGTGAATATCAAGATTCTGCTCGACCCCGAGGTCGCGCGCGGCGCTCTGACCTTCGACGAGCGCAACCGTACTCTGGCCGGTCTCGCCGACGACGTTGCGCAAAGCGTCCTGCGCGATAATCGCGACCAGGCGCTGCTGCTCTCGCTCGAACAAATTCGCAGCCGCACCCGCGTCGATGCGTTCCGCGAGCACATGCAGGCGATCGAGGAACGCGGCCTCTTGAGCCGTCACGAGGAAACGCTGCCCACGCGCGAGGCGCTGCGCGAACGGCGCGCACGCTTCGCCGGCCTGGTCCGTCCGGAACTTGCGCTTATCACGGCGTTCACCAAAATCGATCTGGTGCTGCGGCTCGAAGACGCGACCTTGACCGCGGACCCGCACCTGGTCGATCGCTACCTCGTCCCTTACTTTCCCTCCTCGATCGCGCAGCGCTTCGCCGCGTCGATTCCGACCCATCGGCTGCGCCGCGAGCTTATCGCCACGCGGCTGGTTAACGAGATGGTGGATTTGATGGGCTCAACCTTCGTGTTCGGAATCGTTCGCGATCATGGCGTGAGCGCGGAAGCCGCGGTCCACGCGTGGCTAATCGCGTCCGAGGTGCTCGCGGTCGCGCCGCGTGCGGAGCAAATTCGCGCGATCACGGCCGCCGCCACCGCGGAGGCGGAAACCGGCGCGTTTTTCGCGCTCGAAAAAGCCGCAAGCGCCGCCGCGGCGTGGGCGCTCAGAAATTTTGCGCCGGATGCGGCGCTGGACGGCGCGGTCCGGCGCTTCCGTCCGGCGTTCGAGAGCCTGAGCTCGAATTTTGAAGAATTTCTTCAGGCCGGTGAGCGCGAGCGTTTCGAGAAAATCTATCGCGATCTACGCGCCACGGTGGCTGACGGTGAACTTGCGCATGACCTGGCGCGCCTCGCCTTCGCCGATCATTTGCTGAACGTGCTGAGCGTCGCGCTCGCGCGCGAGCTGCCGGCTGAGCGAGTGGCCGAGGCGTACTTTGGCGTGAGCACTCATCTGGATTTCTCGCGCCTGGAAGCTACTGTGGTCAATTTCGATGACGAGGATCATTGGCGCCGGCGCGCCGCGCAGGAATTGGCGGTAGAGTTGCGCGAGGGCCGTTTGCAACTGACCACTCTCGCGCTGGAAGCGGGAGGAGCGGCGGCCGCAATCGAGCGTCTTGGCAGCACCCATCCGCGCGAGTTTGCGGACCTTGAACGTCTGCTGGCCGAGATCGCAACCATGCAGACGATCTCGCTGCCAGCGGTTCATGTCGCCGCGCGCGCAATTGCCCGCGTCGCGAAGGATTAAAAGCTGCTCAGGCCGTGGCGCCGCTCAGCGGAACGGTGGCCTGAAGCGTAGCGCTCGAATTTGGCTGATCGCCGGTGCCCGCGCGCGCGATCGCAATCAGGTCCTGGTACATCCGAACCCCCGCCGCGATGAAAAACGCGGAGGTCGCAAGGCTGATGCTCAGCCACATCAGGTTCAGAAGAATCACGATCGTCGAGACCACCCCGGTCAACTGCGCGACCGGTCCCAGCAGTAAGCTCACTTCATAGAATGCGACCACGGCCCAGGAATTATAACCGGACCATACTGCCAGAAAGACCACGACCCGCGATGCGACCGTAAAAAAACGCTTGCGCATCAGATCGCGGCTGAACAATAGCGAATGAAAACTACGCTCGCCGTCGAACACCAGCGCGTACTCGGCGAAATACAGCCACAGGTAAACGATCCCAGCGCCGACCAGCAGCGCCATCCGCGCCACAAAAATGAACACCGACAAGACCGCGTAGTCGGTCCCCAGACTGAGCTCGAGCACCAATATGGCCGCGCCCGGCGCCAGCAACTGCAGGATCGCGATCCACAAGTACGCGAGCGCGAGCCGTCCGGCGCTCGCGTAAACCGCGATCGTCTCTCCGATTATCCCCGAAGCGCGTTCGCCGGTTTGAATCCGCTTCAGCTCGACCAGCACCACCAGCCCCGCCACCAGCGAGATCAGCGCGCCCATCCCGCGCATCGCGTAAATCAGCCATTCGGGATACGGGGCGGGCGCGGCGGAAGCGTTGGTGGGAGGATGATATGGCTCCTGCGCGAGGAAGTAGCCGACCGTCGTCCCTCCCCCTCCGCTCGAGCTCGCGAAATGATGCTGCAGGTTCAGCGCCTCGGGCAGCAGGCACATCGAGGCGAGCACGATCAGCGGCGCAAGCACGACGGCAAGATTTATCCAATTGCCGCGCAGGTCGTTTACCGCGTTGGCCAGATATATGAAGCCGCTCTTGATTCGCTGCTGCGCCATCGTGCGTAAGAATTTGTCATCGCTTTGAGGCCGAAACAAGTACGCCTCGAAACGCGCAGTTGCAGTGCTGCCACACGAACTCAAACGATTGCCCGAAGCGGTGCGTTCCGGCTACGGTTGAGGAAGATCGCACGCATCTCGCGCGGCGATTTTTACGGAGCATCCCAATGCCCGATGACAATCGCAAAGCCGCGCTCGAGCTCGAAGACAAAATGCTTCGCCGTCTGCGCTTTCTGGTCGATCTGACCTTCGCCACGCTGGTGCAGGATCAGGACCTGACTCTCGAAGATGCCTGGCAGCACGTGATCGCGCTCAAAGGCGCGGCGGTCGCGATGTTCCCCGGCAAGGAAGAGACCTTCGATTTGATTTATCTTCCGCGCTTCTCGCGCCTGCTGGCAGAGCGCTTCCGCGCAAACTGATCGTCCAGCCACTCGCAGTCATGGCGATGATGAAAACTCTCAGCGGCGAGATCGCACGCACCGATGGCTCGCTCACTCGCGGACAGATCACATTCGCGGAGAAGATCGTCGAGGTTCATGAGGGCCCGGCCGCCGGCAACGACTACATTCTGCCCGGTTTCATCGACTTGCAGGTCAATGGCTCGCACGGAATCGATGTGATGTCCGCCGACTCGCCTGCGCTGCGCGCTCTGGGCCAGAAGCTCGCGTGCGAGGGAACTACATCGTGGCTGCCGACGGCGGTGACCGCGCCGCTGGAGCGAATCGAGCGCGCACACGCGGCTATCGCCAGCGCGATCGCCGCGGCAGAAGCGGATCTCGCCGCCGGGCAAGATAGCGCCGCGATTCTCGGGATGCACCTGGAAGGCCCGTTCATTTCCGCACGCCGGCTCGGCGCGCATCCCGCTCTGAATCTCGAACCGCACGGTGATGAATTCGAACGCGCGTTCGCGATGCGCGCGTTGCGGCTGGTCACGCTCGCACCCGAACTGCCGGGTGCGCTCGACGCGATCCGCCGCCTGGTCGCGCGTGGTGTTGCCGTATCGATCGGGCACACCGACGCGACGCTCGAGGAAGCGCGCGCCGCAATCGCCGCGGGCGCGCGGATGTTCACGCATCTTTATAATGCGATGCGCCCGCTCGGTCATCGCGATCCCGGGGTAATTGCCGCGGCGCTCGCGAAGTCGGAGGCGCGCCCTGCCATCATTCCCGACGGCGTACACGTGCATGCCGAGATGCTGCGCCTGGCGTACGTCGCGCGCGGCATGAAAGGACTCATCATCACCTCCGACAAGGTTGCGCTCGCGGGCACGGAGCAAGATGCGGCGCTCGAGGTTGGGCGTGCGCGCGCGAAAATCGATCGCGGCGCCGCGCGTTTGGCTGACGGCACTCTGGCCGGAAGCATCATCAGCATGCTCGACGGTGTCCGCCTGATGGTGCGTGATCTCGGCGTGCCGGTCGCGGAGGCCGCGGTGATGGCCGCGACCAATCCTGCCGCGGTGGGTGGATTCAAGGATCGCGGCCGGCTCGACCCCGGAACCCGCGCGGATTTGATCGTGCTCAGCCGGGCGCTAGAGTTGAAGGCGGTGTTTATCGCGGGTCGCGAACTCCGCTGAAGCATCGCTGCACGAAAGTGCGGCAACCTTCTTTCACGAAACGGGAGCATCCGATGCCTCTGAACAAGGCCTGTGTGGGCCGCCAGTATCCGCCGATCGTGAGCGACGTCACCGCCGATGCGATTGGCGCATACGCCTGCGCTTACAATGAAGACAACCCGGCGTTTTTCGACGCGAGCCGTTCCGGGGGAATCGTTGCGCCGCCGATGTTCGGCGTCGTGGTCACCTGGAACTCGGTGATGGGCGCGGTGACGGATTCTGAAGTCGGCGCCGATCTCCTGCGCCTGGTACACGGCGATCAGGACATGCAGTTTCTTGCGCCGATTCGGCCCGGCGACAAAATCACCTCGCACGCGAAAATTATTTCCATCGAGACCAAGCCCAGCGGCGAAACGATGGCGGTCGAGCTCAGCGCCGAAAATCAGAAGGGCGATCCGGTTCAGCGGATCGTGTTCGGCGTCTTCATTCGCGGCGGCGGCCACCGCGCAGCGCTGGCGCAAGCGCGCGCAGCCGAGGTCGAGCGCGGAGAACCGCTGTTCAGCGTGGCGCAAAAGATCGACCCCGATCAAACCGTTCGGTACGCGGCGGCCTCGGGCGATCACAACCCGATTCACGTTGACGAAAATATCGCGCGGATGGCAGGGTTGCCGGGAATTATCGTGCACGGCCTGTGCACGATGGCATTCACCTCGAAGGTCGCGATCGACAGATTGTGCGGCGGCAAACCCGAACGGCTGAGACGCCTCGCGGTCCGCTTCTCGCGCCCGGTGCGTCCGGGCGAAACCATTACGACCAAAGTCTGGCGCGACGGCGAGCACGCAGGCTGCGCAAGGTTCGCGTTTGAGACCTTCAATGCCAACAATCAGGCTGTCATCAAGGGCGGTATCGCCGAAGTCGGGGCCTGATACGCCGCGCGCGTTACGGCCATCACCGTGAAAATCACTCTTGGCCTGTCGCTTTCTCTCAGCGGAAAATACGCCGCGATGGGCCGGCAGGCGGAAGCCGCGCTGCGCCTGTTCGTTGCCGATACCAACGCTGGCGGCGGCGTACGGCTAAGCGGTGATCACGCGGAAATCGCGCTGGACTGTATCGACGATCAGAGCAACCCCACGCGATGCGCCGAAATTTATCGTACGCTGGCCGCGGGAAACCGCGCTGAACTTCTGCTTGGTCCGTACTCGAGCAACCTTGCCGCAGTGGCGGCACCGATCGCGGAAGCCAATGGACACGTGTTTATCAATCATGGCGGCGCCGCCGACTCGCTCTACCAAAGCGGATACAAAATGATCGTGGGCGTGGCTGCTCCCGCAAGCGATTATCTGACCGGCTTCGTGCAACTTCTCACGTCTCTGAAATTCTGGCGCAAGCGAATGGCGATAGTCACTACCGGCTCGCCTTTTTCACGCGCGGTCACCGGCGGAATCGAAACCGCTGCGAAAGATCGCATTGCGCGGCGGCGCGGAGTTCGCGTGCGGGTGAAGTGGAACGGCAGATTCGACTCGTATCGCACGCCCGATGCGCTGTTTCCCGCGCTGCGCCGAAATCGCGTCAACGTACTGGTCAGTGCGGGCAGCTACGAACACGACCTGGCAGTGATGCGCGCGGTCACGGCGGACCCACGCCTCAACATCCCTGTGCTCGCGTGCGTCGCCGCCGGAGTTGCGCGCTTTCGCGATGATCTTGGAGAGAATGCCGAAGGAATCGTCGGTCCAAGTCATTGGGAGGCCGACTCCAAAGTCACTCCGAGCCTGGGGCCCGCGCCGCGTGAGTTCGCAACGCGGATTTACCGCGCTGCCGGAATCGCGCACCCCGACTACACCGCCGCGCAGGCGTATGCAGCCGCGATGCTTGCTGGCGCGGCGCTGGAAGCCGCGGGATCGCTCGATCAAAACCGGATTCGCGCGGCGTTCTCGGACTTGCGTGCGACCACTTTGCTCGGCGACTTTGCGATCAATCCGCCTACCGGTCGGCAGATCGGGCATCGTCCACTTTTGGTGCAATGGCATGGCGGAAGCAAAGTCATTATCGAGCTGGAGGCGGGCGACGATACCGGCTCGCTCGAAATACCGGCCGGATGGCGGCTGATCGCGGCGGGAATCGAGATGCTGAAATTAAATCGCGGCCCTGACGACGAGCCCGAACAGATATCTGGAGACGAACGGGGGCAGATCGATGAGCGCGAAAAAGACTAGGCGTGATCCCGGCGGAGTTCTGGCGATCGGCCTGATGTCCGGGACCTCGCATGACGGCGTGAGCGCCGCGATTGTGAATATAGATGAGCGCCGGCGGCCACCCGCGCGCGCGATCCGTTTTCGCACCTATCCCTACTCGGCAAAGTTCCGCGCGCGGTTGCTGCGAGCAACCGCGGGAGAACCGGTAGGTTCGGGAGAATTATCCACGCTCAACTTCGAGCTCGGCAGCGCATTCGGCCACGCCGCGATCTCCGTGGCGCGCGAAGCGCGAATCGCACTTTCGCAAATCGATTTTATCGGTTCGCACGGCCATACGTTTTTTCATCGGCCACCGCGAGTCGCAGGACGCGGAGCGACCGCCTCGACGCTGCAGCTCGGCGAGTCCGCGGTGATCGCCGCGATGACGAATCTTCCGGTCGTCGCGGACTTTCGTCCGATGGACATCGCGCTCGGCGGTGAGGGCGCTCCGCTCGCACCGCTGGCACATCTGTGGCTCTTCGCTGACGCCCGGCATGGCCGGGTGATCCAGAATATCGGCGGAATCGGCAACGCGACCTATCTTCCCGCGCGCGTGCGGCTGGGAAATCCTGATCTGATCGCGTTCGATACCGGACCCGGAGTCGGCCTGATCGATGCGCTGATGAGTCAGATGACCGGCGGGAAAATGCGGATGGATCGCGGTGGAAAAATCGCGGCGCGGGGGCGGGTCAGCGACCCGATGCTGACGGCGCTGTTGCGGCGTCCTTTCTTTCGCCGCCGTCCGCCGAAATCGACCGGACGCGAAGAATTCGGGCTGCCATTTCTCGCGGAGATCCGGCGCATCGCGAAACCGCTCGCCGTGCGCGGCGATGATTTGCTCGCGACGGTCACTGCTCTCACCGCCCGATCGATCGCCGAATCGTTCCGCCGCTTTATCGCACCGCGCGGCCGCGTTGATCAGCTCATCGCAACGGGAGGCGGTGCTAACAATCCCACGTTGATCAAGATGGTCGCGCAAGAAATGCCGGCGCTCGAAGTGACGACGGCGGCAAAGGTAGGAGTGGACGGCGATTCGCTCGAGGCGGTGGCATTCGCGATTCTCGGCTACCAGATGCTGCGCGGGCGGCAGGGAAATATCCCGAGCGTGACGGGTGCGCGCGCACCGGCGATTCTCGGCAAGCTGACGCCCCCGCCGCGGGTGTCGTGAGAGAAGGGGATCGCGATGGCCGCTCGACGGATGATCACGCTGCGCGACGAAACCTGGATGTTTCAATATCGTGTCGCGGCGATCGCGCTTCGCGACGGCCGCGTCCTGCTCTGTCGCGACAACGTGAACGGCTATTGGTACATGCCCGGCGGCCGGGTCGAACTTGCCGAGTCGTCCGAAACGTCGCTCGCGCGCGAGATGAACGAAGAGCTGAAGGCCGCGGTACAAATCGAACGGCTCGTGTGGGTAGTTGAGAATTTCTGGGGTCCGACTTCTGATCATGTGCACGAGATTTGCCTCTACTACCTGGTCTCGTTTCCCGAAAGCGCGATCCCATCGACCACGGAGGAATTCACGCTCGAGGAATCCGACGGGCAGAAAAACACTTTTCGGTGGTGGCCGTTCGACGAGCTGGTTAGTGCGCGACTCTATCCTTCGTTCCTGCGCAGCGCGCTCAGCGACCTGCCGATTAGTGTGCAGCACATCATTCATCGAGACGCGGACGGTTAGGCGCCGGCTTCGCCAACTTCGCGGCAATGCGCGCGGCCCTCAGAAACTTCGCTTGTCTTCTGGCGGAGCGATGCCGGCCTCTTTCGCGGACTCGAGCGCGGTCGAATGGAAAATTCCGTGCGCCATCGTCGAGGTCTCCGCATCCGCGCGCGCCTGGTAGATCTTCGAGCGCGCGGCGTGCGCCGATTTGTCTTCGGGCGCGGCGCCGACGGCCCAATCCGCCAGATGCGCCGCAAGCGCCAGATCGCCCGCGCCCAGCTTCTCGAGCGCGCGCGCGACAACCTTGTCCGCGCCGCCCGCAAGCGATGCGATCTCCTGCGCGCGCGCAGCCTCGGTCGCGGGCTTAAGATGCGACGGCGTGCCGTCGTACCATCCGCCTTCGAGCCGCCAGATATTGCGCACGATAAATTCCGGATCGTCATAGACCGGCTGTAGATAAGGCTTGTCGGCCAGATTCGCCGGAGGCTTGACCGAATGAATCACCTCGTCGAGCGACGCGCCCGCATTCATCATCGCGATTGCCTGATCGTAAAGACTCTGCAGAAATTCCGCGGTGTCGTTCAGCACGCGGCGAACGCGAAGCGCGCCGAAAACCGGGTAACCGTGGCCCGGCAGCAGAACTTCCGCTCCAAGCTTCGCCATCGTGCGCAGCGCCTCAGCCCATTCGCGCGCATAGCGCTGAGCCTTCTGTGGATTGCCGGCGTTGGGCGCGGCCCAGATAATCAGATCGCCGGTGCACAGCACCTTGCGCTGCGAAATAAACACCCAGCAGTGATCGTCGGTCTCGCCGCGCGCATGGTGGCAATCGAACTTGTGCTCGCCTGCGACCACATTCAACTGATTATCGAAGTAGGTATCCGGATAGACATACTCAGTTGGGAATGAGGAAGGGCGGCTGAACTGCCGCGTATTGATGACGTTGTTGTAGCCCTGGGTACGCTTATAGCGGTCGAACCGCGCCGAAACGCCTTTTTGTCCGACGATTCGCGGACGCGCCAGGTTGCGGCTGCGCGCTTCTTCCATAATCACGGGCGTGCCGCACGCATGATCGACGTGGCCGTGGGTGTAAATCGCGGTGTTGACGCGGTCGGGCGAAAATTTGCGCAGAAGCTCGAGCGTCGCCTGCTGATTGAAGTACGCGCCGGTGTCGATCAGCACCAGCCCCTCGCCGGTCTTCGCCGCCGTGACGTTCGCGAACCATCGGTAGAACATCACGCCGTCGGCGACTTCCTCGTACTCTCCGGTCGGCATCAGCGGATGAAATTGGCGGGTCGTGATCTCGCCGTTGAACATTTTTTCGGACTGATCTCTTATTGCGCCCATCGTGTTGTTTCCCACTCCCGCATTTCGGCGCGGATTATCCGCCGCATCCGCTCGATCGCGCAACCGGCGGGTTCGCAACGAGCCGCGGGCGGCACAAGCGCGGGCTAGCCGCCGTCAGGTTCGTTTTTCCATTCTTCGGGATAGAGCAGCAGCAAGTCCTGGCCGAGCGTGCGCACCAGGAAGCGCTGGGTCGGCGCGATTGCGCGCTCGAGCGCGCGGCCACCGATCAGCCAATGGCCGCGTCCCGGAATTTGCGCGAGTGTTGCGCCGATCGATTCCGCGAACGCCGCGGTCCTGGCAACCGGGGCGAAGATATCCGAGTCGCCCGCGACGATCAGCCTGGGCGCGGCGGAAGTGGAGAAGGCAATTTCGCCGCGCGCGATCTCCAGAGCGAGCTTCGCGCTCTCCGGCACCATCGCGCGGATGATCGCGTCGCGCTGGAACCGATCGGCGTCGGCGACGAACTCGAACAAGGTGCGTTTTCGCGGAGGATCGATCGTCCCGCGCCGCCAGGCGGAGAGCCGTGCGGCGAATCCGGAAACCAGCAGCGACTGGTAGCCCGGCACAAGCGGCGCCAGCGCAACCGCGGCTTTTACCTCGGGACGCTCAGCCAGCTTGAGCGCGGCCAGCCCTCCAGCGCCGTGACCGACGACGATCGCGCCGCGCCCGAGGGCATCGAGCGCTTCAGCGCAAAGCGCGATCAGATCCGCAAAAGAAAACTTCGCGAGCGGCGGAGTTGCGCCCACTCCGATCGCGGAGCGCAAATCGGGTGCGTACACTTCCCATCCGATGGTGGCGAAGTAACCCATTAACACGCCCAAATGACGAGCGGTGGTGAACGAGTCCGGTATGAGGATTACTGGCCATGCGAACTTCAGCGGCTCCGGCCGCTCGGCCACGCATGGGAAGCGTCCGAGTAATTCGTCCACGCGGCGCTCAGGCGGCGCGCGCCTGCCGCGCCAGCATCCGCGCAAACCGGAACGAGGGGAAGCCGCCACTCGACGCCATCTGGCCGAAACGCGCCATCTCGCGCGCGGCCCAGGTCTCGCGCTGTGCGACCAGATGCGCGGCATGCGTGGTCGGATCGTGGCGGAGTCCGCCGGAGGTCCTGACGCTGGAGGAATAATAGGGCATCAGCAGACGATCGCGGCGGCTTGCGAATTCGCTCATCGCGGCGGCGCCGATCACGCGGCCGTCACGCGCGGAGAACCATCCGGGTGCAAGTTCGCCTACTATCTCCGCGGTCATCAGCGCGAGCGAATGCCCCTGCCCGAACAGCGGATCGACGTGAAGTCCCGCGTCACCGACGAGCAGCGCGCCGTCGGTAATCGGCTTGCGATAGGTGTTGAGCAGTATTCCCGACGAATAGATTTTCCCGGATGCGCGCCCGCCTTCGATTAGCGATCCGACGACGAACGAACGCTCGAGCTCGCGTTTAAGATTGCCTTCCAGATCGGTGCGAAAGGAATGCATCCGCGCCGCATCGAATGCGACCGCGGCCACCACGCGCCCATTCTCGCATCGGCACAGGATCGCGCCCTGACCGGGACCCGCGTCGAGTTCGGTCACCAGGTCGTCGCCGAAGCGCTTGCGGCTTACATCTTCATAGTACGAGTAGTAATAGGCGCGAGCGCATGGAACTTCGGTGCGCACGAAGGCGCCGAGTTTCGCCTCGGCGAGCTTCGCGACCGTGCTGCGCATCCCGTCCGCTCCGACGACGAGCGCGGCGCGAAATTCGTGCGCGCCGCTTTGGTCCTCGCCGCGGACTCCCGCGACCGCGCCGTCTTCAATCACCAGGCCGGTGAGCCTGAAGCGCTCGCGAACGACCGCGCCTGAGTCGCGCGCGAGCGCAAGCATCGCGGCATCCATCGGCATTCGTCCGAAGCAAAATCCGCGCAGGTCTTCGTCTTCGCGCGCGAGATCGACCGAGTAATCGTAACCGGGCCCGAGCATCCGCATGCTTTCGTAGCGGCGCGCGCCGGCGCGTTCGAGATGCTCCAGCGCGTTCATCCGGGCCAGCACCTTCGCGCCACCGGCCAGAACGATATGGGTGGAGAGCGTGTCGGACGGGAACGCGGCCTTGTCGATCAACAGGACCTTGAGGCCGCGGCGCGCAAGCGCAATCGCGACGGCGCTTCCGGCCACGCGCGCACCGGCGATAATCGCGTCGAAGGTGGAATCAGGAGAGGTTATCATAGCGCCCGCGCAGGTCGCGCCGCTTGCAATCGCAATCATTAGGTACGCGGCGGCGCGAACGCAAGTATCGCGGAAAAAGAAAGAGCCCCCTGTTACGGGGGCTCTCTCGGTTTACGAGGCGTGAGCGCCTCGGCTCATTCCAGCAGCTAGCCCGGCATCGTTAGCCAGCCTCCGAGGGGTTAAAGCTCGGAGGAAAACTTTTGGCTAGTTACTTCTTCTTCTTTTTGCCGGCTTTCTTTTTCATATTGCTCTTCAACTTTGACTTGGACTTGGTGGCCCGCTTGGGAGCCTTCTTCTTCACTGGCATAGACACCTCCTCTTCCGTTGGCCGCTGCTGGATAAGCACACTACCTAATGAGTGGTCTAACCTTCTCCACCCCTCGGTGCGCATTATAGAAACCCGTTATTAGGAATGCAACAGGCTAAGCAACATATTTATAAAGAAATTCTAAAGTCGGCACGAGCCGCTGATTCTATACACTTTCCGAACTTTGGAATGACGTTAAGGCATCGGCGGTCTTGAACTTCGCCCGCGCGGTGCTTTACCATTGGTCAGATGCTCCGCTTAAGCAACTACCTCCGGCGCCGGTGGCTCCCGCTAATCCTGACCGGGATCCTCGTGGTCCTGGGCGCGAGCCTGGCGATGGGGCCGCTGGGACCGCGCGATCTGCTGGCGCTGCGCACCAGGCGCCGCGCGCTCGAGGCGCGGCGCGCGGAGTTACTGGCTCGCAACGAGACGCTCAGAACGGGCGTTCAGAACCTAAGTTCCAATGATCGCTACCTGGAACACCTGATTCGCCGCGAACTCGGATTCACCCGCGACGGCGAGCTGGTGTATAAATTCACCGGCGATTCCACTTCCGCCCAACACTGAACGCGCTAGAAAACAGAACCCTAAAAGATCGATCGCGGCAGCAGCCGATACTCGCGGGCCGCGCGTTCCAGCTCCTCGCGAAAATCCGGATGCGCCAGCCCGATCAGCGCGCGCGCCCGCTCCGGCACCGACTTGCCCTTGAGGTTGACGATTCCGTATTCGCTCACCACGTACATCACGTCGGTGCGCGGCGTGGTCACGACATTCGAGTCGTCGATTCGTGCGACGATCCGGCTGGCGCGCCTGCCCGCGCGCTCGTAGGTCGAGGCGAGGCACAGGATCGCCTTGCCTCCGGCCGAAGCGTAGGCGCCGCGAATGAACTGGAGCTGGCCGCCGGTGCCGCTGATCTGTCTGATGCCGGCGGATTCCGAGCAGGCTTGGCCGGTTAGATCGATTTGCGCGGCGTTGCAGATCGCGACCGCGTTATCGTTGCGCATGATGTGATGCGGCAAATTCGTGTAGTCGACCGGCCCCGCGAAACAGGCCGGATTGCGATCGAGAAACTTGTACAGACGCGACGACCCCGCGGCGAAGCAATAAGTCATCTGGTAGAGATTGTCCGCCTTGTGCGCGCCAGTGATCTTGCCCGCCTCATACAGCGAGATGAGCGAGTCGACGAACATCTCGGTATGCACGCCAAGGTCTTTGACTGCCGAAGTTGCCAGCAGCTCGGCGACCGCATTCGGCATCGCGCCGATTCCGATTTGCAAGCACGCGCCATTTCTGATTTCCGGCGCGATCAGCTCCGCCACTTTCTGATCGGCTGGTCCTGGAGCCGGGTTCTTTAGCTCGGGCAGCACGCCGACGCCCGCGTCGATCACCTGGTCGACTTCGCTGATATGAACGCCGCACTCGAGCCCGAAAACATACGGCACGCTCGCATCGGTTTCGATTACCAGGTGCGCGGCTTTTTCGGTGATCGCCTTGTGATAGGTCACCGACGGACCAAAGTTGAAATAGCCGTGCTCGTCCATCGGTGCGCACTTCAGCGCCGCCACGTCCACGTCGACGAAGCGGCGGTAGTCGTCGGGCGCCTCGCCGAAGTTCATCGGAATGTGATGGCACAGTCCGCGATCGTGCAGCTTTCGTTCGAGTCCCGAGAAATACCAGGAAAAATAATCCACGTGACGACCCTCGGGATCGGCCTCGATCGCCGCGCGCGGTTTCATCGCAAGGCATCCGCGCAGGCGCACGCGCTCGAGCCTGGCGACGCGAGCGGCCAGAGCCTGATCGAACAGGTCGGGCTGTCCCAGTCCGAATCCGTACTCGACCCAGTGGTCCGACTTGACTGACGCCGCGGCCTCTTCGGCGCTGACGGTTTTTCGCCTAAGCTCGGACTGATATGAATACGCCATCTCTAACCTCCGTCGCTCGCTGTTTCATAAATGCTATCCGCCGAAGCGGCTGGCAAGCGTCCGGCAGGTAGCGTGCGCTTCTACCGCTCGCGTCGATACGGTACCGTCGTGCAGTCCGCGGACCCTTGGTCCATCTTAAAGGTTCACCGCAGGAGATACCGAATTGAGCGACGCCGCGTTCCAAATCGTTTTGGCACTTCACCTGTTCGGCGTGATTTTCTGGATTGGCGGGTTGTTGATGCTCGCGAGCCTGCTCGGACGCGTGCCCGAGGAAGTCGGCCTTCCCAAGGAGCGGTTGCTCGGAACCATACGGCGGCTGTTCGAGGTTACCGTAAACCTGGGCGCTGCGATCACGGTCACGCTTGGGATTATTCTGATATTGATGCGCCCCGAGGTTCTGCGGCAGGGATGGCTTCATGCGAAGCTGCTGCTGGTCGCCGTGATTCTATTTTATCACGTGCGCTTCTACCGCCGGATTCGCTTCCTCGAAGACAATCCCAGCGCCTCGACGCGGCGTGAATTCGCGGTCGTGCACGGAGTCGTGAGCCTGCTGGTGCTGGCGATCCTGATGCTGACGATCCTGAGGCCGTTCTAGAACCGATCCTTCAACTCCCGGGCTTTGGCGAAAATCGCGACCGGATCGTTCGCGAGCGCCGGATCGATCTTCCTGAGGCTCGCGCGCAGTTCGGCGCTGTCGGTGCGCAGAAACGGGTTGATCTGCTTTTCGTCGCCGATCGTCGAAGGGACGGTCCACTTGCCTTCGCCGCGCGCCTTGCGCGACCAATCGTGCTTGGCTTTGAGGGCAGCGTTATTCGGTTCGAGTGTCAGCGCGAAGCGGAGATTCTTTTCGGTGTATTCGTGCCCGCAGTAAACCCGCGTCGAATCGGGCAGCGCCGCCAGGCGCTTCAGCGAGGCGACCATCGTCGCTGCAACGCCCTCGAACACGCGGCCGCACCCGCCAATAAACATCGTGTCGCCGGTAAAAACCGATTCGAGCTTCGGAAAATAATATGCGACGTGGCCGTTGGTATGCGCCGGAATTCCCATTACGCGTGCTTCGAGCGCGCCGATCCGGATCGTGTCGCCGTCGGACACAGGATTGGTCAATCCAGGAATCCTGCCGTTCTCGGCGCTCGCGCCATAAACCTTGATGCCCGGGACCTTCGCCGCGAGATCCTGGTTGCCGCCACTGTGGTCGGCGTGCCAATGCGTCGTCAGGATCGCGGCGATCTGCACGCCGAGCCCGCGCGCGGCCGCGACAACCTTGTCGGCCTCCGCGCAATCCACCACCGCACATTCCTTGCTGGTTTCATCAACCACCAGGTACGCGAAATTGTCGGAGAGCTGGGGAACGATATGTATCGCCATCGCACTTCTCCCTGGATAACTGATTTGGGACTATCAGAACCCTACGATGTTGTAGCCGACGTCCACGTATACCGTCTGCCCGGTGACGCCAGTCGAAAGATCACTGAGCAGCACGGCAGCCATCTTGCCGGCCTCTTCGATTTTCATGCCGCGGCGCAGCGGCGCGCGATTTTCAACCTCGTGCGCCATCGTATGAAAGCCGCTGATCGCTGAGGACGAAAGCGTGCGCGCCGGACCGGCGCTGAGCGCGTTGACTCGTATATTCTTCGGGCCCAAATCTATCGCCAGGTAGCGCACGCAGGCTTCCAGAGCCGCCTTGGCGACTCCCATCACGTTGTAGTTGGGGACCGCGCGCACCGCGCCGATATAGCTGAGCGTGACGATCGAGCCGCCTCCGCGCGCCGCCATCAGCGGTTCGGCCGCGCGCGCGAGCGCGACCAGCGAGTAGGCGCTGATTTCCAGCGAGCGCGAAAAGTTCTGCCGCGTCACGTTCAAGAACCGATCGCGCAAATCTTCGCGCTCGGCAAACGCAACCGCGTGAACGAGCATATCGAGTCCGCCCCACTTGCGTTCGAGCTTGCCGATAACTTCGGCGATCTGCGCGTCGTTGTTGACGTCGAGCTCGCCCACAATGTCGGCTTCTATCTGCGCGGCGAGCGGACGCACGCGCTTCTCGAGCACTTCCCCTTGATAGGTCAGCGCGATCTCGGCGCCCTGCGCGTGCAGCTCCTGCGCGATCGACCACGCGAGGCTCTTGTCGTTCGCGACGCCGACGACCAGCGCGCGTTTTCCGTCTGCAATTCCCATGAGCGAGTTTCCTTCCGCAGGTTTGCGCCGCAGGCCGCTAGACAGCGAGTTTCATTCCGTCGGATGCCATCTCGATCTTTATTTGGCGCCGATGGTTCAGTACTTCGCGGCCGATGTGCGTCAACAGCATCCGGCCGACTTTGAATTTCCCGCGCTGCTCGGCGAGCTCGGGATAATTGATGTGAAATTTCAGATGCTTGCTCTCGAAGTAAGTGCATTCGCAGACGAAAAGATCGGCGCCCGCCGCGAACTTCACCAGCGCGTCGTTCCATCCGGTATCTCCCGAAAAAACAATTGTCTTCCCGCCCACTTCGACCTTGAACGACAACGAAATGTCGGGCTTGGTGTGCGGGCTGCGAATCGCCGAGAGACGGACCTTGCCGATTTGCAGCGTTGCGCCCGGCTCGATCACAACGAAGTTCAGCTTGTGCTTTATCCGTTTCAGGTCGAAGCCGGGAAACAGAGTTTTCAAGAGTCGCCAGCATCGCGATTCCAGATTGCGCGGCCCCACGATCGTGAGCGGACCCTCGAGCCGGCTTTCCCACATGTATTCGAGGATCAAAAACGGCAGGCCGCCAAAGTGGTCGCCGTGCAGATGGCTAATGACAATCAGATCGATATGATTGGGCTGAACCCCGTGGCGCTTCATCGCGCCCAGTATTTCCGGACCCGCTTCCATCAGGATGCGGGTGCCATCGGCGTCAATGATGAAACCGGCCTGCGCGCGGCCTCCGCTGGCGAAAGCGTCTCCCGTGCCAAGCATGGTCACACTCGCGCTGTTCTTGCGTACTGGCGCGTGATTGGAATTCTTCAAAGCGGACCTCATGCTAGTATCTACCATATGGCTATGCAAAATACGGTGCGCCGAAATAGTGTGCATTCATGACACCGCAAGTAAAGATAGGTGCTGGTTTTGGATTGTGGCGTTTAGGAATGCCGTCGGCCGAGACGATCGCTCGAGTGGCGGAGCGCGCCGAAGACTGGGGCCTGGATTCCTTCTGGCTTTCGGACCATCTGCTCGCGCCGTCGCCGGAACTCGACGTCGTCGCCACGCTTTCGCTCATCGCCTCGCGCACCTCGCGGATGAAACTCGGGCCGAGCGTGCTGCTCTTGAACCTGCGGCATCCGCTGATGGCAGCGAAGTCGTTCGCGTCGCTGGATTATCTGTCCGGCGGCAGGATGGTGATGGCGGTCGGCACCGGATCGAATCTGGCCGACTACGCGGCCTGCGGAATTTCGCCGGACGCGCGCGGCAAACGGCTGGACGAAGGAATCGAAGTTCTGCGCACGGTCTGGAAAGATCGGCAGGCGAGTTATCATGGCCGGTTCTTCAATTTCGACAACGTGACGATCGAGCCACGGCCCGCGCCGCGCGCGAACAACGATTTCGGCACGATGGACATCTGGATCGGCGGACGCGCGGAGTCGGCGCTGCGGCGCACGGCGCGGCTCGGCGACGGATTCTTCGCGTCGTTCCAGACCCCCGAGGAATACGAATCGAGCATGGCGAAAATTCGCGCTTACGCCGTCGAGTACGGCCGCGCGAATGCGCGAATCGAGTCGGGGCTGATCCTGCTCTGCCGAATCGCGAGCTCACGCGAAAAGGCGCTCAAGGAAATGCAGCCGATGCTCTCCGCGATGGGCCGCGGGTCCGAAGCATTTCTCGAGCGCAGCGTGTACGGCTCCGCCGAAGATATCGCCGCGCAGATGGAACGGTACATCGCAAAGGGACTCGACAAGTTCGTCCTGTGGCCGATCGCAGCCCCCGATTCATGGGAGCAGCAAATCGAGCTGGTCGGTCGCGAGATTGCCGCCCATTATGCGCGCGCCGCATGAGCATAAGAGCATAGCGCGCCTGCTCGGCGCGCTGATCGTCGCGACGGCGCTGTGCGCCGCGGCGGGATGCAGCCGCCCCGCGCCGCCGCCTGCCGCGCATTCGATCTATGCCAGCGCGGAATCGGTCGAGGAAAACTTTCGCGGAAGAGAATTCATTCTCGGCGAGAGCAACACGGTCGCGATGGTTCGCACCCTCGGCTCGGGCAACAACGCCTGGATGAAACTGCCGTTCTGGTTCGGCGTCAACATTCTGGTCCCCGGCGTCACGCAGCCGAAGGAAGGCGACTACTACGTGATCAGCGAGGCGACGTTGGGCAAGCCGCTCAGCGCACCAGGCGAATGGATGATCGACGCGGGCAGCACGCTCGTGAAACAGGAGACCGTATTCATCACGACCCGCACGCACTACGACAGCGGCGGAAAAATTCTTCCAACCATCGTGCAATACATGGGCAAGCGCGAATTTACCCGCGGTGACGGCAAAAAGGTCGAGATCCCGGTCGTGCGCGAGGTCTCGTTGCCAATGAAATGGACGCTCGAAGGCCAAGTGCCGGCAAGCTACGCGCGTTTTCGAATCGGATGAACCGCGCGCGAATCAAAGCGTGGACCGTCGCCGCGATCACCGTGCTGATGATCGCGGGCGGCGCGGGATGTAGTCCGGACAAGGCGCTGGATTTCGGTCCGACCGGCGAGATTAATACTCCGCCGCAGGATCAGCTAAGCCGCGACATCCTGCGCGATTTCGACGGCAAGGATTTCACCCTCGGCGACAACGATCGCCAAGCCCACGTTCATCTGAGCGGATGGGCGGAAAATCGCGGGGTCGTGATGCCGTTCTGGCTGGGCGTCAATCCGCTGTATCCGGGGTTTCTGCGGCCCACGGTCGGACATATTTATGTGATGAGCGAATCGACGATGGTGCGGCCTCTCGGCCACAACGAGTACCTGATTCGCGCGGGCTCGAAACTGTTCAAGTTCGACACGCTGCTCGAAGCCACGCACACCCGCTACCTCGACACGGGCAGGATGCTCCCGATAGTGGTGCGCTTCGTCGGCACGCGAGTGATCACGGTGCCAAAAGACGCGCCCGCAGCCGGAACGATTACTGAGAAGGTCCCGGTCCTGCGCGAAGTCTCGCTACCAATGCACGTCGATGCACCCGAACCGGGCTACGTAAAGTTCGAGGTTATGAAGAACCCCGCCTGAACGTAGGCCGCAGCGGCGATCCCCTTCCGTCATCCTGAGCGGAGGCCGCAGCGGCCGGAGTCGAAGGATCCCGGACGCTCATGCAGACTCTCACGATTGCCCGCTCTGGCCTGGAAACGACTAGAGTCGCCGTTCTCATTCGCCGCTCAGGTCACTCCAGGTGGATTGTTCCGCTCGATCAGCGCAGTCTTCTTCGCGCGCGTCCACCCCTTGAGTTGCTTTTCTCTCGCGATTCCATCCGCAGCCCGATCAAATTGCTCGAAATAGACCAGGCGCGTGACGTGGTAACGCGCGGTAAAACCGGCGATCGCTTTCTCCCCATGCTCCGCGATCCACCGATCGAGGTCATTTGTCACACCGACGTAGATGACGCGCGAGGGGCTCGCGACGATGTAAACCGAAAACGTGCGCTCGCGCATAAGCGCGATCGTCGCTGGCATCGCGGGCGAGGACAAGCGCCCGGAGGTCGGAAGAGGAATCGTGACGGCGTGCATGGACGCCCGGGATCCTTCGACGCCGGCCGCAGCGGCCTCCGCTCAGGATGACGCAAGATCGAGCCGGTTCCGATAAAATCACAAACTCTGAGCAGCGTGTCAGCCGACTTCTCGCTCGATAGCGGTCAATCCCGAAAGATCGTATACACGCCGGCAAAGGAGGAACCTATGCAGATCTTCTGCACGTATCCCTTGAGCGTAAGCGATCGGTCTAAAGGAAAAGTTGAAGCTATTCGCCGGTGGGGAACGCCTCGTGTGAAAGGAATTGACGGTCGTGCCAGATCGGCCAAACGCGGAATGTTTTTCGTCTCCGGTTCGTTCGGCTTAATACCTCATGATCAGCCGGTCAACTCAGATCTCAAGACGTTCACCGAAACCGATATAGAAGGCATTCTGCCACGAGTGCGAAATAGCCTGATAAAATACCAAATCGACGGTATCACGTTTTACCTAAACCCGACCGAGAAGCAGGGTCTAGCTTACCTGCGCCTGCTCGTAATCGCCTGCTATTTACAGCGTAAGACCCTGACGGCCAGGTCCTTCAAAGACGAGGAATTTCCTGACTGGATGGAATCAATGCGCGAAGCCAAGCTGACTCGAGAGCGCGCCCGGGGATTACGGGACAAACCGGACAGAATCAAAGAGTCGTTTGATCTTCTCTTGAAGAAATATGGCCGCGACCCAATGATTCTATTCGAACAGGCGAACACATATGCAGACCTAGACAACTTCGAGGCCGCGGCGAAAGACTACGAGGAAGCGGCAAGGCTGCTCCCGCTTCCTGAGTTCGAAAATCTGGCCCATCAGAAAGCGCGAGCGGAAAAGAGAAGATCAGGGGCTCTTCTGCCCGCGACCTCGGACCCTCCAAGTTGGAGCAAGGAATCTCGTGGCCCGAATCGGATCCGGGCATAAAGACGCTTTACGCACAGGCCCGGAAACTCGTGCCTCATTGCCCATCAGCTTCCGTGTCTGTGTCTCGGACGGCACTCGTCCGCCTGGTTGTCATTCGCGAGGCCCCAACTACCCGCGAGACGGATAGGAACAATAAATTAGGCGAACGGATTCAGGCTTTAGGGGTATCTCCGCACGTGAAAACTCTTATGGGGGAGTTATCGACGCTGCGGAACAAGATCGAATATGACCCTTGTAGACGCGCTAATCTCGCGACTCCGACGGACGCAAAATTATGCGTCGACAAGTTGATGGAGGTTCTAGCGGCTCTCTATCCTCGTCGTTGACCCTTTTAGCCATTTCAGTTCCCGCAACAAGCTCATGTGTTCGCCTCTTCGGCGTCCTGCAGCGTCGCGGTGGGAAGAATTTCGGCGGGAAGATCGTCGAGGAAGCGGGAGGCGCGGCCCATCATGTAGCCGTTCATGCGATCGAACATGTAGATCGGATAGGTCAGGTAAAGCTCGTCGCGGGCGCGCGTGCTCGCTACGTACATCAGGCGGCGCTCTTCTTCGATTGACTCTTCGTCCACGCTCATCGGACCGGGGAAGCGGCCGTCCGCCGCCCAAATTACGAAGACAATGCGCCATTCGAGGCCCTTGGCTGAATGGATCGTGCTGAGCGTCAGGAACTCGTCCTCGGGACCCTCGGCCAGAACGCCGCCAAGGGAATCGCTCGGAGGCTCGAGCGCCATGTCGGAGAGCATCGTCTCGAGGCTGCGGTAGCGCTCGGTGATGTTCTGAAAATGTTCGAGGTCGCGCTCGCGCTTGGGGAAATCGTCGGGGTACGCCTCGCGCATCAGCGGCAGGTAGTATGCCAGCGTCGCGGCGATCTGCTCGGCAGGACGTTTCGATTCGCCGCGGATCTCTGTGAGCAGCGCCGCAAGTTGCGCGTAACCCGACGCCGCTCCGCCGCGTCCTCCCGATTGCCCCAGCCGCGCGAGTTCGCGCTCGGGCGCATCTGAGGTAACGAGCGCCTCGACTGTGCGCTCGGCGGTGCGATGCCCGACTCCGCGCACGAGCATCAGCGCGCGCAGCCATGAGACCGCATCGGCGGGATTTGCGACCACCCGCAGATGCGCGAGCACGTCTTTGATATGCGCGGTCTCGATGAACTTGAATCCGCCGCGCTTGATAAACGGGATATCGCGGCGCTGGAGTTCGAGTTCGAGATCAAAGGAGTGAAAGCTCGAGCGGAACAGCACCGCCATCTCGCCCAGCTCGACGCCCTCTTCGCGCAGCTCCAGGATGCGTTGCGCGACGAAACGCGACTGCATGTGCTCGTCCTGCGCGCGGACCAGGATCGGCCGGAAATCGCCGCGGCGCGAGGTGAACAGGACCTTGGTGTACTTCTCGGCCGCGCGCGAAATCACCTCATTGGCAACGTCGAGGATTCCCTGCACCGAACGGTAATTCTCTTCGAGCTTGATCACGCGAGCGCCGGTGAACAACTCGGGAAAGTCCATAATGTTGTGGAAGTTCGCGCCGCGAAACGAATAGATCGACTGCGCGTCGTCGCCCACCGCCATCACGTTGCGATGCTCCGAAGCGAGAAGCTGCACCAACTCGGCCTGGATGCGGTTGGTGTCCTGATATTCGTCGATCATAATGTAGCGATAGCTTTGCGAAAGGCGCTGGCGCACCTGCGGATACTGCCGCAGCAATTCGGCGAGCCGGTAGAGCAGATCGTCGTAGTCGAGCAGCGCGCGTTCGCGCTTGTAGGCCTCGTACTTTTCGGCGAGCGCGACGATCTCGCCCTGATGCTCGATCAGGTGCGCGAAATCCATCTCGATCTCTTCGGCCAGGTCGCGCATCTTGTTGCGCGCCATGCTGATCACTTCGGCGACCGTGCTCTTTTTCGGAAAGCGCCGCTCGCGCGACGCAAGTCCCATCCGCGCGCGCAACAGATTGATCACGTCCTCCATATCGCCGCGATCGAGAATCGTGAAATTCGGTTTGAGCCCCATCTGGGCGCCGTGGCGGCGCAGAATATTGTTCGCGAACGAATGAAAGGTACCGCCCGCGACCGCGCGTGAAGCCTCACCGACCAGCCGCTCGACCCGCTCGAGCATCTCCTGCGCCGCGCGCCGGGTAAACGTCATCAGCAGGATCGCGCCGGGCGGGACTCCGCTCTCGATAAGTCGCGCGACGCGGTAGATAAGCGTGCGAGTCTTTCCCGAGCCTGCGCCCGCGATCACCAGCAGCGGGCCGTCGCGATGCGTCACCGCGGCAAGCTGTGCCACGTTCAGCAACTCGGCATACTTGATCTTGTAGACGCGCTCGCCCGGCTCCCGATTGGGGTCGCGCAGGAAAATAACCTTATCCGCCACAGCGTCCGCGATCCTATCACGCCACGCACGCAGCCGTAGCGCCTACGGCTGACCCAGAGACCCGTTCGCCGGCAACGGCTGCGCTCCGTTCTTGTAGATTCCTTCCATCGCGTGATTCCATTGCTGGTTGGAGTTTTGCGCGGGAGTGTTCGCGGCGTCTGGCGACGTATCCGCACCGGTATCGGCGGCGGCAGAGTTGATCGACGGATTGACCTGAATGGAATCTGTGATCGGGACTCCGGTTACGCCCAGAAAGCGCTGCGCTTTGCGCTCGGCATCGGCGCGGCCCGCATCTGTAGCGGCGAAACCGTACAGATGCACCTGCGGATCGCCAGCGTTATCTCGCTGAACCTGTGCGCCCACCAAAGGCAAGCGATGCCGATGCAGGTACTTGGTCAGCGCTGTGCTGCTGGCTTCATCGACGTGATACTGCTGCGCATGAACGGCACTGGCCGGTAGAAATACCGAGAAGATCAAAACGGTAAAGATTATTCGCGCCATTATTCGCACCCGGGTACGCATGCATCTTGCGCGACAATATACGGCGCGCCGGCGGATGTCGCGAGATGGGCAGCGCTATGGCGCTTGAGCGCGGGCTTCGGTCCGCATAATCTAAGAAAGGTTTGGGTAATGGATTCGGTCGGTAAAGCCAGTCATTCAATCTTCGCGCTGCTGCATGTGGCGGGATGCGTGCTCGCGCTCGGGATGGCGATCATTCTCCCGGCGCTCCATACCCGGAATTTCGGACCGTCCTATAAACCAGTTGAGGTGCGCCAGACCGCCGCGCGGCACGAATATCTGGGCCTGTCCGAGGACCGTACCGACGCCGGGATGGAATCGCTTACGGCGTTTTCCGGTCCCGCGCCGCTATCTTTACTCGATTCGGCTCCCGCCGCGTCGCGTTGGTGGCGCGCGGCAACGCTTTTGATCCCGAAAACTGTGGCGCCGCGATATGTTCGGCGCCTCAAAATCTCCTCCGACCCCTGCGGTCCTCCGTTTTTTTCCGCCCGGATTCAGCCGCTTTAATCAAGTATAATCGTCGCGGCGGATGAGAAGTCCCCGCTGATATTTCACACCCTGGCGTGCTCGTTTGAGCCGCCCGGAAATTCCCGCGAGGTGCATTGACGTGCCGAGCTTCGCTTTGCGCAACCCGTTCACGGTAATCGTGGGGGCGCTGATCGTTTTGATCCTTGGAGTCACCGCATTCGCCCGAATGCCGGTTGACGTTTTTCCGAATCTCAAAATTCCGGCGGTCGTGGTCGCGACCTTCTACCCCGGCATGCCGCCGCTGGACATGGAACGCGATATCACAACTCGCTACGAGCGATTTTTCACCCTCGGCAGCGGAATTGAGCATATCGAATCGCGCTCGCTGCCCGGCGTCAGCATGATCACCGTTTATCTGCACAGCGGCGTTGACGTGGATGCGGCTTCCGCCCAGTTGGCCACCCTGGCGATGGCCGACCTGGGCGTATTGCCGCCCGGCACGCTGCCTCCGCTGGTGCTCAAATTCGACGCCTCGTCGTTGCCGGTCACGCTGGTCACGGTCGAGGGGCAAGGCTTCAGCCAGGTCGATCTCGAAGACCAGGCCCGCTACAACATCCGCAATCAACTCGCGACGGTCTCGGGCGCGTCGATCCCGATGCCGTTTGGCGGCAAGTTCCGGCAAATCATGGCCTATGTCGATCGCAACGCGCTGCAGGCGCGCGGGTTGACGCTCAATTCCGTGGTCCATGCGCTCAACGACACCAATCTGATTTTGCCGGCCGGCGACGCGAAAATTGGCTCGACCGATTACTACATCTATTCGAACGCGATGATCGGGCATCCGGAAACCCTCAACGACGTTCCGATCAAGCTCGGCAAAAACCAGATGCCGGTGCGTCTGGGCGACGTCGGGAACGCCGAGGATTCGACTGCGATCCAGTACAACGTGGTCACGATCGACGGCCAGCCGTCGGTCTATATTCCGGTTCTGAAGCAGGGCGGCGCCAACACGATCTCGGTCGTTGACGGTATCCACGATCTGCTCCCGAAAATCTTCGGAATGCCGAAGGGGATGAAGCTCAAGGCGATCTTCAACCAGTCGGACTACATCCTGGACGCGGTCCATTCGCTCGAGCACGAGGCGATCTCCGGCTCAATCCTCGCCTCGCTGATGATCTTGATCTTCCTCGGCAGCATGCGCTCGACCTTTGCGATTTTTTTGTCGATTCCGCTGTCGATTCTGGCCGCGACCTTCTGCCTGTTCATGGGCGGCTCGACCATCAACATCATGACGCTCGGCGGATTCGCGCTCGCGATCGGACGTCTGGTCGATGATTCGGTGGTGGTCCTGGAGAACATCAACCGCCATCTGGCGGAGGGCAAAGAGCCTGCCGTCGCGGCGCGCGAAGGTGCGGAGGAAGTAGCACTGCCGGTGCTCGCCTCGACCATCACCACGATCATCGTGTTCTTTCCAGTGATGTTCCTGTTCGGGGTTGCCAAGTATCTGTTCAGCGCCCTTGCGCTGGCGGTGGTGCTTGCGATGCTGGCGTCGTACGTGGTGGCGATGGCGGTAATTCCAATTTACTGCGCACGCTTTCTGACTGCGGAAGACGCCCGCGAGTTCGAGGAAGCGGCCTCTGGCGGCGGCCATGGCGAACATTCGGGCAGCCTGTTCAAAAGGGCATTCGGAGTTTTCAACCGCCGCTACCAGCGGTTTGCCGATTGGTACGAGAGACAGCTCCGGCTCGCGCTCGATCACAAGCTTATCGTGATCGGATCGGTCTCGGTGCTGTTCGCGGTCTCGCTGCTGATCTTTCCGCTGCTCGGAACCCAGCTTTTCCCGACCACCGATGCCGGCAAGTTCATCATCCATATGCGAGCGCCCGCGGGCACCCGAATCGAGCTAACCCAGGCGCTTGCGGCGCGAATCGAAAATGAAATCCGCCGCATAATTCCTCCTCAGGAACTCGAAACCGTGGTCTCGAATCTCGGTCTGGCTCCCAGTATCTCGGCCATCTACTCGTCCAATTCGGGAGAGGACACCGGCGAAATCATGGTGACGCTGAAGGACGACCACCGGTTCTCGACCTTCTTTTACATGGACAAGTTGCGAAAACGACTGCCGGCCGCGGTGCCTTCGGTCAAGGCGTTCTTTTCCTCGGGCAGTATCATCGACGCGGTGCTGAACTTCGGATTGCCCGCGCCAATCGACATTCAGGTGAGCGGTCCGGATTATGGCCCGCTGTTTCAGGTCGCGCGCCGCATTCAACGCGACGTGCGCAAATTACCCGACGTATCGCAGACCTACATCCCACAGGAACCGGACTATCCGACCATCGACGTAAAGGTGGATCGCGTGCGCGCCGCGCGTCTGGGACTCACGGAAAAAGACGTCGTGACCAACGTGATCACGGCGCTGACTTCGAACCAGATGATCGCGCCTTCGATCTGGATCGATCGGGCCACCGGCAACGATTATTTCCTGACCGCCCAGTATCGCGAGCAGGCGATAAACTCGACCGAGACGCTGTTGAACATCCCGGTCCACCATATCAACGGCGGCGACGCGCACGAGCAATCGATTTCGCTGCGCAACGTCGCGACCCTGGTGCCGGAGAAATACCCGTCGGAGGCCGACCATTACAACATTCAGCGCGTCGTTGACGTGTTGGTTCAACCCGCGACCTCGGACCTGGGCGGCACGGAAAATTCCATCGAAAGCCGCCTCAAAAACATGAAGCTTCCGCCGGAGGTGCAGATCACATATCGCGGCGCGGTCGCGGCGATGCAGCGCTCGTTTTCGAGCTTCGGCTTCGGGCTCGGGATGGCGGTGCTGCTGCTGTACCTCGTGATGGTGGCGCAGTTCGCATCATTCCTGGACCCGGTGATCATCATGTTCGCCGTGCCGATGGGGCTGATCGGGGTTATCTGGACCCTGTGGCTGACCCATACCACGCTCAACATCGAGTCGTTCATGGGGATCATCGTGATGGTCGGAATCGTGGTATCGAACTCGATTCTGCTGGTCGATTTCGCCAATCAGCGCCGCCGTGAAGGACAAGCGCTGCGCCCCGCGGTGGTCGAATCCGCGCGGATCCGCATGCGCCCAATCCTGATGACCGCGCTCGCCACAGTGGCGGGCTTGATGCCGATCGCACTGGAAATCGGCGCCGGCTCCGAGGCCTCCGCTCCGTTGGCGCGTGCCGCGGTAGGCGGCTTAACCGTCTCCACAGTCCTGACGCTTATCCTGGTCCCTTGCATTTACGAGCTGTTCTATTCCCGGAGGACAAAACAGTGAGCCGTCTTGGAAAGTCGTTACTGATCGCCGCGGTCGTCTTCGCGGTGGCTGGCTGCCACGACAGCAGCGACACTCCCGCCGTCCCGACCAAACTGGTGGTCACCACCGCTGACCTGCGGACGGTTCCGGTGATCCGCCCGCATCGCCACACCGTCGTCGAGTCGATCGATCTGCCCGGCGACCTGGTGGGCTTCTATGAAGCCGCGCTGCACTCGAAGGTGACCGGGTACCTGGTAAAGATGAACGTCGATAAGGGCGATTGGGTCAAGACCGGCCAGGTGCTTGCCGTGATCGAGGTGCCGGAACTCCAGCAAAATCTCGACCGCGCCGAAGCCAGCCGGGAAATCGCAAAGCTGACCTGGCAGCGTCTGGCCGGCGTGCGCAAGACCGATGCACGCCTGGTCGCGAAGGAAACCGTCGATATCGCGTACGCTAAATATATCGAGGCGAAATCCGAGGCCGGCGCGCTCGAGACCATGGTCTCATACACGAAGATCATCGCCCCGTTTGACGGCGTGATAACCGGACGCTTCGCAGATCCGGGCGCGCTGATTCGCGCCGGCGGCGGCGACTTCGGCGTCACCGGCTCCGGCGCCGCGGTAAGCTCGGGGGCGATGGAAGGCGCAGGCGGCCATATGACCGGCGGTGGTCCGATCCTGACCGAAGCGGCGATCACCAAACTGCGAGTCTATGTCTATGTGCCCGAACGTGAAGCCGGAACCGTGCGCATCGGGATGCCCGCGACGATGACGTTGCGCTCATTCCCGGGCCAGACCTTTCATGCAACGGTGACGAGGTACGCGTCGTCGCTGGATCTCGCTACGCGCACGATGCTCACCGAGCTCGACATCCCCAATCTTGATCACCGCCTCTACCCGCGGATGTACGCGAACGTGACGCTGATTTTGGCCCAGCATCCCAACGCGCTCGAGGTTCCGCGCACCGCGGTCTCGGGCCTGGGGCAGTCGGACTCCTACATCTTTACCGTCATTAGCGGAAAGCTGCGCAAAACTCCCGTGGTCACCGGACTTACCGACGGAACCAACGTCGAAATCGTCTCGGGTCTGAACGAAAGCGACGAAGTCGTGACCCACATGAGTCCTTCGCTCGAGGCGGGCGAGCCGGTTCGGGTTCTCGGTCATCCCGACGAGGACGAAACTGCTTCCGGGCACGGAGATTGACTATGGATCGCAGGCTTATCCGGCGAAGTAAGTTGGCGCTGTCGGTTGCGGCACTGGTGCTGGGGCTTGCCGGCGGCTGGTGCACTTGCGCCCACGCCCAACAGATCATGATTCCGCCAAACTCGGATTTGACCCTCCAGCAGGCGACCGAGATCGCGCTTAAATTGCATCCGCTGCGAATGCAGTCAGAGGCTGATGAGACCGCCGCCCGCGCTGGAGTGGGTGTGGCTCGATCCGACCTGCTGCCGCAGGCGTATGGCTCGGCCCAATACCTGCGCAGCACTGACAACGGTATCGGCAACACCAACTACTTCGGACTCAATGTGTTTCCGCGTATGACGGGCCGCAATCACAACCAGGCCAGCAGCGACACCTCGCAGAGCACCGAGTCTTCAAACAATTATCTCGGCGGAGTGTCGATCTCGCAGTTCCTGTTCGACTTCGGCCGGGTCCGCGGCTATATCGACGAGCGCCGGGCCGACCTTGAAGCCGCCGACGCGCAGCTCAAGCTGACTGATCTGAACCTGATTTTCGCGGTCGCCGAGCGCTACTATGAGCTTCTGGCCGCCCAGCAGGAAATCAAGGTTTACAACGAAGCGATTCGCCAGCGCAGCGAGCAACTGCATCAGGCAACCGAGCTCGCCAAAGCCGATCTGCGCCCCGGAATCGACGTGTCGATCACCCAGGCCGATCTCTCGCGCGCCCAGATGGAGCTGGTCAAAGCCGTCAACGCGCGCGACGACGCCAAGGTCGCGCTCGACGCCGCGATGGGCATGGCTGACTCGGCGCCGCCCTACAACGTGGTCGGCGGGCTGGCCTATTCACCGGTCACCGATACGCTGCCGGACTTGCTGGCGCGCGCGTTTCAGCTACGTCCCGATTTGAAAGTGTTGGTGGGCGAAGCCCGCGCGGCCGGCGCCCGCGTCGATCAATTCAAGAGCGACTATCTTCCCACCGGAACCGCGCAGCTCGGTTACAGCGCGCTGGGAACCGGATTGCCCGCGGCGAACAACATGTTCGCCGGACTGGTGATCACCTGGCCGCTGTTCAACGGCTTTCGCACCGAGGATCAAATCGCCGAAGCCCGCGCCCGCGAACATGCTATCGGCTATGCCTTCGCCGACCTGCGCCAGCGAGTGGTTGAAGAGGTGCATACCTCATTCCTCAACTGGCAGGCGTCGGTGGTCGTCATCAAAAGGTCCGAAGAAACGCTGGCCGCCTCGCGCCAGGAGCTGAGCCTCGCGACCCAGCGCTATCGCGGAGGTCTGAGCTCGATCGTCGAACTCGACGACGCCGAGCGCCGCTTCACCGAGGACTCCGCCGCCTACGTCAATGCGCTCTATGGGTACTCGGCGGCGCAGGCCGCGGTACAGCGCTCGACCGGGGAATCGATCGCCAATATCAAGTGAGCGCCTGACGTTCACATCAGGCGGTGGTGCTCAGTTTGCGCCCGTCATGTCACCGAGACCCCGCCCGTGATTTCGAGCGAAGAGAAAAATCCCGATCGCTAAGCCGCTGCAACTGGCGTAGCTCTATCCATCGGTGCCTCGGGTTATTTCGCCCCCGTGCCCGTCCGGCACCAGACTGCCCATTCGCAACAGTCAGAGACGCGGGTCGGAAATGACGAACCACGGGTGCGGCTCAGCACCAAAAGAAAAGGCCACGGGCGCCGGGGAGGAGTTCGGCCCGGCGCCCATGGCCACACATCCGGTTCCCACGCGCACTTCGCGGGAACCGGCTCGGGGGGCTATCTCACTTGCGTCGCACTGTCTATCTTTCCGTCAGCATCGGTCTCGAATACGTAATGATGACCCTGGTACGAGTAGAAGAGCATCTCGCCGCCGGTGTCGGTCATCGGTACGGCGCCCTTCGGATCGCCCATTTCCGATGACAGATCGCTCCGGGTTTTGCCAATCCATTCGCTCTGGCTCTGCTCCCGCGACGACGCGCATCCCGTCATCGCAAGCATCGCGAACCCCAGCACTCCGGCAATAATCACTCGCTTCATGCCCAATTGTCCCCATCGGTTAGTAGTTTACTTCCATGTTGATGAAGAACGCGTGCGTATCGCGCGGCACGGCGTCGGTCACGGACTTTCCCGCCGTCGATCCGGTGAACACCGGCGCAAAAGAATTCACATATGATTCCGAGACACTCCGCTGCGAATGATAGAACATCAGATTCTGCGAATCGATCGCAAAGCGCAAATACTCATTGTACTGATAGCTAATCCCGGCGACCCAGCGCTGGAAATCAAGTGGATCGTTATCCACCTTGGTGTTCGGCTGGAACCACTCGAATGTCCCGAACAGAGTAAATGGCGTTGTCGGGATATGATAATGCCCCATGAAGTCGAGTCCGCGCTCGACTGCGTTGCCATTTTCCAGAAACGCCGTCGTCATCTTGCTGAACCCGGCGTAAGAGGTCGTGGCCGTACCAAAGTAGTCCGCCGGTCCGCTTGACGAGAACAAATTCCCGCCGGTGAAAGCGTTGTGCCCGAAATCATACTCCGCGATCAAACCCCAATTCTCCGCCGTGTAATGCAGCATCGCGGCGGCACGCATTATGTGACCCGTCTTGGCATTGAGAAGCGAGGTTCCCGTGGGACTGTCCGGCGCGACATTGCCATAGCCGTAGTCATAGAAGAATGTCGCCCCCAGTCCCTGGAAACGCCACTTCGCGCCGAAGGGATACACGCTCAGCCGGCCCATTACCTGCTTGGTATTGGTCTGTTCGAACGCATGGAAGGTCGAGTTGTTATATGCACCAACGTCATAGTCAGCATACTGCTTTTCGTTGATCTTGATCGGCCCGGCAATTGATAATCCGGGCTGGGTTGAGGACAGGCTCAAATAGTTCCACGGAGTGAGATTGACATATCGATAGCCGTACAGGTCCTCTTCCCATGCCACCAGCGGATTGGGAATGAACCCGCCCTGAATACTGTCGCCCTTGAGCGCGTCGGATAACCGGTCAAACACTTTACTATATTGCAAGTATGCATATTTGAGCCGATAGTTCATGCCGCCCGACAGGTTGCTGCCGATTGCACTCGAGCTCCCGAACTTGTCCGCCGGCGCAGTTCCATCGCCGCGATATATGTTCGGCGTCACCCGCAGCGTAAATCCATCGGCCGGAAAGAAAAAGAAATTCAGATACGCGCGGCTGATATCGAACGAATTGAAACTATTGTTGCCCGGCCCCGGCGAGTTGATCTGCGTGAGTTCCTGCGGTCCGAACCCGGTATGCGTATAGAAGCGGTAGTCGCCATATACCAGGGTGCCGACTGCGAACTTGTTCTGGAAATTGGTAATATAGTCGCGCCATGCGGGCTTGATTTCGGCGACCTGCTGCGCCAGTTGATGATTTTGCGACGCGAGTTCGTCGTTCTTTTTCTCCAGATCAAATAGCTGCTGCTGGTTCTGCTGCAACTGCGCCTGCGTCTTTTCCTCGACATGCCGCTCGATCGTGTTGGGATCTAGCGCCGTCGCGGGAATCGTCGTCAGGAGCGAACGGCCTTTGCCGGGCCGCGTAAAGACTTGGCCGGTTGCCGGATCAACATACAGCGTCAGCATCGGCGTGGCTCCCGCCGAGCTGCTTTGCGCGCGCGCCACCCCGGTTCCCGCCAGAGCGACGAGCACCGCCCCTGCCAACGCGGCGATCGCGTAGCTGAATCTTCTCCTGTTCACGGAGATCCTCCCATTCTGGAGATCCGCGGCGCCGCCGCGAATCCATTTTTTCCGCATCGGCACGCTACTCGTGCGCATTTTGCGTGCGGAGGGTTAAACGGTCTGGTCGTCGCCGGCTCGGCGCTAATTCACGGACTTTTGAGAATCGCTCCAGTCCGCGCGCATCTGGGTTATTTGCCGCGACGTATATACCTTGCCGTCACAGGCGTATTTGCTTGGCGATCCGATGCTGACGATGCCGCAATCCAGAATATTTGGCGGCGCCGCAGGCTTTGCGCTCGCGCTCTGCGCAGACGGCGGCGGGTCAATCGGCCTCGCCATCGTAAACGCCGAGTCCGAGCATCCCGCCGCCGCGATCATGATTGCCGCGGCGAGAGTACTCACTTTCAGCGCCCCACCAAGCGTCTTGCTATTCGATCTGGTTCGGTTCATCCGCATTTCTCCCATTACCAATTGCGAATCCCTGAGTGATGCTGTAGTCCGATTTGCAGACATTTTTGATCTTCCCCTCCGGTCAGGGTCTCGCCGTCGCAACCCAATGCGCGGCAGGTGAAACCTAAGCGGCCAAGGTTACGGGCGAATTAACGCGCCGTTGCCCGCAATTGAATTCGGAAGCGGTGCTTCGGCTTCCGGGCGAAATAATCGAAGCAATCCGGGCCGTTTGCATTTTTGCGCTGTGCTCAACCACAATTGCGCACGACGCCGCGCGGATGCGGCGCGATTTTTTCTTCGAGGCTCGCGATGAAGGCGCTTGACGGAGTTAATGTTCTCGAACTTGCTTCCAATCTGGGCGCGGAATACGCCGCGTGGATCCTGGCCGAGCAGGGCGCTCGCACGATCAAAGTCGAACCGCCCGGCGGCGCGGCGCATCGCGGCTCATCGCACTTTCATCTCTTGAACCGCTCGAAAAACGGGGTGTTCTTTGACCTCGCCGCCGCATCAAGCGGACCGCGCGTGGCGGAGCTTTTGCGCTGGGCCGATATCGTCGTCACCGGCTCCACCCCGGCCCGCCTCTCCGCGCTCGGTCTCGGCTACGAATCGATTCGCGAGATCAATCCGCGCGCGATCGCCGTTAATGTTCCTCCCTTCGGCAGCCGCGGACCGCTAGCCGAATTCGACGCGAATGACGAACTGATCGCGGCCTTCGGCGGGATCACCGGCAGCCAGTGGGCGCGCAGCTCGAATCCCGTGGCGCTGGTGTTTCCAGCGGCGAGCTATTCAGCTGGCTTGATGGCCGCGACTGGCGCAACCGCGGCGCTCTATGCGCGCGCCAATGGCGTCGCGGGCCAGGCCGTCGAGGCCTCGATGCTCGCGGGCGCATTTTCGCTACAAACCGGCGGTATTCTGCATCATGAGTCGCTGACCCGGCTCTATCACGGACCGCAGGATCCGCTCGGCCCGATTCCGGTTTACCGTCTGTTCCAGTCAAGCGACGGAAAATATTTCTTTGCCGCATGCGGCAACGCGACCTTCTGGGGCAAGTTCGCGATCGCGCTCGAGCGCCCCGACCTGGTCGCCGACGATCGCTTCGAGAACGCGCCGTGGGGTATTGCGAGCGCGCACTGGCAGGAACTGAAGGATATCATCGAGCCTATCACCCGCTCCCGCCCGCGCGCCGAATGGCTCCGTATCCTGCGCGAGGCCGACGTTCCCAGCGCCCCCGTGATGACCCGGCAGGAATTTATCGAATGGGAGCAGACGCGCGCGCTCGGGATGCGCCAGGAGATCGCCGATCCCACGCTTGGTGCAACCGTCCAGATGGGCTTGCCGTTTTTTCTGAACGACACCCCCGGCGCAATCACCGGTCCCGCGCCCGCCGTCGGTGACGAACGTGTAGCGACCCAATGGCTCGCGGAACCTCGCACGCAGGACGCGCGTGCTGCCGCGACGCAATCCGCCGTGCGTTCGGAGAAAGGTCCGCTCGACGGAATCTTCGTGCTCGATTTCGCGAGTTACATTGCCGGCTCCTACGGCCCCATGATCCTGGCGCAACTCGGAGCCGAAGTGATCAAGATCGAAAGCCTCGAGGGCGATTCGTTTCGCCACTTCGGCTTCGGTTTTCTCGGATGGAACCAGGGCAAACGCGGGCTCGCGCTCGATCTCACCAAACCCGACGGCCGCGAGATCATCCGCGGACTCGCCGCGCGCGCCGACGTGATCATCGAAAATCTGCGCCCCGGCCGCATGCAGCGCTTCGGCTACGATTACAAAACTCTCGCCGCGATCAACCCGCGCCTCATCTATATGTCGGTCAACGGTTTCGGAAACCGCGGGCCCGAGCACAATCAACCCGGATTCGATCCGCTGTTGCAGGCGCGTTCGGGCGTGATGGCGGCACAGGGCGGCCCGCACGCGCATCCGGTCTATCTCACCTGCGCTATCTGCGATTACGGCGCCGCGATGATCTCGGCGCTGGGATGCGTAATGGCGCTGCGCGCCCGCCAGAAGACTGGCTGCGGACAATTCTGCGAAACCTCGCTGCTGCAAGCCGCGATGGCTCTGCAAGCGGGCGAGTTCATTTTCTATCCTGGCCGCCCGGACCTGGAAAACGGCAATCCCGAGCGCCGCGGAAGCGCTGCTCTGTCGCGCGCCTACTCATGCCAGGACGGCGAATGGCTATTCATCTCGATCGACAATCCCGTACAGTGGGAAGCACTGCGAAACGCACTGCCGGCTCTTCCCGCGCTCGATTGGAACGCCGCGCGCGCCGAACCCGTCGATGGCCGCCTGGCCACCGCACTCGAAGTCTCGCTCGCGCCGCTTCGCCGCACCGGAATCATCGAGCAATTGCGCCGCGCGGATATTCCAGCCGTGCCGGTGCGCCACTTCAAGGAGATGTTCGACGATCCGCAGATCGCGGCCAACGAGTTGATCGCGGAGGTAACCCATCCCGAATTCGGCAAAGTCCGGCAGACCGGAATGCTAATCAAGTTTTCCACGACCGCGGCCCAAATCGACCGCGCCGCCCCGCTGTTGGGACAGCACACCGACGAAATCCTCCGCGACTACCTGGGCTACGACGCAACGAAAATCGCGGCATTACACCAATCGAGAATCGTCTGCTAATCTCGCTCGCCCATACTTGCCATCATCAGCACGAGCGCGGATGCTCTTGCCCGAAGGGGCGGGCGGGAAGGAGCAACGATGCCATCACAAGCAGACGCGGTTATCGCAACCGAGCTTCAGCCCGGCGAAGAGATGCTCTGGTGCGCGCAACCCGACGGTACCTCGCGATTTTTCATCCGGATTGCCTTAGTCGTCTTGTGCATCGTCGCCGCGATCGGCATTCACGGCATAACCGACACGCTCGCGTTCAGGCTCGCGATGCCGTTTGGACTTAAGCCCGGCTCGGCGGCTCTGTGGGCGCTCGCCGCGGTGATCCTGGTCGATTCGATCCTCTTCGGCGCATACATAGTCAATACTTACTACGGACTGACTAATCGCCGAGTGATCATAGTTTCCAATCTGCCGCGCCACAGCGTATATGATTTTGCGCTGGACGATTTTCGCGGCGCGAAGCTCGGCTTCACGCGCCTCGGCACTACCGTCGAGATCTACCGCGGATCACCGGGAACATTTTTCAGCAATAACCTGATGCTGTTCGCAAATCCCTCGATCCAGCGCGGCGGCGCCTTGGGTATCGAGCATTATTTTCTGGTCGGGATTCCCGACGCGGGAATCGTAGAGCAAGCACTCCGCGACGCCGCCTCCGGAATGCCGGCTACCCCGTTCGCGACGGAATCCTGAACGATTTCCTTGTATAGCAAAGCTGCTATACTCCAGCAGTGGACCGGTGGAAAGTAGAAATTCTCGATGAGTCTGTCGAGGCTGAATTGTTTTCACTGCCCAAGGATATGCAAGCCAGATTCCTGAGAATTTCCGCGTTACTTGAGGCTTTCGGCCCGCAGCATGTGGGCCTCCCGCATACCAGGCCACTTGGCGAGAAGCTGTGGGAGATGCGCCTGACGGGTAAGGACGGGATCGGCCGGACCATTTATACGGCAACATCAGGGCGCCGCCTGATGGTGCTTCACGCGTTCGTGAAGAAGACGCAAAAGACGCCCAGGCGCGCGATCGAAATAGCGCTCAGGCGAAGCAGGGAGATCGTGTGGTGAAAAAGAGCCTCCATTCAATCAAGACGAAGATGCTCTCCGATCGCGCTGTCAGCGCCGCCTATGATGCGCTCGCCGACGAATTCCATCTCGCGCGTGAACTGATCGGCGCGCGGGTACGTGCAGGGTTGACCCAGGCGGAGCTGGCCCATCGGATGGGCACGACGCAATCCGCAATCGCCCGGCTCGAAAGCGGCACCCGAATGCCCAGCGTGAACACGCTTCTCAGGTTCGCAAAGGCGACCCACTCGCGCCCCGTCATCAAGCTGCAAGCCGCTTAATCGCCGCCGGGACGCTCGTGTGGCGCGCTTCAGTCGATGCGCAATGCGTCCGCCGGCGGGAGTGCCGGGAACGGCGCGGCGGGCAGCGTCTGATACCAGTATGCGACCGAGGCGATATCGTCGCGCAGGGGCAGGAACTCGGCGCCCTTGCGCGGGTCGCCCTTCCATCCGAGCGCCTGGATCGTCACGCGCAAATCCTGTTTGAAGCGGACCGGATCGCCGATATGCCACCGGTACATCCCGAATCGCATTTGCGAGCTGTACAGCCCGTCCGGACGAATCACCTGCGCCAGGCCCGAGTATGGTGTCGTGAATTCCCGGTAGCCGCCATTGTCGCGCCCGACGTCGAAATTATATGACCCGCCGAAATAATCTTCGGTGCCGGTGCCGCAAATCGTCGGGAACTCTCCGTCGCCGTCGAGGAAGAATTTAATTTCGCCCTCGCCCCACCATCCATTGTTGTGCACGCCCCACGCCAGGTACGTGCCGACGTAATGCCCCTGCCCGCACACGCCGTCGAGGATCGTAACCACCTGTTTTTCCGGCAACGGATTGACGCGCCGGAACTGCGCGTGAAAAGACGCGGCGTCGGCGGGCACTTCGGTCAGCGTGTAGTTGATTTGATAAAACAGGATCATCGCCGCCGCGCCGATATTGGTCATCGTGATTCGCGCGCGGCTGCGAAACGGCATCTCCCAGTAGCAGTTGAACGCGCTGCCGGGATTCACGCATACCGCGAGCGAGGAAATTTGCGCGTAGCGGTTCCATCCGCAAGCGAAAAAATCTCCCACCGGACATTCGACCGAGGGCGCGGCCTGGTCGTCCCAATAGACGCGCAAGATCGACGCGCGCCACGGACCTGTCGGCGTCATCCAGATTTGCTGGATCGCACCCTGTCCCGCGATATCGGCAAGCGTCGCGCTCTCGCCGGGCTGGATAATGATGTACGGCCGCACTTTCCATCCGCGCCCGAGACTGCGCGCCGGGCTGCTCGTGAGGTCGGGCTCGGCCATCGCGCCGCGGCCTTTCTCGCCGGTCGGATTTTCGGGACTGATCGAGCGCGAGTCTGCGTTCGAGAGCCGCGACAAGGTGCCTAGATGCATGCCAAGTCCGTTGAATGATGAAGCCATCGCGAGTGAGCCTCCGGGCGCGCGCAATTGTAGGCGATCGGACCTGCGATGCGGAAGCGCGCGCAGCTCGGCTAAATCTCGATTGCGACGGTGATAAAATCGTGATCCGAAAACCGCCGCGCCGCGAATGATCCGCGCGCCGCGACAACTTGCGCGCTGCCTGCCGCCGCACGCGCGCCGCGCAGCGCGATCCAGTCCAGACGCGGACGAAACAACGCGGGAATCGCGCGCGAGAATGTGAACGTCGGGCGGCCGAGCGCGTTCGCGCCCTCGATCTCGAATCCCGCCCCGGCTATCCGCTCGAACATCGGTTCGTAGCGCTGCGGACTTTTGAATCGCCACGGAGTCACCAGCATCGTCGCAAAAACGCGTGCGAATGACGCCGGACGCATCAGCTCCGCAGTCGTGGAGTTCAGGTCGCCGCCGATTATCGCCGGTCCTTCTTTTGGAAACCCGTTCACAAAGGCGGCCATTTGTGCCGCGCGGCCGGCAGGAGCGCAGCGGCTATGCAGATGCATTACGCCGATCCAAATCGAGCCGCCGCCGAACCTCGCGCGCGCGGCCAGCCCAGCGAAGCCACCCGTCCATCCGTGCCGCAGGCGGTCAGCTTTTTCCGGCTGAGGATCCGGCATCGGTATCGCGCGGACATCTTCCAGCGGCGCCGACGACAGGATCGCGTTGCCCATGCATATGCGGTTATTCGCGCCGCCGCTCGAGCGGCTGAACTCCGGCAGATAGGCCATGTTCATCCCGAGCCGCGACGCCAGCTCCGGCGCGACTTCGCGTCGCCGGGACCGTGGGGTGCGCCAATCCGCCTCGCACAGAAGGATTATCGATGCGTCTTTGAGAGGCGGAAGCGACAACCGCCGCGCGATTTCCTCGACCTTGGCGCCTCCCGCGGCGTTAAATTCAACTGCGCGGATCGGTCCATTTCGGTCGCTCGCGGTCTGCTTGCGAACGTTACCGACGTTGCGAACGACAGCCGCATACGGATGCTCGAGGCTCACAGCGACGTCCGATCACCCGAGCAGTTCGCTCTCCAGCGCCTTGAATTCCGTTAGCGGCGTCGTGCAGGTGCGGTCGCGGCAGACGTATGCGGTAATCCTGCCGTCCACCTGATGCTTCCCGCGAATCTGTTCGGGCAGAAAGCCCGTCGTGGCCGTACCGGACGGTTCGGCGGCGAAAATCGCAAGGTTCGGAACATAGAGCAAACCCAACCGCTCGATCCATTCGCGAAACTCTGGCGAATCGCGCTCACCGACGATCACAACCTCGGTTGCGCCGCGATGATACAAATCGACCGCCTCGAGCATGTGCGAAAAACCGAACGGCTGCTTTTCGATAAACTCGCGAAACAGCTTCAGAGCCCGCTCCGCTTCGATTCGGTACTCGTCCTCACCCGTGTACTCGAAAAGCCGCAGGAGGGCCGCTACCGCCGCGCGGTTGCCCGACGGCGTCGAGCCGTCGAAGGCCGCCTTGCTGCGCGTGATCAGCGCCTCGTGATCGTCGGAGGTAAAGTAGAACCCGCCCTTGGCGCGATCGATAAAGCGCTCGAGAATGACCGCCGCCAGCGTGCGCGCATGCTCCAGGTAGCGCGCGTCGAGCGAGGCTTCGTAGAGATCGATCATCGCGCCCGCCAGCAGCGCGTAGTCCTCGAGATAAGCGTTGAAGCGCGCAGCGCCGTCCTTGTACGAGCGCTTAAGCGCGCGCCCATCCCACATCTGCGTCATGATCAGGTTGGCTGCGCGCTGCGCCGCTTCAAGGAAGCGCGGTTCGTGAAGCGCCCGGTAGCCGACCGCAAACGCCGATATCATCATCGCGTTCCACGCGGTCAGAATCTTGTCATCGCGGCCCGGATGCACCCGCTTTTCGCGCGCGGCGAACAGCTTTTCGCGAATTGTTCGCAGCGCGGCTTCGATCTCGGCGTCGGACTTGTGAAACATCCGCGCCGCATCGCCGACTTCGAGTGTGCGATGCAGGATATTCTCGCCCTCGAAGTTGCCCTCGACGCTGATATCAAAATATCGCTCGGCTATCTCTGTCAGCTCCGCGCCCAGAATGTCCTCGACCTCTTCCGGCTCCCAGACAAAGAATTTTCCTTCGACGCCTTCGCTGTCCGCGTCCTGGCTCGAATAAAATCCGCCCTCCGGACTGGTCATTTCGCGCAGAATGTAATTCAGAATATCGCGCGCGATATCCAGAAACTCGGGCTCGTTCAGCGCACGACCCGCATCAGCATAGAGCACCGCAAGCTGCGCATTGTAGTAGAGCATTTTCTCGAAATGCGGCACCAGCCATCGCTCATCGACGCTGTAACGATGAAATCCGCCACCGATCTGATCGTAGATTCCGCCGCGCGCCATCTTCTTGAGCGTGTGCCGCACGATCTCGCCCATCGCTTCGTCACCTTCGGCGTCGAAGACACGAAGAAAAAGCGAGAATACGAAAGTGTTGGGAAATTTCGGCGCTCCGCCAATTCCGCCGTTCACGCTGTCGTACGCTCCCGCCAGCGCGCGCGCCGCAACCACGGCCTGGTCGGGCCGCAACTCGCCGGATTTGGGTTCGTATTCCGAAAGCGCACCCAGCGCGGCACCGAGTTTCTCGACGTTGTGCGAAACCTCGTGCGCGCCGTTGCGAAAAGCATTCGCGACCGCGGTTAGAACCTTGGGAAATCCCGGCATCCCCTGCCGATCCTCGGGCGGCCAATAGGTGCCGCCGAAAAACGGCCGCGCGTCGGGAGTGAGGAACATCGTAAGTGGCCATCCGCCGCGCCCGGTGATCATCTGGACCGCGTCCATATAAATCTGGTCGAGGTCGGGCCGTTCTTCGCGATCGACTTTGATCGACACGAAATTTTCATTCATCAGCGCCGCGATCGCTTCGTTCTCGAACGACTCGCGCTCCATCACGTGGCACCAATGGCACGCGGAGTACCCAATCGAAAGCAGGATCGGCTTGTTCTCGGCCTTCGCGCGCGCGAGCGCCTCGGCGCCCCATGGATACCAATCGACGGGATTGTGCGCATGCTGGCGCAGATAGGGACTCTGCTCGCCTATCAGGCGATTGGTTTTGCCTCGCGCCGGATGCGCGGAGTCGTGATGTTCGCTCATGTGGCCCCAGCTCAAATTGAGGGTTGATCAGGATGCGTGTGCATTTTCGACGCTAGCATGCACCTGCCGACGGCGCCACGCAGAGTCGGCGCAATCTGCGTGGCAGTATGGCGGCGATACGCCGCCGACGGATAGAATTTCCCCCGATGAGCTCCAGTCCGACCAGTCTCCGCGACCAGACTTCGTCCGCCGATATGCTCTGGCGGCGATGGTTCTTCGCGATCCTGGCGCTGTCGGCGATTTTGTTTTTCACCCGCCTGGGGGCTCGCGCGCTATGGTCGTCGGAATTTCGATGGGCCGAGATCGCGCGCGAGATGCTCGCGACCCACAACTACTTCTGGCCGACCATCAACGGCCGCGTCTATTACGATAAACCGCTCGGCTCCTACTGGCTCGTCATTTGGTCCACTTACCTCTCCGGCGGGATGAACGAACTCGCGGCGCGATTGCCATGCGCCGTCGCCGGCGTGCTCGGCGTAGCGCTCCTGATGATGCTGGCGCGGCGTTTGTACGACTCGCGCACCGCGATCGTCTCCGGCGTAATTTTAGCGACCAGCTTCAGTTTCGTGTTTTTTTCACGCAACGCCTCCGCCGATGTCGAGACACTGACCGGAGAGCTCGCCGCGCTGCTGCTGTTTCTGAAATACGAAAACCGCCAGGACGGATGGCGGGTCGTCGGACTCTGGATCATCATGGCGCTCACGTCGCTGACCAAGGGCCTGCTTGGCTTCGTTTTGCCCATCATGGTGATCGGGCTGTACTGCACCCTCGCGCAGGGTTGGCGCGCGTTCGGCGACGCGATCCTGCACGGTGCGATAAGTTCGCGCGTCCGATGGGTAACCGAGCGCAATCGATGGCTGTTCACCTGGAAATCGATTCCGGCGATCGCGATCGGAATCGCGCTCTACTCGTTCCCGTTCTGGTTCTCGAAGCAGGTCGAAGGCTCGGACAAAGGCCTGCAGATGGTATGGCGCGAGAACGTGGTGCGCTTCTTCCATCCGTTCGATCATCGCGGTCCGGTTTATCTTTATGTTTACGTAATTTTCGCGCTCATGGCGCCGTGGGCGATGCTCCTGCCGGCCGCGCTGGTCGAGGCGCATCAGCGCCGTCGCGAGCAAATCGAACCCGCGCGCAGCGATCGCTTCGCACTAATTTATTTCTGGGCGACATTCGTCTTTTATACGGTTTCCGGATCGCGCCGCAGCTATTACATCCTGCCGATTCTTCCCGCCGGAGCGCTTCTCGTCGCGAGAATCCTGGCCGGAGACATGCTCCGCTCGCGATGGTCTCGCATCCTGCTCGCGATCGGTTATGGTCTCACCGCGATCGGTACAATTCTCGGCGTCGTCGTGCTCTTGCCGCCGTCGATGATTCTGCGCGGCTCGATGGCGCTGCTGCCGGCGGCGCCGGATCGCATGTTCTTCGCGATCGCATGGGTCGTCAGCATCGCGAGTATCGCGTATGTGCTGCGCAATTACCGGCCCGAGCGCGTCGCGGTCTCGATGGGCGTCATCGCGTACGGCGTCATGCTGTACATCTTCGTGTTCGCGATGCCGGCGGCGGACGCATATCGCGGCGAGAAACCGTTCGGGCTGCAGACGCTGCAACTCCTGCGCGGCGACACCAGCCATCTGGCCCTGTATCGAACCGAAGGGCCGCTGTTTTATCTGAATCCGCCGGCTCCGCTGCCGGAATTTAATCATTTGCGGGACTTGAAGAGCGCGTTGGCCAACGATGATATTCGCTGGATGATCGTTCGGCGCCGTGACGTACCGTCGCTTGGGGTTCCAGCGACGGAGCTTCTGCACGAGGCTTCTTTTCCGTGGGAAACGCCAGAGCAAGTGCGCAATAAAGTTGTGTTGCTGAAGATCTCGCGCTAAAGACGCATCGGCATTACGACATAGGTGAATTTCGTGTCCGCTTCGGTTCTCACTACGCCGGGGCTGACGTCGTCGCTGAGTCCGAGCTCGACTTTGTTGCCCGACGGAATCACGCCGAGGACATCGCGCAGATAGTTCGCGTTGAATCCGATCGCGAACTCTTCGCCTCTGAAGTCAACGTCGAGCGACTCGCTCGCCTCACCCATTTCCGGGCTGGTCGATGAAACCGTCAGGCTGCCCGAGGTGAGCGCGAACTTTACCCCGTGATAACGCTCGTTCGAGAAAATTGCCGCCCGCTTGATTGCCGCGAACAGTGCGTCGCGATCAACCCCGATCGCGTGCTTCGATTCTTTCGGGATCACGCCGCGATAGTCGGGAAACTCGCCCTCGACCAGCCGCATCGAGACTTCGGTCGAGCCGCGTTTCATGTAGGCAAGCTGGCCGTCGAGCGAAAGTTTAACGTCCTGATCGCCGGTCTGGTCCAGAATCTTGCGCAGTTCCTGCAAACCCTTGCGCGGGATAATCGCGCCGCCTTCCATAACGAAGCCCGGAGCTTCCCGCTCGACCATCGATAGCCGATGCCCGTCGGTCGCGACCATCCGCACTCCGCCCGGACCTGCGGCTTCAAGATAAACTCCGCTCAGGTTGTAGCGCGCTTCGTCGGGGCTGACGGAGAAAACCGTCTTGTCGATCATCGAAGCCAGCACGGTCGAGGCAATTCCAAGTTCGGCCTTGAGCACTTTTTTGGCAGCCGCATTTTCGGTTTTTGCGGCGCTCTGGCTGGGCATCGCGGGAAATGAGCGCGGATCGAGGCCCATCATTTTGAATTTCGCGCGTCCGCATTTGAGCTCGACCCAATCGTTGTCGAGCGTGTCGAGTTTGACCTCGTCGCCTTCGGCCTCGCGCACGATTTCGAAAAGTTTTCGCGCGTTGAGCGTGATGCTCTTGTCCTTGGCGGTGCGCGCCGCGATTTCGGTACAGATTCCGACTTCCAGATCGGTTGCGCTAAGCTTTAGGCTTCCGCTTCCGGGTTCCAGGAGAACGTGCCCGAGAATCGGCACCGTTGTCCGTCGTTCTACGATCCCCTGCATCATCGCCAGCGCGGTCTGCAAAGCTCCGCGGTCAATTACCAATCCCATGAACTGTCCGTCCTGCCTGCTATTCTTCTTAAGAGATCTTAAATTTAAAGATCAGTAAGACCCGTAGAGGGTGTTGATTTGTTGAGTACTCCATCAAGTACCTGATTTTCAACGTGAATCGTGATGGTACAAGCTGTCGGCGATTTGCCGTCTCGATCTCTGCGATCCGCGCCTGACCGATTGGGTACGAGTTTTGAGCCAAGTTATCCAGAAGCGCTCCACAGGTTTCTCCACATCAGGCGGCATTAGCGCGGATCGCTTTTAGATCGCGTTCGATCTTCTCGATCGAGAGCCGAAAAGCCGAGTCGTTGGTTACACGCCGCTGAATCAGGTTGTGTGCATGGATCACCGTGGAATGGTCGCGGCCAAACGCCTCGCCAATAACCGGAAACGAGCTGGCGGTCAGCTTGCGGCACAGGTACATCGCAACTTGCCGGCAAAACGCGATGTGCTGGGTTCGTTTTTTCGATTTCAAATCGATCAGCCGGATATGAAAAAAGTCTGAGACCGTTCTCTGGATCATCTCGACGTCGGGCTTGGCTTCGTGATTGCGAATCAGATCGTGCAACGCCTGCCGCGCGAAGTCCAGCGTGATCGCCGATTTGCTGAGCGACGCGAGCGCTCCGAGCCGGGTCAGGCATCCTTCGAGTTCGCGCACGTTGGACTGGATGCTCTGCGCGATATAGAGCGCGACGTCCTGCGCAAGATGCAGATTGTCCAGCGCAGCCTTCTTTTGGACGATTGCGACTCGAGTTTCGAGATCGGGCGGCGCAATATCCGCGATAAGTCCCGATTCGAACCGATTGCGCAGGCGTTCTTCGAGCCCCGGAATCTCGCGCGGCACTTTGTCCGAGGTCAGGATGATCTGATGCCGGTCGGCGTGCAGCGAATTGAACGTATGAAAAAATTCTTCCTGGGTGCGTTCGCGGCCGGCCAGGAACTGGATGTCGTCCAGGATGAGCGCATCGACCAGGCGGAACTTTTCGCGAAACTCGTTCATCCGGTCACGCCGGATCGAGCCGATAAGCTCATTCATGAAGACTTCTGCCGGCATGAACAGTACTTTGCGCGGCCGATCGCCGCTGCCGTAGATGTGATGCCCGATCGCGGTCACCAGATGAGTCTTGCCCAGGCCGACTCCGCCATAGATGAAGAGCGGGTTGTATTTGTCGCCCGGCTGGTTAGCCACTGCCAGTGCGGCTGCATGCGCGAATTGGTTGGCCGAGCCAACCACGAACTCCGCCAGGGTATAACGCGGGTTCAGTTGCGGATGGCGTTCCGCTCGGACCGGCTCTCTGGTGGCAGACGCTTTCGCGGCATGATGTCCGTTGCCATTGCCGCCGTTGCCGTGTCCATTGGAATTGCCATTGCCGTTCCCGTGCGGCGCCGCAGTCGCGCCGGCGCTCTCGCCCAAGGTCAGCTTGACCTCGACCGGCTCGCCGGCCTCCTCCGAGAGCGACTTCTGCAGCATCGGAAGGTAGCGTTCATTAACCCAGTCGCGGAAGAATCGGTTGGGCGCCTCGATCGTAACTGTTCGGCCTTGTTGTCCGACAAAGCTCAGCGGTCCGATCCAGGTTTCAAATCCAACTTGTCCAAGTTCTTCACGCAAGCGGTCATTGGCTTTGCGCCATAACCCGTTCATTCGTTGTCCTCCCCAAGTCTCCGGGCCGCCGATCGGCAAGGTCCGGATCCGGCCGTACGCCGCGCCCAGCGATCATTTCTGCACAAGCTTATCCACATCTGTGGATAAGCACTGTTTTGGTCCGTCCTGAAAGCAGATTCGGGCCGAATTACGACCGGCTATCAACTCGCTGGTGCGGTTTACGGTTCTGTCAGCTTCTGAATTCTCTGGAACAGCAACGGCAAAGTGCGTGCGCTTTCGAGCCATCGATGATCACGAAGGTCGCCAGAATTTTCGCTTCAAAAAGATGTGCGTGCGGAAAAGTCTCGCGGCCAAGGCAACGTGATAAGCTCTTTTCCGATTACTGACAAGTGCGCGCGCGCAGAATCTCGTATCATTGCGGAACGTAAAGGAAAATTTTGTGATCGACTTGATGTCATCCTTTCGCGTAAATTCCGGCTTCGATCGTGCGATCCGGCACGATGGCTCCTGGAGCCGTTGTACTCGATCACAAATTTCTTCGTACGCGAACGCCGAGTGCGATCCAATACGCGTTTGACTGCATCGGCGCGCGATGTTAGCTGGCGACTCACAGGATACGATTGATGTCTTCCGATAAAAATTCACGCGAGTTGCTCGCTCGCGCGCAGAAGATAATTCCCGGCGCGGTGAATTCTCCGGTGCGCGCGTGGAAGGCAGTCGGCGGTTCGCCGCGGTTTATCGCCCGCGCCGGCGGCGTATTCCTTTTTGACGCCGACGGCAATCAATTATTTGACTACGTAGGCTCCTACGGTCCCGCCATCGCAGGCCACGCGCATCCCGCGGTAATCGAAGCGATCGCGAAACAAGCGCGCGGCGGTCTGGGCTTCGGCGCCTCGACCGAACTTGAGATCGAGATCGCAGAGATCATCACCTCGGCCATCGCAATTGCGGAAAAAATTCGCCTCGTCAGCTCCGGCACCGAAGCCGGCATGACCGCGCTCAGAATCGCGCGCGCCGCGACCGGACGTCCTGCGATAATCAAATTCGACGGATGCTACCATGGGCATAGCGATTCGATGCTGGTGCGCGCCGGTTCGGGCGCGATGACGCTCAGCTTGCCCGACAGCGCGGGCGTTCCGGAGGAACTGGCGGCGCTTACGATGGTGGCGACCTACAACTCGATCGACAGCGTCGAAGAACTCTTCAGGAACAATCGTGATCGAATCGCGGCGGTGATCGTCGAGCCGATCGCTGCGAATATGGGAGTGGTTCTTCCCGAGACCGGATTTCTGCAAGCGCTCGAAAGGGTCGCGCATCGAAACGGTGCGCTGCTGATCTGTGACGAGGTGATTACCGGTTTTCGCCTGAGCTTCGGCTCCGCGAGCGAAAAACTTGGCATCGGCCCCGACCTGGTCATGCTGGGAAAAATAATCGGCGGCGGATTGCCGATCGGCGCGGTCGCCGGACCCGCGAAGTTGATGGATCTGCTCGCGCCCGATGGGCCGGTCTATCAGGCGGGGACGCTATCGGGGAATCCGCTGTCGGTGCGGGCGGGGATCGAGACGCTGAAGCTGCTCAAGGAAGCGGGCTTCTACGAACGGCTCGAAGTTGCCGGTGCGCGGCTCGAGGCGGGGCTTCGCGATGCTCTCGTGCGCTGCGAGGAACGCGGATGCGTCAATCGTGCGGGGTCGTTGCTGACGATGTTTCTGGGTCCGTTGCAGGTCCGCAACGCAAATGACGCGCGGACGTCCGACACGGCCAAGTTCGCACGATTCTTCCATGCGATGCTCGAGCGGGGCGTCAATATCCCACCGTCGCAATTCGAGGCGTTATTCGTTTCATCCGCGCACAGCGATGCGGATATCGATGCGACCGTATCGAGCGTGCACGACGCGCTCGAGATCGCCGCTCGAGGCTAGCGGTAATGCAGTGGACGGCGGGCAAGGCGGCGCGTTTCATGGCGATCGGATTCGAGTTTTCAGGTCCGATCATCGCTGGCGCCGTGGTCGGCCACTATCTCGATCTCTATTTCAAAACCGATCCGTGGTTGACGTTCGCGCTGTTCATGGCGGGCCTGGGCCTTGGCTTCTACCGCCTGATCCGTGAGCTTCAGCTCGCGCAGCGGACGCTCGGGCAATGACGCTCGGGTGGGCGGTTCCGACCATCGCGGCGATTCAGCGCACCAATGTTCTGCTGGTCGCGCTCACCGCGGCTGCGCTTGCTTACCTGGTCTCGATCAACTCCGCGATCGGATGCATGCTTGGCGGCGCAGTGGTGATCGCCAATCTATGGATTCTCGCTGCCCTTGGACGCCTAGTCCTGGCCGCCGCCGGCGCGGGAATTTCCGGCAACGCAGCGCGTCTGGGCGCGGCCGCAATACCGCTCAAACTGCTCATCGTGGTGGGTCTGGTGTACCTGGCTTTCACGCGCGCGCATATTGACGGACTTGGGTTCGGCTTCGGCGTCTTGACTCAGTTGGCCGCCATCATTATTGAAACCGGACGAGCCTCGCTCGCTGGCGCGGCCTGAGCGAGTGCGCACGGAGAATCTCCTTTGCAGAAATCGGTCAATTTTCTCGAGCTGATCGGCGGCGGAAAAGTCCCCGAAGTTATTGTCGGAACCTGGATCGTGATGGGAATCCTGATCGTGTTCGGGTTCGCCGCGCGCCGCGCGCTCGCCCGCGCCAAGGACCCGGTCGTTCCCGACGACGGGATGAGCCTGCGCGCGATGTGCGAAGTGCTGGTCGAATGGCTCGATGGCTTCGTTCATGACGTGCTCGAAACCCACGGCTACCGGGCGCTGGTGCCGTTTTTCGGATGTATTTTCGTATTCATCCTGTTTGCGAACTTCTTTGGCTTGATTCCCGGAATGGAACCGCCGACCGGAGATTCCGATCTGACTTTCGCGCTCGGAACAATCTGCTTCGGCTACTACATCGTGCAGGGCTTCAGATCGCAGGGCGCCTGGTATCTCAAAAGCTTTCTCGGACCGTACCTGCCGCTGGCGTTTCTGATGCTGCCGATCGAGCTGGCGGACAATTTGTTCCGCCCGTTCTCGCTCGGTATCCGTCTTTACGCGAACATGTTTGCCGACCATACCGTGCTCAGCATCTTCACCGGGCTGACGAAGCTGGTGATTCCGCTGGCCTTCTATGCGCTCGGCGCGATCGTGTGCATAATCCAGGCGATCATTTTTGTGGTGCTATCGATGGCCTATGTACGGCTGGCCGCGAGCCACGAACATTAGACGAAAATTTATGTAGGGATTTTTCGCGACCAGGGACGCCCGTCCGAATTGGTGGTGGTAGAGGACAGAAGATGTGGCGGCGCGGGCGCCGGAAGCGCGCAAAACGAGGAGGACTCGAGATGGTTCGCAAAATGGGTACGGTGATCGCGATGCTGGGCGTCGCGATTCTAGCTTCGCCGATGCTGGCGATGGCGCAAGAGGCCGCCGCGGCAGGCGGTTCAGGCGCTCCGCTGCGCGCGGGGTTGATCGCGCTGGCGGCGAATATCGGCATCGGAATTGCCGCCTTTGGGAGCGCGATTGGTCAGGGCAGGATGGCCGCGTCGGCGATGGAATCGATCGGGCGCAATCCGAACAGTGCCGGCCAGATTTTCGTTCCGATGATCATCGGGCTTGCGTTTATCGAAGCGCTGACTCTGTACGCATTGGTCATCGCATTTTTCCTGCAGGCGAAGATTTAGTCGCATCTGCCGTAACGACCAGGTTTGATAGGCGGGCTCCGCGAAAAGCGGCGCCCGCTTTCTTTTCGGATTGCAGAGAAGAAACGCGCGGTCGAAGGCGCTGTCGTTCATCCCCGGCGCTTGGCGCCTTGCAGGATGTCGAAGGGGGCGCGCTGCTTTTCGCGGCGCAGCAGGACGTACATCGCGCCTGCTCCGCCGTCGGCCGGGCGGGCGGTCGTGAATGCCAGCACGTGGCCGCCGATCGTCCCGTGCGAGAGCCACTCGACCGTGGCATGCTTCAGGACTGGACGGCCACCGGGCGAACCCAGTCCTCTGCCATGTACCACCAGCACACTGCGATGCCCCTTGCGCACGGAATCCACGATGAACGCGGTCAGAGCCGCATGCGCATCGGGCTGAATCATCCCGTGCAAATCGACGTGCTCCTGCATCGCGAATTCTCCGCGGCGCAGCCGCGTGACCATCCGCGGGTCGATTCCGACGCGCGCGCCTTCAACATATTCCTCAGTCTCGGTGACGTCGAAGGTCCCATGGCCGGACACCAGGTCCGACAGCCGCGCGACGACCTCGGCGTCTTCGCTGACGACCTTGTGCTCGACGCGCGGCTCGACCGGGGTTCTGCCCGCACGGGTCGCGTCGAGTGGGCGCACACCGGCGAACGCTTCACGAAACAACGCGGCGTCATCGACAGGGACCGCAGGTTCAGCGATCACCAAAGCAGACGGCGGCGCGGGCTTGGCCGGCGCGGCGGGACGGCTTACCGGCCGCTGGCCGACGAGCTTTTTCAGATCCTTGAACGGCGAGAAACTGACCGGCTGATTGATCGCCGTCTTTGCGGCGGCGGGGTCGTCAGCGGAGCGGCGGATTTTCTTTTTGCGGGCCATCGCGATTCGCAATCACGCGCGTCGCACGGAACTTCGGATTTATTATGCCGCGCGGGACCTGCGCGTGGAACGGCCCCGCGTCGTCGCGTCTAAGCAGCTGATTGGTTAAACTGCGGCGGACGGTCAGCTTGCGGAAAGGGGAAATTGGGCGATGCGCAAATCACTCGTCATCATCGGCGCCGCGCTGGGCGGGATTCTCGTCGCGATCGCCGCGATCCTGATTTACGCCGACGCCAATTTGAACTCGATTATTGCGGACAATCGCGATCGGGTGCTGGCCCGGGTGAGCGAGTCGATGGGCCGCAGCGTTCGCGTCGAGAGCATCAAGGCCGAATTCGGATGGGGTATCGTGGCCGATCTGTCGGGGGTGGAAATTGGCGACGACCCCGCGTTCTCGGCCAAACCCTTCATCACGTCCTCGAATGTGTATGCGCAAGTCGAGCTGATTCCACTTTTGGCGCGCCAGCTAAGGATCAACAAGGTCGTGCTGAGACATCCGGAGATACGGATCATCCGCGACGCGAACGGGCAGCTCAATCTTGCGACCCTCGGGAAAAAGCACGCTAAGGCTTCCGAGCAGGGCGAAGCGGCGGGCGGCGAAAACTCCGCGGCTCGCGGTCCGGTCCAGGGCAATCCGATGGAGGAAACGCGGCGCAAAGAAGAGCGCGATCGCAAACATCTGGACGCGCTGCACGTCGCGAATTTTTCGATCGATCAGGGCGAGATTGTCTATCGCGACGCGAGCCAGCCGCCAGTCGAGGTCTCCGGAATCGATTTCGAGCTGACAAATTTCAGTTTCAACTCGGCGTTCGCGATTGACCTGAAGATGAATGCGCTCGAAGCCAACGCGCAGAACGTCGAGCTAAGCGGCCAGGTCGGACCGCTGCTCAGCGGCGCGGGTATCGATGTGAACGCGGTGCCTCTGGACCTGAGCCTCAAAGCGGGACCGTTCGCGCTGGCGGATTTTCGCAAATTCGAGCAGCTCCAGCGCGCTCTTCCGGCCAAGCTGGAAATCTCCGACAGCATCAACTTCGACGCGACGGCCAAAGGACGCCTCGACGAGCTGCATCTTCATGGTGCAACCGATTTGACCTCGAATCAGGTGAGTTTCGGCGACTCGTTTATCAAGCCTGCGGGCACCGCGCTCAAGGTCGGCGTCGATGGCGACCGTGAAGGATCGAAGGTGAGTATCGCGGTGGCGCAGGTGACTCTGGACACGCTCGATTTGAAGGCCACCAGGATTGTGTTCGGCGGCGGCAACTTTAGCGGACGGATCGACACCAATCAGTTCGATATCGGATCGCTGGCAAAGCTGGCGCCGGTGGCCGCGAAGCTTGGCGTGACCGGCAAGACCGAAATTCACACCGACCTGAGCATCGCCGATGGCAAGCCCACCGCCAACGGCGTCGTATCGCTCAGCGGCGTGACGATTCCCAAGCCGGGCGCGCAGGCGGGCGGAGCCAACGCGGTCAGCAATGTGACCGGGGATATCAAGCTTGCGGGCGCCACTGCCGATATCGGTCCGCTGACCTTCAACGTCGGTGCGGCGAACGCAACCCTGAAGGCGCATGCCGATCCGATCTATCCGCCGGTCGTCAGCTACGATTTGACCGCTGACGCGATTCACACCGCGGATTTCGCGCCGGGCCGTCCGGCCGACGAGCAGCTCAACAACATCAAGGCGACCGGCACCGCGAGCATGAAGGCGTTCGGGATCGATGACGAAAACAAGCTCACGTCGCCGGCCGGGCTTCTGAACAACGTCGCGTACACGAACCTGAAGCTCACCACCTCGCTCGAAGGCAAGCGGCTGCGCGTGATGGAGCTGAACGTCGGTGCGTTCAGCGGCCAGATCGCGGGGACCGGCGAGACTCAGCTCATGGTGTCGGCGCCGTTTAATACTTCGGTGGCGATCGCCAACGTGGACGTGCAGCAGGCGCTGGCGTCGCAGAAAGCGAAGGCCGCGCAAAAGGTGCGCGGAATACTGACCGGCAACCTTCAGCTCTCGGGCATCTCGGGCAAATTCGATCAAATCAAACCCACGCTCGCCGGCACCGGCAAGATTCTGCTGACGCAGGGTAAGCTGATTGGCATCAACGTCGCGGCGACTGCCCTTAAGAAGATCGACAAGTTGCCCGGAATCGGAAACCTGGTGCCAGGCTCAGTGGTGAATAACCATCCGGAGCTGTTCAAGAATCCGGACACCGATATTCAGTCGGCCTCGCTGACGTTGGTGTTGAAGAGGCAGCGCGTCACCTCGCACGACATCCTGATCAAGAATGTGGATTACTCGCTCACCGGTGACGGATGGATCGACATGGACCGCAACCTCGATATGGCGGCGCGGATCCTGCTGACGAAGGAGTTGACCAGGGAGATCGTCGCGCGGAAGCCAGCCGTGGCTTATATCAGCAACAAGAACGATCAGATCGATTTTCCGCTGCAGATCACGGGGCGGTTGCCCAAGCCGATAGTGGTGCCCGATATCGAGGAGCTGGCGCAGCGCGCGCTTTCGGAGCAGGGCCAGAAAGCGCTGGGCAAGCTTCTCGGCAAGAAGGGGCTCGGCAAGATCCTGGGCGGCAGCGGCAATTCCGGCAACGGCTCGGACTCGAATCCGCTGAACAATCTGAAGAAGTTGTTCTAGCGCGTGCGGGCGCTCGCCAGGATGCGGCCTGCGGCTCTCTAGTATTATAACTCTACATTTGGTAGTATCATGGTCGTCGCGGGGATGATCTGGGGCGGGGGCTTGCGGGGCCGCGTTAAATTTGGCATCAAGGGGACGGTATGGAAACACGAGTTCGGCAGTTCTTCGGACGCATCACCTGCTCCGTATGTCTGCAGGAACGCACGCCGGCGCGTGCGCGGGTGTTCGTCGTGGTGGGGGAAGAGGAAGGGGATCCCGCAGTGATGGGCTTTTGCTACGCCCACGCCGCGCAGAAGGCGGGCTCGTTCAAGACGATGGCCCGCAACGCGGCGGCGGCCAGATTCACGCCGCATCCGCCAGAGCACTGGGGCGTGATTCCGATTCGTCCGCGAGTCTGATAGCGGCGGCGAGCCTTACAGGTTCAGCCGCACGATAGTCGCCCCGGCGCCGCCGTGGTGCGGATCGGCGGGTATGAACGACGCGCAGTAGGGCGAGGTTCCAAGATATTCCTGGATCGCTCTGCGCAGCGCGCCCGAGCCGATTCCGTGGACGATTCGCACCTCGGCGCGGTTGGTCAGAAACGCCTGGTCGAGAAATTCTTCGAGTTTTCGCAGCGCGTCACCCGAGCGCATCCCAATAAGATTCAGTTCCGCATGCTCGCCCGCGTCGGTGGTGAAAGTGACCGCGTGGCTCGGCTCTTTGCGTGCGGCCGCGTGCGGCTGCGCGACATTCTCGCGTGCGCGGCGCAGGCGCTCGGGCGAGACTTCGATTTTGAGTCCGCCGCGAACGATCACGGCCTTCTCCGAATCGATCGAGAGCAGCTCGGCGCGAATCTCACCGAGTTCGACCTGATCGCCCGGCCGCAGCGGCGCGTCACCTGTCGCGGGCCGATCCGATTCGCGCGAGGGTGCCGCGGTTTCGAGCCGCGCCGACGCGTCGGTCACGAACTTGCCCAGGTCGGTGCGCGATTTGGAGCGTTCCTTGAGCTCGCGCATCAGCTCCGAGCCCTCGCGGCGCAGGTTCTCGATCATCTCGTTCACCGCGGTGCGGCCGCGCACGCGCTCGAGCTCGGATTTTTCGCGCACGCGCTCAGTCTGTGCGCGAGCCTCGCGTAGATCGCGCTCGAGTTCCTGCTGACGCGCTTGTGCGCCTTCGGCGTCGTCGCGAATCCGCGTGCGCTCAGCCTCGAGGCGAGTGAGCGCCTGGTCGAGCTCGACGCTCCCCGCGCCCATCGCGGCTTCGGCCGCGCTGATTATCTCTTCGGGTAGGCCCAAGCGGCGCGCGACCGCCAATCCATAGCTCTGCCCTATCGTATGCGGCTTCAGGCGGTAAAGAGGGGTCAGCCGATCGGGATCGAAATCGACGGCGGCGGCGTCGAAGTCCGCGCGCGAGTATGCGTGCAGCTTGACGGCGGTCGAGTGCGTCGCGATCGCGACCATGCAGCGCCGCGCCGCAAGATGATTCATAAGTCCGATTGCGAGCGCGGCGCCCTCGGCCGGGTCGGTGCCCGCGCCCGGCTCGTCGAGGATCACCAGCGCCGGTTCGTCGAGCGAGCGGACAATCTCGGACAGGTTGGCGATATGGCCGGAGAAGCTCGAGAGGTTGGCTTCGATTGATTGTTCGTCGCCGATATCGGCGAACACGCTGCGAAACACCATCGCCTTGCTACCGGCGCGCGAGGGAATCAGCAACCCGGTTTGCGCCATCAAGGAGAGCAGGCCGATGGTTTTCAGCGCAACGGTTTTGCCGCCGGTGTTCGGTCCTGAAATGACCAGGCCATGCTGTCCGGGCGCGATACTTACGTCGATCGGCACGACCTCGCGTCCGCTTTGCAAGAGCAGGGGATGGCGCGCGTCGGTGAAGTCAATTCCGTCGTCAACAATCTCGGGCTCGACGCAGGCGCAGCGCTCGGCGAAGATCGCACGCGCGTTGAGGGCGTCAAGCTCGACCATCGCGGCGAAGGTCAGCTCGAGCTCGGGGGCGTACCCGCCGGTCATCGCGGTTAGCGCGGCCAGGATTCGCTGTTCTTCCGCCTCGGCCTCACGCTCGAGCATCATCACGCGGTTGTTCAACTCGACCGCCCACATCGGTTCGACGAACAGCGTCTCGCCCGAGACCGAGCGGTCCTGCACGATACCTTCCAGGCGTTCGGCGTAGTTGAGCTTGAGCGGCAGCACGAAGCGGCGGTTGCGGACCGTCACGACAAAATCTGAAACGAACGGCTCCATCCCGCCCGCGCTGAGCGAGCGCGCAAGCCGCGTTTCGAGCTCACTGCGTTCGTCGCGCAGACGCCGGCGCAACCGGCGCAGCTCTGGGCTGGCGTCGTCGAGCAGGGTCGCGTCGTCGGCGAGGGCGGACAGAAGCGCGTCGGCAAGCTCTTTGGGTGCGAGCAGGTTCTGATGCAGTCCAGCGAGATGCGGCAGCCGCTCTACGCGCGAGCGCATGAAGCCCGCCACGTGGCGAGAGGCGAGGGTGAAATCGCGAATCAGCAGCAGCGACGCGCCGTCGAGCACCGCGCCGCTGCGCGCGGCCACCAGCAGCAGGTTGCGCTGATCGGCGAAGGATTGCATCGGCAGCGAGCCGGTGTGCGCGCGCAACTCGACCATCTCGGCGCTGGCGCGCAGGAGATCGCGAACCTCGGCGGGCGCGATCGCGGGCCGCAGCCGTATCGTCGCCGCGCGTCCCGGCTCGGAGGCGGCGTGGGTGGCGACGAGCTTCAGCACCTTGTCGAATTCCAACGCTCTGAGATCGCGATCACGCATGGTCTCAAATCTCTTCTCAAATCTTCCAATGCGCCGCTGCCTTGCACTGCGCAAGCAGGGCGGCTTAACGCTAATATCTAGCCGAAACTCCGGCGGCAGGCATCATGAAGAGATCTTGAGGACAGCTATGGATCGAATGGAATCGCGCATCCAGACCTCGTCAGAGGAATTCCGTAAAAACCGCGAGGTGATTGCGGCGCAGGTGCAAGCGCTGCGCGCCGAAATCGAGCGCGTCCGGGCGGGCGGTCCCGAGCATGCGCGCAAGCGCCATCTGGAACGCGGCAAGCTGCTCGCGCGCGACCGGGTGCGCAAGCTGCTCGACGACGGGAGCCCGTTCCTCGAGCTCTCGACGCTGGCGGCGCATGGGATGTACGGCGGCGAGGCGCCGGGAGCGAGTCTGGTGACTGGAATCGGACGCGTGCATGGCCGCGAGGTGATCGTGATCGCGAACGACGCGACGGTCAAAGGCGGCACGTACTATCCGATGACGGTGAAGAAGCATCTGCGAGCGCAGGAGATCGCGATGGAGAATCGCCTGCCGTGCGTTTACCTGGTCGATTCGGGCGGCGCGTTTCTGCCGCTGCAGGCGGAGGTTTTTCCCGACCGCGATCACTTCGGGCGCATCTTCTACAACCAGGCGCGGATGTCGGCGATGGGAATCGCGCAGGTCGCGGTCGTGATGGGCTCGTGCACGGCGGGCGGCGCGTACGTACCCGCGATGTGCGACGAGAATATAATAGTGCGCGAGCAGGGGACGATCTTTCTGGCCGGCCCTCCGCTGGTGCGCGCCGCGACCGGAGAGGAAGTCAGCGCCGAAGAGCTTGGCGGAGGCGACGTGCATACGAGGCTGTCGGGCGTGAGCGATCATCTGGCGGAAGACGACGAAGACGCGCTGCGAATCGCGCGCGCGATTTTCGAAAACCTGGGTCCGCGCGAATCGAGCATCGGCGTTCAGGACCCGCCGGAAGACCCCTACTACGATCCCGCCGAACTTTACGGCGTGATTCCTTCGGACACGCGTAAACCCTATGACGTGCGCGAGGTGATCGCGCGAATCGTCGATGGCAGCAGGATGCACGAATTCAAGCCGCGCTATGGAAACACCCTTGTCACCGGCTTCGCGCGAATCTTCGGCTACCCCGCCGGTATCATCGCGAACAATGGCGTGCTGTTCAGCGAATCGGCGCTTAAGGCCACGCACTTCATCGAGCTCTGCTGTGCGCGGCGCATCCCGCTGGTCTTTCTCCAGAACATCACCGGGTTCATCGTCGGCAAACGCTACGAGCAGGGCGGAATCGCAAAGGACGGCGCCAAGATGGTCAACGCTGTCGCCAACGCGCAAGTACCGAAGTTTACCGTGATCATCGGCGCGTCCAACGGCGCAGGAAATTATGGGATGTGCGGACGCGCATTTGGACCGCGCCTGATGTTCATGTGGCCGAACTCGCGCATCTCAGTGATGGGCGGCGAGCAGGCCGCGAACACGCTGCTGACGGTGAAGCTCGAACAGTTGAAGCGCGACGGCCAGACGATGAGTCCGGTCGAGCAGCGCGAGTTCACCCGTCCGACGCTCGAGAAGTACGAACTCGAATCGAGCTGCTACTACTCGTCGGCGCGGCTGTGGGACGACGGCGTGATCGATCCGGTGGAGACGCGCAACGCGCTGGCGCTCGGAATCGCGGCGGCGCTCAATGCGCCCGTCGCGCCGGCTGCCCAGTTCGGCGTATTCAGGATGTAACAGCGCGATGGCGGTACAGGTTACACACGCGATTCTCGGGACCGCGGGTCATATCGATCACGGCAAGACCGCGCTGGTTCGCGGGCTGACTGGGCAGGAGACCGACCGGCTGAAAGAAGAGCGCGAGCGGGGAATCTCGATCGAGCTTGGTTTTGCGTATTTCATGCTGCCCGACGGGACGCGCGCGGGCGTGGTCGATGTGCCAGGGCATGAGCGCTTCATCCGCAACATGCTGGCCGGCGCGCACGGTATCGACCTGGTGTTGTTCACGGTGGCGGCCGACGACGGTGTGATGCCGCAAAGCGAAGAGCATCTGGACATCCTGCATCTGCTCGGCACGCGCCGAGGAATTTTCTTGATCACCAAATCCGATCTTGCCGACGCCGCGCGAATCGGCGAGGTGCGCGATGAGATCGAGTTGCTCGCCGAAGGCACAACGCTCGAGGGCGCGCCGATACTCGCGGTCTCGTCGCAGACCGGCGCGGGGATGGACGAATTGCGCGGCGAGATCGTTCGCCAGCTCGAAGGGTTCGAGGGGCGGCGCGCGACCGGAATCTTCCGCCTGCCGATCGATCGATCATTCGCGATCAAAGGACACGGCGCGGTCGTGACCGGCACCGCGATTGGCGCCGAGGTTCGCGTCGGACAGAAGCTGCGGGTGCTGCCGGCCGGCGACGAGGTTCGCGTGCGCGCGGTGCAGATGCATTCCGAAGCGGTCGAGAGCGCTGGGCGATGCCAGCGGGTCGCGCTCAACCTCGCGGGGGCGGAACGAATCGAGCTCAAGCGCGGGCTGGTGCTAGCCGACGAGAAGCTCGACTTCGCGACCACACGCTTTGACGCATCGCTGGAGATTCGCCCGGCAGCAAAACGGCCGCTGCGCGCCAACTCGCGTCTGCGATTGTATATCGGTACGGCGGAGACGATCGGCCGCGCAATTCTGCTCGAAGACAAAACCGCGGTCGCGCCCAAGGAGCGCTGCCTGGTGCAGATCGTTACCGACGATCCGATCGTCGCGCTTGGCGGCGACCGCTTTGTGATTCGCGACGAGACCAATGTGCGCACCCTCGGCGGCGGCGTGGTGCTGAACCCGCTCGGACGGCGCGCGCGCAAACCGATCGAGCGCTATCGTGCGAATCTCGCGATTTTGCGCGACGGTGCGGGCGCCGACGCGCTGGAAGCGCTGATCGATTTGCAGGAAAGCCTGGCGCTGAGCGCGCTGCGCGCGCAGCAACTGCTGAACGCGCCGCAAAAAGAGATCGCGGCGGCGCTGAAAGACTCGCGCTTCATCAAGCTTTCGATGGGCGACGAAGAAGGCTTCACCACCGCCGCGAAGTGGGACGCGCTCGGGCGTTTTGCGCTCGCCGCCGTGACGGCGCATCACGCGGCCGAGCCGCTTGCGCCCGGGCTCGAAATGGAAGCGCTACGCTCGCGGCTGCCGTGGGAGGTAAGCGCGCGCGCGTTCCGCTCGATTGTCAATCGGCTCGGGCGCGAGACCGGAATCGTGCGCGACGACAGCGTACTGCGGCTTGCGTCGCATCAGGTGCATCTGGGCGGCGCGGAAGGCCTGCTCGGCGGGCAGATCGAACAGGCTCTCGCAGCCGCGCGGTATCAGCCGCCCGACCTGACACAACTCGCGCTCGAACTTAAGCTCCCTCCGGCGACGCTCGCGCAGATGCGCACGATAGCGGCGGCGCTCGAGCGCGAGGGGCGGCTCGCTAAAATCGCAACTGATCTGTATTTCAGCCGCGCGGCGATCGATGACGCGCGCTCGGTGCTGGTCGAGCATCTGGCGAAGAATCCGGAAATCACCGCGGCGACCTATCGCGATCTGCTCGGCGCCTCGCGCAAGTTCGCGATCGCGTTGCTCGATTATTTCGATCATAGCGGCGTCACCACCCGAGTCGGCGACGCGCGGCGATTGCGCGCGCGCGCGGGCT